>JAFSEN010000039.1 GCA_017435745.1 Oscillospiraceae bacterium
ATTGGCAGACGTGACGGACTCAAAATCCGTTGATAGCGATATCGTGTGGGTTCGACCCCCATCACCGGCACCAAGCGATAAATGGCTTTGTTAAGCCATTTATCGCTTTTTCTTTTATCCGAAGTTTTATGTGAAAACGGCAGAATTTTCGCAATTGCCCTCCAAAACGCCCTCCGAATTCTCAAATACAAAATCGTCTGCTATCAATTTTAATCATAAAAAAGCACCTCAATGAGGTGCTTTGAAATGTTTTTCTTTAGAATATTTCAACGTTTCCTAAAAAGAAAATCTATCAGGTTGCAATGAAACATACCGTTATCATAGCGTTTCACCTTGAACTTTGTACGCAAGCGTCCTAACTTTAAGATAAAAATAGCACCTTTTTAACCGAAAGTCGACTTAAAAAGCCGTTTTTATCGAGAACTTAATACGCAAATGCACTAACTCTATTGTATTCGCTATACGATAAACTATTCATATTTTTAAGGCTGCCGTTAGTTCCGGCTTTTGCGCATAGAGAAGAATCCGGTCATCGAAATCCAATCGAAAGTTATATCCTGCGGTTCGCAGAAACTTTTGCCATTCCGCTGGGTTTGAAGCTTCGTTCAATGTTTCTCTATACAGGATCGTTATGAGTCCGTATTTGTTGGGCAAGTTGGGTGCTCTGCTCTATAACGTTTATATAAAAAAGAGTGAATTTTAACAAATCCACTCTTTAAAACACACTTTATAGCAATATTTTTCTACACAATTTGATTTACCCGCTTTTGGGAACCTTTGAATAGCATTTAAACGATTTTGGTATATTATAACAACGTAAAAAGGTGGACAAATTTCCGCCTTTTTTCTTTTTTGGTTTTCTGCGTTTTTTAGGTGCTGGAAATAATTGACATCATTACAATATAAGAATATAATAAATTTAAATACAAGCAATATCTGTTTTTCATCAGCAGATATGAGGAGGAATTTAAAATGTTTTGTAACAAATGCGGAAAAGAAATCCCGAATCATGCCCAGTTCTGCAACTATTGCGGAGCCCCGGTAAACAATTTCCAAAGCCAGCCCGCGGCACCCTCTGCGCCGCAAACTGTTGAAATTCCCGTTCCCAAAAAGAAAAAAGGCAATCTTGCCGTAAAAATCATTATCGGCATCGTGGTTTTTATTGCCGTTGTTTTTGTTGCAAAACTTATCACCGGGTTGTTCCTTAACAGCCTTGATGACGACCCCAATCCTCCGGTAAGCAACAGTTCCAGTTCCGACCCTGTTTTTGAGGAACCTTCCGTTTCTCTTACCGACCCTTGCATTTACGGTGCGGTTTACGAATACGGTTTCCTTACATACGGACTTACCGAACTTTATCTTCCCGGATACACCTATGTTCCCGGCGAAGGCAGCGAACCCGACGGTCTTCTTTCCCCGGACGAAAACTTTATGTTCACCTGCACAAAACAGCTTGAGATCATCGATATTTCTTACGAAGCAAGCGACAGAGAAGGCATGATAAAATCCTTCGGCGACGACGTTACCATAATTCTTGTTGATTACCAAAAATATTATTTGGGCGATTATCCTGTAATCCGCTATATTGCAAGAACCGATATGTACGGCCCCGAAAGATATGTCGGCGAACTTATCGTATTCCCCAGCGAAACAGCCAACGAAACCATAAGACTCCAGATGTATTCCACCATTGAAGGCGGATATGAAGAAATCAACAGCGTTTTCGACACCCTTAACATCGTTCCCGCTGAATTTGCTCCTTCCGCAGAAAATTCGACAATGGTTGGTTTTAACCGCATAACCGTAAAATAAAAAAACGCGAGCTATCCGGAGGATTACCTTGATTGACAGTAAAACGACCCAGATTTTAAACATGCTCGACGATCTTTCTTCCCAGGATCTTCAGAGAGTTATTATGCGTTCAAAAGTTCTTTTTGAAAAAAAACAGAAAGAAGAAGCCGAACTTAGGGAACAGGAACGGATCCGCCAGGAAAGACTTGAGCTGGAAAGAAAACGCCAGGAAGAAATTGCGGAACTTCAGCGCAAAATTCAGGAACTGCAGAATCAGAAAATCGAAGTTCCGGAAGAACCTTGCAAGGCAAAGGGCGACGGTTTTGTGATGTATGATACGGCGGTTCCCGGTCCTTCCGTAAAAACCGAAGCGCCGATTCCGCCGGAACCCGAAAAAACGCCGGAACCCGCGCAAATAATCTGTCCCCGCTGCGGAGAAGCAAACACCGCCGGCAGCGGATTTTGCCTTAAATGCGGTAACAAGCTTTCCAAACCGGAACCGAAAGTTTCCGCACCGCAGGAACCTGCGCAGATAATCTGCCCCCGCTGCGGAGAAGCAAACACCGCCGGCAGCGGATTTTGTCTTAAATGCGGTAACAAGCTTTCCAAACCGGAACCGGAACCGAAAGTTTCCGCACCGCAGGAACCTGCGCAGATAATCTGCCCCCGCTGCGGAGAAGCAAACCCCGCGGACAGCGCGTTTTGCCTTAAATGCGGACACAAGCTTTCCGGACCGAAACCGGAACCGGAAGTTTTTTCCGCGCCCGCTCCGAAACCGGAAAGAACCCCGGAACAAGTTTGTTACGCGGATGAATCCATGAAAAAATGGGAAATGCTTCCCGGCGAAAAAGTTATTAAAAACAGCCATGAAACAGTTATTCTTCAGCCGGAAACGGACAAAAAATCTGTTTATTACATGGAAATCACCGACAGACGCATTCTTTTTAGCAAAGAAAGCGCATTTTCCAAAAACGCAAAAGTCGCCATGGGAGTTGGCGGCGGCCTTGTTGGCGCAATTATTGCGGAAGGGGTTTCTGCTGCTTCCGGCAATGGAGGCGTAAAACCTTATCTTGCAATACCTCTTTCTGCGGTAACCGATTGCGGGCTCAGAAATAAAAAGGAATTTTTTATCGCCGCGGGACAGACTTTTGTTTTTAAAAACCACGGATATGAAAACATTGTTCCGGATCTTGTTCGGAAAGCCAAAAACTTATAACGGAAAAATGGGCGCATCTTTTCGGATGGGCCCATTTTTGTTGTATCGACACCGAATTATTGAAAATTTTCTTTTCCGGTGTTATAATTCAGCTGTAGAATTTATAAAAAACAGGAGGTTTAAACCATGGCAAAAGATTATCTTCAGAGCAAATATCAGACAGTTGATACCAATGTTGAAATCCATTACATTGAAAAAGGCGAAGGCGACCCGATTATTTTTATTCCCGGTCTTACTTTTTCCGGAGATATTTTTAAAGCGCAGGTTGAATATTTTTCCCAAAAATACCGTGCCATTGCCATTGACCCCAGAGGCCAGGGACTTTCCACCAAAGGAAATTCCGGAAACAACTATGTGACCCACGGGCAGGACCTTGCAAAATTTATCGATGCCCTCGGCCTTGAAAAAGTTATTCTTGTCGGCTGGAGCACCGGCAACCTTGACACCTGGTCCTATATCGAACAGTTCGGCACAGAAAAATTAAAAGCCGCCGTTACAATCGATATGTCCCCGCTTCCTCTTCATCCGGACCCGGCATGGTGGACCGAAGGCACCATTGAGGAACTTTCCGAAGTTGCAAGCCGCGTTCTTATAACCCCCGAAGGCACCCGCGAATTTTTCAAAGAATATGCCGAAGGCACCATGATCCAGCACCAAATGACCGAAGAAGAGATAAGCTATCTTCTCGATATGTCCGGAAAAACCCCTTATTGGATCTGCGGCGAGCTTTTTGCAAGCGCAATTTTCTCCAATTATTACGACACCGCGTTTTCCGTAAGCCAGAACCTTCCGAGCCTTATGTTTATTGCGGAACATTGGGCAAACGTTGCGCAGCCTTTCTATTCCAAAAACTTCCCCGGAACCGAAACTTATGTTATGGGCGGCCACCTTATGTTCTTTGAATATCCCGCAAAATGGAACAGCGTTTTTGAAGAATTCATCGAAAGAATCTGATTTTTATACAAAGGCAACCCCGTGCTCAAAAAATGAGCACGGGGTTCTTTTTTTGTGAGCACGCAAACAAAAAGCGGAGCAATTTTGCTCCGCCCTTTGTTTTTTTGGGATTGCACTATGAAAAATTTTTGCTTTTCAGCTGTTTTTAAAAAACGCAACGGCTATTGCGCCGGGACCGATATGGGTTCCGATTACGCTTCCGATGCAGGTTTCCCGGAGTTTTTCGGCTTTTCCTTCCCAAAGAAAGCGGCTGTCCTCGACATATTTTTCGAGCATATAGCGGTCATGGCCGGTGTATCCGAGAAGGACGGGTTTTGAAAAATCGACCCCGCCGGCTTTTTCAATTTCCTTTACAAGGAAGTTGTTGCCCTGTTTTGAACCCCGGGCTTTTCCAAGAATGTTGATTTCGCCGTCAACAAGGCTTACAACCGGTTTTATATTCAGCAAACTTCCGGCAAAAGCGGCAGTTTTTGAAAGGCGGCCGCCTTTTTTAAGATATTCAAGGGTATCGATAAGGGCAACAATTATTACATCTTCGCGCTTTTCGGCGATTTCTTTTTCGATTTCATCCGCTTTGCAGCCTTTTTCGGCAAGGGAAAGGGCATATTCCGCAAGAATCGCCGTTCCGATGGCGACGCTTTTTCCGTCTATAACCCTTACTTTTCCCGGAAATTCGGCGGCGGCAATGCAGGCGCTTTGGTAAGTTCCGGAAAGTTTTGAAGCAAGAGTTATACATATTGCTTCGTCGCCGTTTTCGATTATTTTTCTGAAAACTTTTTCAAAAGCTTCCGGCGATGCCTGGCTTGTTGTGGGCATTACGTCGCTTTCGATAAGTTTTGCATAGAATTCTTCTTTTGTAATGGTGATTCCGTCGATAAATTCTTCTTCGCCGAAATTTACCGTAAGATTTACGGTTTCAAATTTTCCGGCAAGTTCCGGCACAAGGTCGGTTGTGGAATCAAGAACGATTTTTATACTCAATATTTTTTCTCCTTAAATCAATCCTGGGGGATGCCTTCTTTTCCTACTTTCTGAAGATTTTTATAAAGCGTATCGAGAATCAGATATAATTCTTCTCTTTGCTGTTCGGTCATAACTTCGCCGGAAACTGCGGAAACCGCAAGTTTTGCTTTTTCGGCAACAAAATCCGCCGTTTCCTTTCCTTTTTCAGTAAGGGTTATTTTGGAACGGTACCCCCTTACGCTCTTTTTTGGTCTTTCAACAAGTTCCTTTTCTTCCATTTCGGCGATTATTCTTGAAACCGCGGCTTTGTCTTTATCGCAGATTTCGCAAAGTTCGGAAGCGGTAAGCCCTTCTTCATAGCGGTGAAGAGTTGCAAGATATTGGGCAAAGGCGCCTTTAAAGCCGCGTTTTATCATTTCCGCCCTTTCGATTTTTTGTATCTGGCGGTTGATTCCGGAAATTACGTATGAAAACTGTTCAAATCTGCTTATCATTTCTGTACCTCGTTTTTTAACAAAGTTGACTTATCAACAAGTTGATGTTAAATATCATACACCATCGTTGTTGATTTGTCAACAACTTGATTCCAAAAAACGGGGCATCTCTTGCAAATGCCCCGTTCTTCGGAATCCGGCTCTGTATATTAAATCACTTTAAATTCCTTTGTTTCCATATTGAAAACGCCCTCGAGACAAACTGTGCCCCGGTTTCCGGTTACGATAAGAGTAAGTTCATCTTCGGAATAACGCATATCCACATTGCAAAGTCCGAAAGGATCGCCCATAAGCGGATACCCGGTATCATAGCTTTCCAAAAGCTTTCCTTCGGAATCTAAAAAGCCGATTTTGTAATTGCTGTTTTTTATATTGTCGTTTTCGTCCCACTGAAGACCGTTTTCATATTCATAATAAACTATTATATAGCTGAAATCATTGGGGTCACGGCGGAAAGTGAGGATTCCGCGGCCGCTGTTTGTTTCTTCATCATGGCCCAAAGGAAAGTTTTTGTTTATATCGAACTTCACTTTTAAAGTGAAAACATCGAGGATTTTAAGGCTGTAATTATCATAGATGTAAATGTCGTTGTTTTTAAGAAAACCGATTCCGTTATAACCGCCGTACATTCCGCCGATTTCGCCGATATAGCGGTGCGTTCCGCTTATGTTGTCCCGAAGGGAAACATGGCGGTAGGAAATATCTCCCGCTCCGTAACGTCCGAAGAAACAGATTGAATAAAGCCCGTTTGAACTTTCTATCGGTTCCGAATATTCGTCAATGTTTGCGTCCGTCGGGTTGAATTCGAGTTTGTGGCTATGTTTTTCAAAATCGAGAGTAAGGGTCATTGCAAAATAATCGAAGCGGAAAACTGCGGTTTCGCCTTTGACTGTAAGTTTTGGAAATTCCTTTTCGTCGCTTCCCGCATAGTTGGGGTCGCAAAATTTCGGTTCGGGAAAAATCATTGAATTTACCGCTTTTCCGTTTTTATAGAGAACCGCAAGATAGCCGCTTTTTCCCTCTTCGGTTTGCTTCGGGCTTACAAAAGATATTTCGAGAAGATGTTCTTCGTTTTCCGCAGTGATCCGGTCGTCGCTTTCTTTCCAAACGGTTTTGTTTTCAAGGTTTATTATTTCGTAGCCGAGGTTTAGAAAAGCTTCGCCGCAATATTCAAAATAAGCGGATTTTGTAAAGAAAAACGGGATGTTTTTTTCTCCGCTTTTTGCCGTTCCCCGAAGCTTTGTTTCGCTTTGGCCGAGGAATTTTCCTTTTTTATCAAAAACAAGGGCTTTTGTTTCAACTTCGCCGGTCTGGAAATGATCCATAGGCGTTGCAAAAAGAAGGATCTCGCCTGTTTTTTCGTTTGTTCCGGCGCCGTTTATCCAAATATCCTCTTTTCCGAAATCCGGAATTTCCGGAACGAAATCCCAAACTTCAAGGGTTTCTGTACTGAAGAAAAGGGCTTTTTTGTTTCCGCAGAAAACCGCCGTTTTTTCGTCCGGGAACAAAACTTTTCCGTAATAGATATTTCCGTTGAAATCGAAAATTCCGCCGAAAGGAACCGAAAGTTCGGTTTTTGAATTTTTAAAAACAAGTTCCGCTTTCCATTCTTCCTTTCCGGTAAATTCCCGGTTTTCGATGGAAACGGAAATTCCCCTTTCGGAAAGTTCCTCCGCCCAGAAATTATGGCGGAATTCATATTCAAAAATATGTTTGTCAACTCTGTCATACACAAGGGGGTGCCATTCATAAGGTTCCTCTTCGGAAGAGGAATTTTCGCTTTCGGGCAAAACTTCCGGAGGAACTTCGGTTTTTCCGCAGGCGCAAAGAACCAAAACCAAAAGCAAAATCAAGAGAAGTTTTTTCATTTTTTATCGCTCCTTTTCTATAGCAGTTTGGGAGATATAGCGGAAGCTTCCGTCATCAAGAAGCTTTATTTCAAGGGCATAATATCTGTCGTCATAAATTGTTCCGCTTTCCTCGTGGTAAAGCAAATAATAAAGGGTGAGGATATCGCCGTTTTGTTCAAAATCAAAAACTCTTCTTTCCGGGGAGACGCCGCCTCTTCCGCCTTCATAAAAAACGGTGTCGGTTTCCGGATCATATTCGATTCGGCGATTTATAAGGACCATTTCTTTCGTAACACCTTCAAAATATCGGTTAAGAAGCGAAATAATTTCGGAAAGCGGCCAGTTGTTTCCGTATTCCTGCCAGGGGTCATGGCCGTTTTCATAATTATAAATATCCTCGAAAATCCATATAAAATAGCTTGAAAGGTCCGAAACGGAGCTGAATTCCTCCGGGCTTACGGTAATTGTAAAAATCGGGTCGATATATTTTTCTTTAAGGGCGCGGTGTTCAGCCGCATTTTCATAAAGTGCAAAATCGCTTATCACCTGGTGATAATTCGGTTCAAAGCCGGATTTTTCTGTGGTGAAAAATCCGAAATCGTTTATATATGCTTTATCAATATAGAATATCTCTGAAGATTTTCCCGCCTTTCCCCAATCCGGATAATCCTCATATTTTCGGACTATAACGTTTTCTTCGCAGATATAATTAAAACAATATGCGTTTTTCGGATTATATTGATCCGCATTGTGAAAATTATAGATATAAAGTTCGGAATGTTCGCCTTTTTCCGCTGCTTCAACAAAATTCACCGCCGCAAGGCAATCGCTTATGGGTTCATAATCATAAAGGATAACCGAAGGGCGTTCCATTGCTTCGGCAAAGGCGGCGGATTTAAAAAGTTCTTCCGGAATATTTTCCGGATAGAGAATTTCGGGTTTTTCAAACTCGAAATCCGGGTTTTCTTTCGGAATCTTTTCCGGGGTTTCTTCCGGAACTTTTTCCGGTTCGGAAGAAAAATCTTCCGGAAGTGAACAGTTTTCGCCCGGGTTTGTTTCTTCAAAAACCGGAGCATCTTCCGGAACTTCCGGCTTTTCAAAAGTTTCCTTTCCGCAGGAACAGAGCAAAAGCAGAGCCGCCAGAATCAAAACAACTTTTTTCATGAAAAACACCTCCGGTCCAAAATTTCCGTATCCATAATATAAGTGCGTTTTTTTCCGGCTTTTGTTGCACCGATTAAAAAAATTTCTTGTGACAATTTTTAATCTATGGTACAATGTTCTTCTAAATCAAAGTTTTTTTGAAAGGAGATTTCCTTTATGACAGATACAATGAAAGTGTTTATCGGCGTTCTTCTTCCGTTTCTTGGAACAACCCTTGGCGCTGCTGCGGTTTTCTTTATGAAAGGCGAAATGAACCCAAAGCTCCAAAAAGCGCTTTTGGGTTTTGCTTCCGGTGTAATGGTGGCCGCTTCGGTCTGGTCCCTTATCATGCCGGGAATCGAAATGGCTGAAGCTGCCGGACAGATTGCATGGCTTCCTGCGGCGGCGGGTTTTCTTTGCGGAATGTTCTTCCTTCTTATTCTTGACAGCCTTATTCCCCACCTCCACCTCAATTCCGACAAACCGGAAGGCCGCAAAACCACCCTTGGAAAATCCTTTATGCTGGTCTTTGCCGTTGCGCTCCACAACCTTCCGGAAGGAATGGCAGTTGGCGTTGTTCTTGCGGCAATGCTGAGCGGCGAAAGCGTTATCACAACGGCCGGAGCTTTTGCTCTTGCAATCGGTATCGCTATCCAGAACTTCCCGGAAGGCGCGATTATTTCAATGCCCCTTGTCGGGACCGGACTTTCCAAAGGAAAAGCTTTTAAATACGGTTTTCTTTCCGGTGTTGTTGAACCGGCGGGCGCGCTTTTGACCCTTGCGCTTGTTTCGATAATTGAACCCGTTCTTCCGTTCATTCTTTCCTTTGCCGCAGGCGCAATGATCTATGTTGTTGTGGAAGAACTTATTCCCGAATCTCAGGACGGCGAGCACAGCAATATTGCAACCATCGGCGTTGCAATCGGTTTTGCGCTTATGATGATCCTCGATATCGCACTTGGATAAGCCGGTGATCTTATGATAAAAGTTGTTGCCGCGGTTATTGAAGAAAACGGAAAATTTCTTCTCTGCAAAAGGGGACCCGGCGGAAACTGCCCCTTCCTTTGGGAATTTCCCGGCGGAAAAATTGAACCCGGCGAAACCCCGGAGGAAGCTATTATCCGGGAAATTCGCGAAGAACTTTCCGTCGATATTGAAACTTTCGGAATTTTCTGCGAATATTCTTTTTCCTATCCGGAAAAGGATATCTATTTTTATTTCATCCGGGCAAAAATCCTTTCCGGAGAAATTTTTCCAACATTCCATACGGAAATAAAATGGCTTTCGCCTGCAGAACTGGATTTTCCCCAATATTGTCCCGCGGACGTTGAAGCCGCAAAAAAGCTGAAAGGAGCTTTTGAAAAATGATAAATTCCACCCTTTGTTATATTGAAAAAGACGGAAAATATCTTATGCTCCACAGGGTAAAAAAGGAAAACGACGCAAACAAAGACAAATGGATCGGAATAGGCGGAAAATTTGAGGACAAAGAAAGCCCCGAAGATTGTATTCTCCGTGAAACGAAAGAGGAAACCGGCCTTAGCCTTACGGATTACCGCTACCGGGGAATAGTCACCTTTGTTTCCGATAAATGGGAAACGGAATATATGCACCTTTTTACCGCAACAGGTTTTTCCGGCGAACTTATGGATTGCGACGAAGGGGAACTTGAATGGATAAGCCGGGAAAAACTTGATTCCATTCCCAAATGGGAAGGGGACAGAATTTTTCTTGAACTTTTGCAGAAGGACGAACCTTTCTTTTCGCTTAAGCTCCGCTATGAAGGCGAAGATCTTCGGGAAGCTGTGCTGAACGGAAAGCCGATTTTGTAAAGGAGAAAAAAATGTATTTTAAAACCCGCGACGAGGAAGTCGCTTTTTTAAAAAAACTTTGGACAAAAGAAAAAGTTCCCTGCCCGAAATGCGGACACGAATTTCTTGAGCACCTCCACAAAAAAGCAAAGAAAAGCGACACCGAATGGAAATGCAGCAAATGCGGCGAAATTTTCCGCACCATAAATATGTTAATGGATCTTCCGGAAAAATAATATCCGGTTGACAAAACCCCGCCAAAAAAGTAAAATATATTAGCAATGTCTCTATAGCTCAGCAGGATAGAGCGTTCGCCTCCTAAGCGAAAGGCCGCGCGTTCGAATCGCGCTAGGGACGCCAATAAAAAAGACACTCCATCGGAGTGTCTTTTTTTATGCAGCTGATTCCGGGAAAATCCCTTCTCCACCGTCTTCGACGGTCCCCCCTCCTCCTCCGAGGAGGTTAAAACAAAAACCTTCCTTTTTGTAAAATACATGTTTTGCCGTAGAGAACGGTCTTGACCGTTCCGAAAACAGCGACCCGGAAGGCAAAAAAAAGAATCCCCCGGTCTTTTTATTCGCAGGCGAATAAAAATCCAGCCCCCTTTAGGCAAGGGGGCCTTTTTTTAATTTACCCGGAAGATATCCTGTTTTATCCGCATTGGATAGAAAACCAAAAGGTCGTTTTCAAGGTTTTCTTTTTGCATATCAACGGCACAAATCCGGCTGTTTTCATAGGTTTTGTAATAATAAATTCCGTTTTCTCCGTCGGCGCAAATTGAATAGACCGTTTTTTCAAGTTTTTCTTCCGGTAAACGGACGCAGCCTTTTATCTGGGCGACGGAATCAAGAATATGAAAAACGGCGGAAACATCTTCTTCCGAAGATTTTGAAATTGAATTTTCTTTCGCAAAGGCGGCTTTGATAAACCTTGAAACGGAAGAAAAATCCCCCGGAAGACCAACCGCGCCAATTCCGCGGCTGTATGGAAAAAGAGAAAGTTTTTTTGAAAAACGGTTTTCCGGTTCAAAGGGGGAAAGATTCAAATACCCGCGAATATTTTCCGAATGGAACGGAAAGGGCGGATTGTTGGTAAGAACGCCGAAGGGATTTTTATAAACCGAAAGACCTTTTTTGGTTTGTTCAACGGCAATAGAACCGGTTTTGTCCGCAAAAAACCAATGGAGAGGCGTTGCGGAAAGCTCTTTGCTGAAATCCGTGCTCAAAATATTTGCATGCTCAAAAGCGGCTTTTGCTTCCGCAATGTTTGAGCACGAAGCGAGTATCCACGGTATAACTTCGAATGAAGCAACGTTTTCCACGCCCGGTTTTTCCGAAAAATATGCGGCATTTTCCGGAAAATTCAGCGCGGCGCCGAAAAGCCCATGCTCATTAATTCCGTCATAAAAAAGCGGATAGTCTTTGGAAATTATCGCCGTTCCTATAATTGAAAAATGGCGGCGCAATTCCGGAATTTTTAAGAAACGAAGAGGAAAATTCCTCGGCAGAACAACGATATTTTCCCCAAGGCTGTATTCAAGGTCAAGATTTCTTCCGAAAAAACTTTTGCCGGAACTTAAACTTATTGCGGTGCACATTATTTTTCTCCTTTTTCTTTAATATTGGCTTTAATAAAAGACTTTTTACACTTTATTAACTACTTTTCAGCAAAAATGGTGTAAAATATTCAAAAGAATATTAAAAGGAGGTCCTGCGCTTTGTTCGGATATATAAAACCTTTCCGCCCGGAACTTAAAATCCGCGAAGCGGAGGATTATAAAGCGGTTTACTGCGGACTTTGCAAGGAACTTGGCAGAAGCTACGGGCTTTTTGCAAGAATGACCCTTAGCTATGATTTTGCGTTTATGGCGATGCTTTTTATGTCAATCGACAAAAACTGCTGCCCTTCCTTTGAAAAATGCTCGTGCATAGCCCACCCTTTTAAAAAACAATGCCGCTGCACCGAAAACAAGGCGATTTCTCTTGCGGCAAAAGCCGCAATGGTGCTCACTTATTATAAAATCAAAGATGACCTTGCGGACAAAGGTTTTCTTCATAAGATAAGGGCCGCTTTGCTTTTGCCTTTTGCTTCTTCCGCAAGAAAAAAGGCCCTTTCTTCCGGAAATGAAGCGGAAATAATCGACAAGGCCGCTTCCGGAATGATGGCGGCGCAAAGGGCGGTTGAGGATAAAAAATCCTCCCTTTCGGATGAAGCCGCCGAACCGACAGCAAAATTCCTTTCGGAAATAATGGTCCTTGGCGGAAACGGCGAAAACGAAAAGATCCTCGAAAGATTCGGCTATCTTCTCGGAAGATACATCTATCTTTGCGATGCTCTTGATGACCTTGAGGACGATATTAAAAAAGGCAACTACAATCCTTTTATTTTCGGCGGAGAAAACGCCGTTTGCGAAGCAAAATCCGTTCTTTTTATGACAACTGCGGAACTTTTTGATGACCTTGAACTGCTTGAACTTGACAAATACAAGGAAATAGCGGAAAATACAATAGGTCTTGGTTTAACCGCGGAAGTTGAACGAATAATAAACAAAAAAGGGGGAGAACATAACGGATAATCCATATAAGGTGCTCGGCGTTTCCGAAAACGCCACCGACGAAGAAATTAAAAAAGCTTATCGCGAACTTGTTCGCAAATATCATCCGGATAAATATGTTGACAATCCCCTTGCGGATATTGCGGCGGAAAAGATGAAGGACATAAACGCCGCTTATGATCAGATTCAGAAAGACCGCAAAGCCGGAAGAACTTCTTACGGAAGTTCCGGCGGAAATTACGGCGGTTATAACCAGGGATACGGCGGCGCAAGCTATAACGGTTACGGAACCGGATATTCCCAGAACAGCCAGTATTCCGACGTTCGAAGACTTATTCAGCAAAACCGCATTGCGGAAGCGGACGAAATTCTTGACGGAGTTCCGGAATATAACCGGAACGCCGAATGGTATTTTCTTAAAGGAAGCATTTATTACAGAAGGGGCTGGCTCGGCGAAGCTTCGAGATGTTTCCAAAGGGCTTACCAGATGGAACCGGGCAACAGGGAATATGCCGCCGCTTATCAGCGCATGGCTTATCAGCAGCAATATGGTTCTTCCCCGGGAAGAACCACCAACACCCAGTTTTATGGTTGCCCCTGCGATTGCTGCGATTGCTGCACGGCGATGATGTGCATGGACTGCCTTTGCGGAAACGGATGCTGATAAAAAATTTTTCAATGTAGGGACCGCTGTCCTCAGCGGTCCGTTTTTCGGAACGTCGGGAACGACGTTCCCTACAAGTTTCAAATCATCGGGAAAGGAGAAAACTGCATTATGACAAAGAAAAGCCAAAAGGTTGCCCTTTGTGGAATGGTTGCGGCGCTTTGCACCCTTTTGATGTTCATGACCGGCGTTTTTCCTTTTGCAACCTATGCAATGCCCTGTCTTGCGGGACTTTTAATGGTAACCGTTGCCGTTGAAACCGGTGCAAACTGGGCTTTTACCCTTTATGCCGCGGTTTCGATCCTTTCAATGATCCTTACCCCGGATAAGGAAGCCATGCTTATGTTCGTAATGTTCTTCGGACATTACCCAATTACAAAATTCTGGCTTGAAAAGATAAAATTCAAACCCCTTTCGCTTATCCTTAAGCTTATTGTTTTCAACGCCTGTGTCGTTCTTGCATACACGGTAATAATTTTTGTTTTCCAGATGCCGGATATTCTTACGGAATTCGGCGATTTCGGAAAATATTCCGTTTATATAATGCTTGGGCTCGGAAACGTTCTTTTCTTCGTTTATGATTTTGCGCTTACCCAGATTATGAACGTTTATGTCTATGTTTTCCGGCCGAAATTTTTAAGACGCAGCGCAAAATAAAAAAACAAACCCCCCGGAAATTTCCGGGGGTTTATTTTTTTATTTTGTTGTGATAAGATTGCTTTATAATTCAAAGGGGGTTTTTAAAAATGATCGACGAAAAACTTAAACAGGAACTTATTGAAAAGGGAAGAAGATTTATGCACGGATATCACGACGACGATTTGACCGCGGACAGCGATTTTAATCCTTCCGATCAACAGCTTCGCCTTCCCCAACCTCCTCTTTGCAAGGCACCGATGGCGGAAGATTCCGCAAAAATCGGCCTCAGCCTTGATTTTTCCGGACTTTCTCTCAACAATGACGTAATTTCCCTTATCCGGGACAGAAGAAGTTCAAGGGTATATACCGAAGAGGATATGAGCCTTGATGAACTTTCGTTCCTGCTTTGGGCCACCCAGGGAATTAAAAGCATCCGCGGAAAAAGTTATGCCACAATTAGAACCGTTCCCTGCGGCGGCGCAAGGCATGAATTTGAAACATATCTCATAATCCGTAAAATCGACGGCCTCGAACCGGGAATTTATCATTATCTTCCCATGGAACATTCCATTGAACTTATCGGCAAGCCGGAAAACCCGGAAGAGATTATTACCGAAACCCTTTGCGGACAGAAATGGGCAGAAAAAGCCAACGTTGTTTTTTATTGGACCATGGTTGCATACCGCGCCGAATGGCGTTACGGAACCCATTCCCACAGGGTCGCTCTTCTTGATGCGGGCCACCTTTGCCAAAACCTTTATCTTGCGGCAACCGCCCTTGGAATAGGAACCTGCGGAATCGGCGCTTTTTCACATGATCTTTGCACAAAGGTTTTCGGAATCGACGGAAACGAAGAATATATGGTCTATACCGCGCCGGTTGGAACGATCCGTCCGGAGGACAAAGCGGCTGAAGCGGCATTTTATAAATTTGTTGAGGACGAAGGACTCTGATAATCAAAAAAAACAAAAATACCGGCGGAAAGATCCGCCGGTATTTTTTATCTGTAATCGAATGTGTGGAGCCAATCGCCTTTAAGATAATAAATAAGGAATATAATACAGCTGAGCCCCCAGGTAAGGGGATATGCCCAATAAACGGTTTCTATAACCGGGAAGAATTTTACCGCGACGGTTATATAGGTAACGCGGATTATGCACCAGCAAAGAAGCATTGTGTACATTGGCATTTTTGCTCTTCCTGCGCCGCGCATTACTGCGGAAACCGCATGGGCAAAAGCCAGCAGGAAGAAGAATATGGATTCCGTCCTCATTTGGTTAACGCCGATTGCCACAACGGCGGGGTCATCATTGAAAAGCGGAATTACCCAAGGGCAGATCACCCAAAGGATAGCGCCGAGAATTTCCGCAGAAGCCATTGCCGCGCATACACCGAAACGGGAACCTTTCAGCGCGCGGTCGTGATTTCCTGCGCCGAGGTTCTGGCCGATAAAAGTTGTTATTGCCATGGAAAAGGACATTATCGGAATGAAGATGAAACCTTCGATTTTCGAATATGAACCGCATCCGGCCATTGCGTCATCGCCGAAAGCGTTGATGTTGGATTGGACAACTACGTTTGCGATTGAAATTATGGAGTTGTTGATGCCGGAAGGAATTCCCTGATGAAGAATCTCTTTAAGGCGGCCGAAATCAAAACGTATTTTATCGATATGGAGCTTATAATAACCTTCGCTCATAAGAAGTTTTCTGAAACCGAGAACCGCCGAAAGCATCTGGCTTATAACAGTTGCAACCGCCGCGCCCGCAACGCCCAATTTAAAAACCCCGACAAAAACAAGGTCGAGCACTATGTTTGTTATCGAAGCTGTTATCAGAAATTTGAGAGGGCTTTTTGAATCGCCCACCGCCTGCAATATTCCTGCGCAGACGTTATAGGTAAGGGAAAAGAAACTTCCGAAAAAGAAAATCCTGAAATAGGTTATCGAAAGGGGAAGAACATTTTCCGGGGTTTTCATAAGTATCAGAAGTTTCGGGGCAAGCCAAAGACCCAGAACCGAAAGCGTTACGCCGCAGCAAAGGGCAAAGGCAACGGCCGTATGTATCGCTTTCTGCATTTTTTCAAAATCCCTTGCGCCGAGATAGCGGCTTATGATTACGCCGGCGCCCATGCAAAGTCCCATGAAAAAACCGGTCATCATAAAAATAAGGTTTCCGCTGCTTGCAACCGCCGCAAGAGCTTCTTTTCCCACAAAGTTTCCGACGATTATGCTGTCGGCGGTGTTATAAAGCTGCTGGAAAAGATGTCCTATGAAAACCGGAATTGCAAAGCTTACCATACATTTCCAGATTGAACCGGTTGTCATATCGATTCGCTTTGCAGAAACTTCAGAAGCCAAAAAAATGCCCCCTTTTTCTCTTTTAAAAAAATCAAACCGAAGAATATTATATTATTTAAAAACAAAGCTGTCAATTGTAGCTTTTTTCTACAATTTTCAGTAAAAAAGAAAAAACACCGGGGTGGTCAATCCCGGTGTTCTTTCTTTTTTTGTAAGTCAATTAGTTTGAGTTTTTGAGGAGGGTGTAACTCAAAAAGTTTGCGGCTCTTTTTGAGTACATCTATATTATATCATCTTTATTTTTTTATTTGTTAAGGAAAAGTGAACAACCCGTGAAGAAAAATAATATTTTCCTGAACAAATTGTAAACATCAAAATTTTTATCGAACATATGTTTACAAACCCGAACATATGTGCTATAATGCATTTGGAATATTATGATTCTTTGAAAGGAGCGTTTGTTTTTTATGGGAAACAAAGCCGATCTGATTCTTAATTATATGACGGATTTTATCAAGGAAAACGGCTATCCGCCCACAGTTCGGGAAATTTGCGCCGAACTTGATATAAAATCCACCTCCACGGTTCACCGTTACCTTAAGGAACTCCAGGCCGAAGGCAGGATTTCTATGGGTGAAAACCAGAACCGCGCCATAAGCATCAAAAACACAACTCCCCCCGGAACGATCCCCGTTCTCGGCCATGTTGCCGCCGGCTCCCCGATTCTTGCGGAGGAAGAAGTTGACGAATATGTTCCCTATGCCGGAAACACCGCCGACCTTTTTGCTCTGCATGTCCACGGAAACTCGATGATCAAATGCGGAATCCTTGACGGAGATATTGTTGTTGTAAGAAAAACCCCGGAAGCGCAAAACGGCCAGATCGTTGTTGCCCTTGTGGACGATTCCGCGACCGTAAAACGCTTCTATAAAGAAGAAGGACATTTCCGCCTTCAGCCGGAAAACGACGATTATGATCCTATTATCGTCGATTCTGTTGATATTCTCGGAAAAGTTGTTTCCGTTATGAGAAGTTATGACTGATTAAAAAAACAAAAACCCTCGGAATTCAAAAGAGTTCCGGGGGTTTTATTTTTTTGTTGTCAGAAAGTAAGCTTTGCAAGAGTTCCGTCAAGTTCATCCATGGTAAGAGTCGCCATGGTGACCATTGACATCCAGCTCATGTTCTTTTTTACAACGAGATACTGATAAATCGTTTGGCCGCCGTAGTTAAGTTCGATATAAAGGCAGGGGGCTTTTTCGCCGCCGACTTTTATTTCGCTTATTTTTGCATCCACAACACCGTTTTCAACGCCGGTGGAAATAAGCTGGGTCATAACGGTTTCAAGATAATAGTTTTCGTCGGTAAATTCGGCAACGGTTCCAAGGTTTTCGTGGTTTATTGAAACAGTGGTTCCGTTGGTGTTTTCGACGCAGTACATATCGTAAATATGGTCGCCGGTAATTTCTGCGCCTTCGCCGAACATTTCTTCCGCCGCAATTCCCATTGCTTTTGCAATATCTTCATCGGAAAGGAAATACCAGTTTTCGCCTGCTTCAAATTTAATTCCGAAAGCGGTGTTTTCATAAATTCCATTTTCAACTTTTCCTCTTCCGGGGGTAATTTCGGTGGGTTCGGTTTTTTCTTCGGAACAACCCGCGAAGGAAAGAAGCATAACAGCAGCAAGAATTGCTGCAATAATTTTTTTCATAAAATCACATCCTTGGTTTTAATTTTCCGTTTAAGATTATAGCACATTAAAGGCTTTTGGTAAACAGCGTTTATTTTTTAAAACTTTGTAAATATTTTGGGTTTAAAAGTTGATTTTGCATTATTTGCACTTGAACATATTCACTAAAGGTGATATTATTGTAGTTAGTGAAAGTTTTGCCAAAATAGGAGAATGTGAAAATGAAGCACGAAAAATCCTGTGGTGGCCTTATTTATCGCGAGCATGACGGCGAAACCCATATCCTCCTGCTCAAACATCGCTGCGGCGGCCATTGGTCCTTCCCCAAAGGCCATATGGAAGCCGGCGAAACCGAAATGGAAACCGCTCTTCGCGAAATCCGCGAAGAAACCGGCCTTCGTGTTTTTCTTCGCGAAGGTTTCCGCGAAGCGGTTGAATATTCGCCCAAGCCCAACGTTAAAAAACAGGTCATTTATTTTATCGGATTCACCCTTAACGAATCCACCCTTCACCCCCAGGAAGAGGAAGTTTCCGAACTTCAATGGATGGAGATCCACGCGGCTTACGAAGCCGTTACCTTCCGCAACGACAAAAATCTTATCGCAAAAGCGATGGATTTTATCGACAGAAGAGGAATGTAAAAAATTTGAGCACGGAGAAAACCTCCGTGCTCATTTTTTGTTTTATGGCGTGCTCAAAAGGTTTTTAATTATATGCATCAAGAATTTCCGTTATTGTTTTTCGGACTTCTTCTTTGTCGTTTCCGGAAACTTCGATAACAACAAAAATTCTGTCAACAACTGTAAAAGCTTTTTCGCGATATTCAAACTCTCCGTTTATGAGCACTATTTCACATTCCCTTCCGGAGGTGGTAACGTATTTTTCGCTTTCGGAAGAATTTTCATCCACTTCGAATCCGTATCCGCTGGTATGTCCGGAAGGATTCCTGTCGCAAACTGCTTTATAGAAAACATTTGCGATAATATCGTCTGCAACAATTCCTTCGTCTTTATAATCTTTGAAAACATACCAGGCTTCTGCGGAAGCTACAAGAAGATTTCCTTCATTTTCACCTACAAAAACGTCACAATGGACTCTTTGGGGATAACCTTTTGAAAAAAAGTCCATCTGTACATAAAAAGGATATGCTTTTTCAATAACCGCGTTATCCGGCATATCGATTCCGATGAATTCTTCCGCTTCAGTCATATTCTGCATAACAAAATATTCCTGGCCTTTTACTTTTCTTACTTCTTCGGAATATTCCTCAAGAGCAAAACTTGTGTTTGTTGTTGCCTCCCAATAATCTCCAGATTCATTGAAACTGAGAGTAAATCCGAAAACCTCTGCAACAACCGGCACCGCAAGAAGAAGGGCGATTGCCGCCGCAAGAACTGTCCATTTAATTTTCTTTATCGGGTGGATTTTTCTTTTCGGTTCCTCGATTGCGCCGAGGATAAGCTCGTCGTTTATATTTTCCATGGCTTCATAGAATTTTTCGTTTTTCATTAAAAGCCCTCCTTTTCAAGTTCTTTTTTAAGTTCCTTCCTCATCCTGAAAAGAATGGATTTTGCCTTGCTTTCGGAAATTCCGTAATCTTCGGCAATTTCGCAAACGGAAAACATATACCAATAGCGGCGGATAAAAATGTTCCGCTTTTCCGGAGGATTTGAATAAAGAAATTTTTCGATCACTTTTGTAATTTCTTTTGATTCAACGGTTTCCTCAATTGTTTTGTTTTCCGGAATACATTCCTCAAATTCAGAAAAAGCAATTTCGGTTTCTCCGGCACCCCTTTTTTGGGCAAGCTTTTTTCTGAAAATGTTAAGTGCAATGTTATGGGTTATTCTTCCCGCAAAGGCTTTTAAATTTTCGGGTGAGTTAGGAGGAATAAGGTTCCAGACTGTAAGACAGGTATCGTTAAAACATTCTTCCGCGTCCTCGCTGTTTTGAAGAATATTCCGGGCAATTTTTTGGCAGTATGCGCCGAATTTTTCCTGCAGAGCAGAGATTGCTTCTTCGTTTCTGTTCATAAAAAGCCAAATTATTTCTTTGTCTTCCATTCGCTCCCTCCTTTTCGATTTTTTTTGAAAAAGCCTTTTCACCCATATAGTAACATTTTTTTGCATCCGGTTGCACCGATTTATAAAAAAATCCCGCAAAATGCGGGATTTTTTGTTTTTTTAACAATCCCTCCGTCTGCTTTGCAGACACCTCCCTTTACACAAGGGAGGCTTAAGAGATTACATGGATTCCGGGACGGAAACTTTGAGCATAGTGAGAACGTTTTTGATAACAATTTTGGTTGCGGAAGCAAGGGCCATTCTTGCGTACATTCTGTCTTCTTCTTCACAGCGGCAGCGGCATGCGTTATAGAATTTGTGGAACATTGTCGCAACTTCGATTGCATATTTTGTAATTCTTGAAGGATCGTAGGTTTTTACGGATTCTTCGATTTCGCCGGGGAATTTTGCAAGTTCGGTAACAAGGGCAAATTCTTCCGGTTCGGTATAGGTGTAGCAGGAAATATCCTCTTTTACCTGAACTCCTTCTTCCGCAAGAGCGCGAAGAATGGAGCAGATTCTTGCGTGGGCATACTGAACGTAATAAACCGGGTTATCGTTGGTGTTCTTTACCGCAAGACCAAGGTCGAAAAGAAGGTGGGTGTTCGGTTCGCGCATATTAAAGAGGAATCTTGCTGCATCGATCGGAACTTCGTCGAGAAGATCGGTAAGGGTAATTGCCTTGCCGGTACGCTTGCTCATTTTTTCGGGTTTTCCGTCACGCATAAGTTCTACCATCTGCATGAGGACAACGTCGAGCTTGCTTCCGTCAAGACCAACAGCATCCATTGCTCCCTGGAGTCTTGCAACGTGACCGTGGTGGTCTGCGCCCCAGACATTGATTACCTTACTGAATCCGCGTTCAGCAAACTTGTTGTAATGGTAAGCGATATCGCCCGCAAAATAGGTGGGGTTTCCGTTTGCGCGGATGATTACGTCATCTTTAAGCTCAAGGGCTTCGATCTGTTTGTCGGTTTTGCCTTCGGCTTTAAATTTTTTGGTAAGAACTTCGGCGTTTTTATACCAAAGGGCGCCGTCTTTTTCATAGGTAAGGCCTTTTTCGGTAAGAATCTTTACGATTTTATCGATGGAACCGTCGTTATAAAGGCTGCTTTCGCGGAACCATACGTCATAGTTGATGCGGTATTTTCCAAGGTCGCGCTGAAGTCCTTCAACGTTTGCGGGAAGAGCATAGGCAACAAGAGCTTTTTTTCTTTCGGCGGAATCTGCTTCAACATATTTGTCGCCGTTTATCTCGGTAAATTCCTTTGCGCGTACTTTGATATCCTCGCCGTGATAACCGTCTTCCGGGAATTCGATTGCGTCTTCACCGAGATGGAGCTGGAGATATCTTGCTTCGAGAGATTTTCCGAATTTTTCGATCTGGTTGCCCGCGTCGTTGATATAGAATTCGCGGGTAATGTCATATCCGCACCATTTCATTGCTTCTGCAAGGCCGTCGCCGATTGCGCCGCCCCTTGCGTTACCCATATGCATGGGTCCGGTGGGGTTTGCGGAAACAAATTCGACCATTACTTTTTCGCCTTTGCCCATATTTCCGGTTCCGTAGGAATCTTTTTCGGTAAGAGCGGCGGAAACGGTTTCTGCAAACCAATGGGGCGCATAGAAAACGTTGAGGAAGCCGGGTCCGGCAACTTCCGCTTTTTCAAAATATGTTCCGTCAAGGGAGATATAGGAAACGATTGCTTCTGCAATCTGGCGCGGCGCTTTGCGGAAAGCTTTTGCAGAAACCATTGCCACGTTGGAAGCAAGGTCGCCGTTTTTGTTGTCCGCCGGGATTTCGATGTTGAATTTCGGAATTTCGCCTTCCGGAAGTTCGCCGGCGGCGATTGCGGAATTCACCGCTTTTTCAATAAGTTCTTTGTACTGCGCTTTGGCTTCCGCCACTAAGTTACGCATTTTCTTCACACTCCTTGACTACTATGTTAACTTCATTTTCGCTTGCAAACATGGCGTTTATATCCATGGAATATTTAAAATTAAGAGTTCCACCGTTATCCTCGAGGCCGTTTTCAATTCCGTAACCCTGGATTCCCATTATCCAATCGGCATAGCCGTTATCATAATGGCACTGGTGGCGCTCGCCTTTTTCAATTATAAGCTGCTGGCGGCGTTTTCCGCTTCTGGTCATGGTGACCCGGTTGTCCCCTTCGATTTTAAGAAGGGTTTTCATGGTCGGCTCCGTATCTTCCTCGTCCATTTCCTCATAGGAAAGATAGAGGACGTCGCGCCTTTTATAATAGCGGCCCTTGGTCATAAGTTCGATGGTATCCTTTTCGCCATCAACTTCCTGGGTGCCTTTTATGAAAATCATAACGTCTTTTTTCATTTGTTTTTCCTTTTTATTGATAATTTACCCTCCGGGTTACTTGGTAATCCCTCTTTCGTCATTTCCTTCGGAAATGCCACCTTCCCCCCCGGGAAGGTTACCCTTCGGGAATCCTTTTTTTTGGCGGATAATATCCGCCCCTGCGGTTTTATCTGTATTTTTATATCAGAGTTCGTCGATTTCAAGCTTTGTAACGTCGGAAAGTTCCTCGCCGAGAAATTCTTTTCCAAGCTTTGCAAAACCTTCGATTTCGTCGGTAACAAAGAATTTCATTCCGCCGATCTTTCTCCAGCCGGAAAGCATATCCCGCTCTTCAAGAAGCGCTTTTGCGCCGAGAGCCGCTTCCTTTCCGGAATCGATTAGATTAAGTTTATGCTCTGTGATGGAATCGATAAGATTATAGAGCAAAGGATAATGGGTGCAGCCGAGGATAAGGGTGTCGATATCTTTTCCGTCGAATGCGGAAAGATAATCCTTTGCAACAAGCCTTGTTACTTCGCAGTTCGACGCAAAATAGCCGTTTTCAACAAGGGGAACAAAAAGCGGACAGGCTTTTCCGTAAAAATTTGCTTCCGGAATAATTTCCGCCGTCAGCTTTTCGTAAGAACCGCTTGCAACGGTGGCGGCGGTTGCGATAAGGCCGATGTTTTTATTTTTGGTTGCGGAAACGGCGGCTTTTACCGTTGATTCAAGAACGCCCATACAGGGAATTTTTCTTCCGTCGTTCATCTTTTCGCCAAGGACGGAACTTACCGTTCCGCAGGCCACAAGGATCATTTTTACGTCCTGTTTTTCAAGAAAATCCATACACTGGGTTGCATATTCTTTAATTATATGAGGGCTTCGGCTTCCGTAGGGAACTCTTCCGGTGTCGCCGAAGAAAACAATATCTTCCCCGGGAAGGATCCTTCTTAATTCCCGGACGGCAGTAAGGCCGCCCAAACCGGAATCGAAAACGCCGATTGGTCTGTTATCCATAATTTCTCCTTTGCGTATAAGTGAAATTCGGAACCACCGTTTTACGGTAGGGCGGGGTCTTGACCCCGCCGTTTTTTATTTACGGTTTATCTGAATGGAATGGGATTTGCGGCAGGAGCAAGCCCCCGCCCTACATTAACATTCTGATGCCAGTTCGAGAAGCTTATCGATAAGTTCGGAATAGGTCATTCCGGTGCTCATAATGAGCTTCGGATACATTGAGATGTTGGTGAAACCCGGAAGGGTGTTCGGTTCGTTGAGAACGATTTTTCCGGAATCGCCGTCAATAAGGAAATCGACGCGGGTAAGGCCTTTGCAGCCGAGGATTTTATAGGCTTTTTTAGCGGTTTCGCGGATTTCTTCCGCAACGGAATCCTCAATTCTTGCCTTGAGGAAAGTTTCGCTTTCGTCGTTGTAATATTTTGCGTCGTAGCTGTAAAATTCATCCGCCGGAACGATTTCTCCCGGGCCGCCGACCATAAGTTCATCGTTGCCGAGCACGGCGCATTCGACCTCTATCGGATTGAGCACAGCTTCTTCGATGATAACTTTTACGTCGTGCTCAAAAGCAAGTTCCATAGCTTCTTTGAGCATATCGGCGGATTTTACCTTGCTGATGCCGACGGAGGAACCTGCGTTTGCGGGTTTTACGAAAACCGGCCAGCCGAGTTCGGTTTCAACGGCTTTTTCCGCTTCGGAATAATCGACGTTTCCATGGAAATAGGTGAGCCATTTTACCTGGGGAACGCCAGCTCCTTTAAGAAGGGTGTGGCAGACGTCTTTATCCATACATGCGGCGGAAGCAAGCACTTTGCAGCCCACATAGGGAAGACCCGCTATTTCAAAAAGGCCCTGCATAGTTCCGTCCTCGCCGTTTTTTCCATGGAGAACCGGGAAAACAACGTCGATATAAAGTTTTTCCCAACCATTTTCGGTTTCTACCATTGCGCCGTGAACGCTTCTGTCCGGGCAGATGAAAGCTTTTTTAAGGTTTTCGGAATCTTTATCCCATTCATGGCCGCGAACTTTTTCGATATCGCCGGAATAAAGATACCATTCGCCGGTTTTTGTAATTCCGAGAAGGACCGGTTCAAATTTTTCTCTGTCGATATTTTCCCAAACGGAGGAAACAGACATACAGGAAACGTCATATTCGCTTGAAACTCCGCCGAAAAGCAGAGCAACGGTTTTTTTGTTCATTTATGTAAAACCTCTTTTCGGTTTAAAATCAAAATTAAAAAAGGGATAAATCTTCTTTCGGTTTTTAATCGGATCAAACGGGCGGATAATATCCGCCCCTACTGGGGTTTGTTGAACCTTTTTTAAAATTCGCCCGCAAGAGTCATAAGAACGCCCATATAAGCTTCCGCAGGGTTGCTGAGGAATTTTTCCTTTACGGCAAGCGCCTGTTCCCTTGTGGGCATGAAAAGCGAAAGATCCATAAGGTCGGTTCCGATATCGGTGACACGGATATGGATCATATAGCCGTCTTCGGTTTTTGTTATTGTTACAAGGTTTTCTTTTTCTATGCGGCGTCTTTGAAGAATATTCCTTGCGCTTTGGGTGGATTTTTCCCTTACGGAAAGGGGAAGATCCCCTTCAAGAGTTTTTGCGGCGGCTTTTCCGCTTTCGGTAACGGTGTATTCGTTTATTCCGGATTCTGTTTTAAAAGCAACCACGCATCCGCTTTCCCGAAGTTCCGCAAGGGCATCCGCAAATTCGAAATAGTTTGCGGTTCCGTCCGCAAGGATTGCTTCGGTCATTTCATCAAAGCCCATTGGCTCGCCGATTTCGGAAAGGATGTGGCAGATGAGTATTCTTATCTCTCTTCCTTCGGTAAGGCCGCCGGGTCTTATTCCCGCGGTAAAAGTTTCTTCCATATTGCCTCTCCTTTTACAAAAGTTCTTTGTAATAAATTTCGGTGTATTTAAGTTCGCCCCCAATCCTTTCGGATTTCATAAGGCTTATTCTTTTTGCTCTGATTGGTTTTTCCGGAAGTAATTTTTCGGTTTCGAAAAAAGAAAAATCCTCTTTTGGGCGGAATTTTCTTGCAAGGGTTATATGGGGAACAAATTCCCTTTCTTCCGGTTCAAAGCCGATTTCCCGGAGTTTTTCGAAAACGGTTTTATAAAGCTCTTTCAGCTTTTCGTTTTCGGAAATTCCGGCCCAGAAAATTCCTTTTTCAAAAGTTCCGGTTCCGGATATTTTAAAATCAAAAGAGGGAAAATCAATTTTGGAAATTGCTTTTTCAATATCATCTTTCCGGTCGGTTTCACCGATGAAAACAAGGGTAAGGTGAAGATTTTCCTTTTTTGTAAAATTTCCGGAGGAAAGTTTTTCCGCTTCTTTTTCTGCGGAAAAAAGGGCGTTTTTTGTTTCGTCATCGAAACATATTGCAGTAAAAAGGCGCATTTTCGCCTCCGCCAAAACTCACAAACGGAGGGACTTTCAAAAAAGTCCCTCCGCAGAAAGTATTTTTATCAATCGGTTTTTACGCATTTATGCGGAATTTCGTGCTTCTGGAAAAGCTGGCCGCAGCGGGTGCATTTCCAGGCCCAGGGATGTTCTCCGGTGAATTCAAGGGGACCTTTGCAGTCGATATATTCCGGTTCGGCCGCTTTTGCTTCCTCTTTATGTTTCTGTTCGCCTGCGGCTTCTGCAAGACGCTGTTTGCGTTCTTCGGCGCGTTTGCGGTAGAATTCCGGGTCATAGGCGGTCATTCCTTCGGAATCGGTTTCGGGTTTTACCTGGTTGTCGGGTTTGCGTTTTTCTTCCCTTACCGGAGGAACATATTCGGTTACTGTATATTCTTCCTCTTCTTCCTCGGCGGGTTCTTCTGCCGCAGGTTCTTCAAAAACGGTTTCTTCGGAAACTTCTTCCTCCGCCGGTTCTTCGAAGATTTCTTCTTCGGCTTCAACAGGTTCTTCGGCTGCTTCCTCGGTTACTTCTTCGATTACCGGTTCTTCAAATTTGGAACGGTCAAGACCGTTCCCTACAGTTTCCTCGACAGGTTCCTCAACAACAGGTTCTTCAACTACGGGTTCGACCGGTTTTGCGCGTTTCGGTGCAAAAGGATTTACCCATTCTTCATCCGGAACGGATTTATAAGGGTTCGGTGCGGGAACAGGTTCCGGCTGGGGTTCGGGAATGGGTTCCGGGCGAACGGGTTTATAGGGATTTACGTAAGGAGCCGGTGCAGGTGCAGGCTGCTGCATGGGCTGCTGGGGCATTGCGTAGGGATTTTGCTGATACTGGGGCATCTGCTGGGGCATTCCGTAAGGATTTTGCTGATACTGGGGCATCTGCTGGGGGTTCTGCTGATACTGCATCTGCTGCTGGGGCATTGCATAGGGATTCATATAGGGGTTCATATAAGGGTTGGGAGCCATCTGCTGCTGCATTGCGGCAATGCGCTGGGCAATAACGGTTTCCATTTCGCCTCTGAATGCGGCAAGTTCCGCTTTGATGGATTCTGCGGTATCGTCGGCGATTTCTGCGCGAAGTTCATCAAGGCCGGCTTCCTGTTCTTCCGGTTCGGAAAGAGCGGCAAGCTGGACGGCGGTTTTTGCGGCAAGTTTTGCGTTGTTGTAAACAAGCTCGATATTTGCGTCAAGACTCATTCCGCCGGTCATTTCTTTTACAAGAGTGAGAAGGAAGGGGGTGAGTTCTTTTCCTTTGATGTTGTTTTCTTCGGCTTTTTTAACGGCAATTTCGATTGCTCTGTCGGCCATGCCTTTGGACATTGCGTATTCCTTGGGAATGGGGTTGCCTACAAGCATACCGCCGTGGATTCCGAGATCGAGTTTTGCTTTGAATGCGGCGGCAAGTTCGTTGGGGGTGTTGATTCTGTAATCAACGCCGAATCCGCTTTCTCTGCAATAGAATGCGGGAAGTTCGTCGGTGCCGTATCCGATTACCGGGACGCCTTTTGTTTCAAGATATTCAAGGGTAAGGCCGATATCAAGAATGGATTTTGCGCCGGCGCAAACGACCATTACGTCGGTTCTTCCAAGTTCTTCAAGGTCTGCGGAAATATCCATAGTGGTTTCCGCTCCGCGGTGAACGCCGCCGATTCCGCCGGTTGCAAAGATTTTGATTCCGGCCATTGCGGCGATTATCATTGTGGAAGCAACGGTTGTTGCGCCGTCCTGTTTTGTTGCGGCAAGAATCGGAAGATCTCGGCGGCTTGCCTTTGCGATTTTTGTGCCTTTTTTGCCGAAATATTCAATTTCTTCCGCGGAAAGACCAACTTTGAATTTACCGCCGATAATAGCAATCGTTGCGGGAACGGCGCCTTCGTTGCGGATCATTCTTTCAACGTTTTTTGCGGTGTTTACGTTCTGGGGGTAGGGCATTCCGTGGCTGATGATGGTGGATTCAAGAGCGACGACGGGTTTTCCGTTTTCAAGAGCGGATTTTACCTCGGGTGCAATATCAAGATACTTTGCAAGATTCATGGATAATGGCTCCTCCTTCATAGGCGAACTTTTACATATAATATAATAATAAAAATAAGGCGCTTTGTCAAATAGTAATTGCGGAAAGAGGTTAAAAAGGGTATAATATTTTTGTTGGCTGCAATATGGAAACGAATTCCTCCACCGTGCCATACGGCAACGGTTCCCTTCCGTTTAGACAAGGGAGGCAATTCTGAAAGGAGATTTATATATGAAAATCGCAAAAAATTTCAGCGAACTTGTCGGGAACACCCCGATGCTTGAACTTTGTAAAATTGAGGAAGAACTTGGTCTTGAAGCAAAAATTTTTGCAAAGCTTGAAGGCCTTAACCCCGGCGGAAGCATCAAAGACAGAGTTGCGTGCTCAATGATTGATGAAGCAGAAAGAAACGGCATGCTCAAGCCAAATTCTCTTATTATTGAACCCACCAGCGGCAACACCGGAATCGGTCTTGCGGCGGTCGCCGCCGAACGCGGATACCGCTGTATCATAATCATGCCGGACACCATGAGCATCGAACGCAGAGCGGTGCTCAAAGCTCTTGGCGCGGAACTTATTCTTATTGACGGTGCTCTCGGAATGACCGGATGCATTGCAAAGGCAAAGGAACTTCTTGAGGAAAACCCCGGTTCTTTCATGCCGGCGCAGTTTAAAAACCCGGCGAACCCCCTTGCCCATATTCTTACCACCGGCCCGGAAATGGTCGAACAGATGGACGGAAAAATCGATATTTTTGTTGCCGGAAGCGGCACCGGCGGAACGGTAAGCGGTTGCGGCAGATATCTTAAAGATAATGTCCCCGGCGTTAAAATCGTTGCGGTCGAACCGGCTTCTTCCCCTCTTCTCAGCGGTAAAGGCCCCGCGGCAAAGCATAAAATTCAGGGGATCGGCCCCAACTATATTCCCGATAACGTCGATTTCGGCGTTATTGATGAAGTTGTTTCCGTTTCCGACGAAGAAGCTTATGAATACGGAAGGATGATAGCCGCAAAACAGGGTTATCTTGCGGGAATTTCTTCCGGCGCCGCCCTTTGCGCAGCTGTTAAGCTTGCAAAACTTCCGGAAAACAGGGGCAAAAATATCGTAACTATTTTTGCAGACACCGGAAACCGCTATCTTTCCGGCGATTATCTCGGATAAAATCAATAAAACAGCATTTGAACGGAGGCACTTCGGAAGGGAGTGCCTCCGTTTTTTGATTTACCGTAAGGAACGGTCTTGACCGTTCCGCCTTGCCTTCCCTCGGGGGAAGGTGGCAAAACCGAAGGTTTTGACGGATGAGGGACAACCACATAACCCGGAGGGCAGGCATTCTGTTTACTGTAGGGCGGGACCTTGGTCCCGCCGAAATCCTATCCGGTTGGATTTATTCGCATTTTTTACGGAATCATCGGAATACAGCCGACAACCCATAAAGAATCCCCCAGCCTTTTTTAATACAAATATAACCGGTCATCGGATGCGGGCAAAAGCGTTTTTTTGTTTTTTCAATTTTTAAATTTTTTCGGGAATAAAAAAACTTTCGGCGGCAAAAATATTTCCGAAAAGATTATTTTTTTGAAAAAAGGTGGTCATAAAATGAAAAACAACAAAAACGGCGGCCTTGCCGGCTTTCTTTCCGGGCGCGGATTTTATATTGCTATGGCGGTCTGCCTTATCGGTGCGGTTACTGCCGCCTGGGTCACTGTTGACCGCACCGTAAATTCGGTAAACGAAAAAGACGACGTTCCCGTTCCCGAAAACCGCGTTATCGAGGAAGAAAAATACGACCCTTCCGAATCTGTTTTTTCCGCCGAAGACGTTGGAAAACCCAAAGATGATGTTAAAATTGAGGACGAAAAAACTTCCGGAACAAAAACCGACCCCGGCGCTTTAAAAAACAAAACAAGCTTTGTAAAACCTCTTTCCGGTAAAATTATCAAAAACCACAGCGGCGGCGAACTTGTAAAATACGAAGCTCTCGGCGAATGGAGAACCCACGACGGAATTGATATTGCCGCAGACGCAGGTTCCGAAATTAAGGCATGCGCTGACGGAAAAATTCTTTCGGTAAAAAACGACCCCCTTTGGGGAACCGTTGTTGAAATTCAGCACGCCGGAAACATCATCAGCATTTACTGCGGACTTGAGCAGGAAGTTCCTGTTAAAGCGGGAGATGAGGTAAAAGCCGGAGAAGTTATCGGAATTCTTGGCGAAACAAATCTTGCTGAAACCGACATGGATTCCCACCTTCATTTTTCCATGAAAGAAAACGGAAAATTTATTGACCCTTCTGCAAAAATAAAATAAAGAAAAAAGGACGCTTTGAAAAAGCGTCCTTTTTATTCTTTAACCGATTTTACGGAACAAGAATTTCCGTTTCGGGAATATCGCCGGTTTCTGTTCCGAAATAATACTGCAGAATTTCTTTTGCAACCGGAGCCGCGGTGTAACCTTGCCAGCCTTTTTCAATGATTACCGCAATGGCAATCTGGGGATCATCCGCCGGTGCAAAACAGATAAAGGTACTGTTAACGGTTTTTGTGGTGGTCTGGGGGGTGCCGGTTTTTGAAGCGACTTTCATATCAAAATCGCCCCATACAAAACCGGAAGAATCCTGGGAGGATTGGAGCATTCCGGAAAGGACCGTTTCATAGGTGTAATCCGTCATTTCCATATCCGAAAGAACTTCCACAGGGGTTTCGTAAAGCACCTCGCTGAAATCATAAGCGTTTATTGATTTTACAAAATGGGCGTTTACCCGGACCCCTTTGTTCGCGATTGTCGCAACATAGTTTGCCATTTGTATCGGAGAAAAAAGGCTGTAGCCCTGGCCGATTGAAGCTTGGAGAACGTCGCCGTTGTTCCAATAGATTCCGTTGTCATTTGCCCAGTCCGGGTTGGAAACCTGGCCGGTTCTTTCTTTTATTTCAATTCCCGTCGGTTCGCCAAGCCCGTAATAATAGGCATATTGGCGGATATTGTTGATTCCCATGATTCGGCCGATTTCATAGAAAAAGATGTTGCAGGAATAACCGAGAGCATGGCGAACGTTTATTTTTCCGTGGTGGCCGAGGCAGGTTGGCTGATAGTCCGTGAAGTACGTATAAACATGCTGGCAATCGACCATGCTTCTTGCTGTAATATTTTCAAGCTGGAGCGCCGCAGTTGCAACAACCGGCTTGAAAGTTGAACCGGGAGCATAAAGTCCTTCCGCCGCACGGTTGAAAAGCGGGGTGTATTCCGTTTCAAGAAGGGTAGAGTAATCCTCGTAATACGTTGAAAGGTTATAGGAAGGATAGTTTGCTGCGGCAAGGATCTCGCCTGTTCCGATTTCAATCACAACGGCAACTCCTCCTTCGGATTCCTTACCCATTCCGGGTTTTGCGGTGTTTCGAAGGTTGAGTATCTGTTTTTCAAGGGCGTTGTATGTTACGCGCTGAAGGTCCATATCGATTGTTGAAACAACCGTTGCACCGGGAACGGCTTCTTCGATTATTTCCTCGCTTATAATTTCGCCTTCGGCATCATAGGTAACTTTCATCTTTCCGTCCTTGCCTTTAAGGACGCTTTCAAAAGCAGATTCAAGGCCGCTTTTTCCGATTATATCGTTCATTCCGTAAACCGATTTATCAAGTTTTTCATATTCTTCTTCATAAATGATTCCGGTAAGGCCGATTACGTGTGGCGCTACGTCGCCGTTTGGATATTCTCTTTCATAGCTTTCGGTTATTTCGATTCCCTGGAAATAATAGCTGTGTTCGCTTATTATATTGATAGTCGCGGTGGAAACATCTTTTGCAAAGGTGTACGGAGTGACATAGTTGTAGCCGACTCTGTCCATTTCGTAGCGAACTCCGGCAACTTTTCGAAAATCTTCGTCGTTCATTTCCTCAAGGCCGTATTTTTCCCGAAGGCGGAAAACAACGTCTTCTGCGGAAGCAAATTCCGCAAGGTCAAGATGTTTGCGAAGCCTTGTTCTCGAAGTTTCTGTTCCGGTATATTCGAACGGAGCTTCTTTTGTCAGGGGAAGATTATCGAGCCATTCTTCTCCGTTTTTTTCAAGAATCGAAATAAGTTCAAGGATTACCGAGTTTTCCGAATCCTTCACTATGTTGTTTTTGTCAAAGGTTATATCGTAGCAAACGGTGTTTCCCGCAAGGGAACGGCCATAGCGATCGACAATATTTCCTCTTGCGGCTTCGATTGTTTTTGTGACCGAATAGCCTTCAGTAAGATAGGAACGGTAGGATTCGCCCTCGACTATCTGCATTGTCATCAGGCGGACGAAAAAAATTGAAGCGATTATAAGCACAAAAACAATTACTATTATCTGGCGTGCTTTTGAAACGTTTACATCCTTGTTTTCTGCCAAGGGTTTTTTCTCTCCTTTCCCCGATGATTTTATTTTTGTTTATTCCTTTGTTTGTTCCGGTTCAAATTTTTTATGAAGCCACCGGAAAAGCATACAGAACGGAAGAGAGAAAATCGAAGTCAAAACGATTTGCGGAGCAATTTCAGTATAGAAAAAAGGTTCGAGATTTTCGTATCCGTAAAGTATAAAATTAAAGAAAAATTCCAGAGCGGAACGGATGAACACCGCACCGAGGCAGAGCAGCATAACGTTCATGGTGCTTCTTCGGAAAATGTAAATCGTTGCAAGACCCGCCAAGACACAGAAAACAAGAAACAGAAGGGAATTGAACCCAAAAATCGTTTCCGAAGCGCTGTCGCAGAAAAGACCGAAAATAAAACCGAAAAGCCCGCCGGCAAATTCGCCTTCGAAAACCGCAATGCAAATGCACGCCGGAAGAACGAGAATCGGTTTTATTCCCCAAAAATCAAAAAGCCCCGGGGTACTCTGGATTATATATGCCGCAAAAACGATTGCCGCATAACAGATGAATTTAAGCGGCTTTTTGCGAACATTTTTTCTCATTCGGCTTCGCCGCCTTCCTTTTCAGAATCCGAAAAACCTTCGGACTGGCCGTTGAAGGATTTTATTACAAGAACGTCGGTTACGTTTTCAATATCCGCCGCCGGTTCTATTACCGCGGTAAGAGAAAGTCCGCTTGAATCAACTTCGATGGATCTTACGGTTCCGACAACAAGGTCTTTCGGAAAAACTCCTCCGATGCCGGAAGTTGCAATAAGGTTTCCGTTTGCAATTCCGCTGTCTATGGGAAGGAATTTAAGCTTGCAAAGTCTTTCTGCGGAAAGTTTTATATCTCCGGTTACTATTCCGGAGTCGCGGGTGGAAGTATCGTAAACGCCGGCTTCGACGGAAATATCAAGAATCGTTCTTACATGGGAATAGGTAAGGCCAACTTCCCAAACAATTCCGACAAGGCCGTCGGCGGTTATAACAGGGTCCGCCGCTTCAACTCCGTGGATGCTTCCGCGGTCGATAGTAAATGAATAAAAACGGTTTGTGGAATCTCGTCCGATTACCGTTGCGGGTTCAAATTCATAGTCCGGGTTTGTTTCTTTAAGGCCGAGGAATGAACGGAACTGGTCGTTTTCGCGTTTGTCCTGTTCATATCCGATAAGCTTTTCGTTCGCTTCCCTAAGCTGTTCCTTAAGCTTTTCGTTTTCAAGATAAAGTTCTTCCGCCCTTGCAAATCTGTTAAGAAAATCGTTGACAGAATCTGTTAAGGATGAACTTAATCTTAAAAAAGGTTGGGAAATTACCGAAACAGCCTGGGAAAGAAAAACTTCCGAACTTCCGGAAACCGCAGCGCGTATCATTATTGCAACAGAAAAAACCGCAAGTGCGCAAAGAACTTTAAAATACCAGCTTTTTAAAAATTTCTGCAAGGTGCGCGCCGCACCTCCTTTCAACAGAATAGCTCCTCAAGGAGAAGCCTTAAACAAAATGGAGGATCCGTCGTTAAAGCGGTTCCTCCATGAACGGATCGGTTATTTTGGATATCAGCCAAGGCGGCGTTCGCTGTCGGAAACAACTTCTCTGAGAAGATCGATGTTGTCGAGAACTTCGCCTGCGCCCGCTGCAACGCAATCGAGAGAATTTTCTGCAATATATACGGGCATTCCGGTTTCCTTGCTGATGAGTTTGTCGATGTTATGAAGAAGGCTTCCGCCGCCGGTAAGGGTTATTCCGTGGTCGATAATATCCGCGGAAAGTTCCGGAGGGGTGCGTTCAAGGGTGGATTTTATTGCATCCATAATGGAAGAAAGCGGATCGGAAAGAGCGTCGCGGATTTCTTCGCTTGTGATGAACATATTTTTCGGAAGACCGTCAACAAGGTTGCGGCCTTTGATTTCCATTTCAAGTTCTTCTTCAAAGGGGAAAGCGGAACCGATTGTCATTTTGATAGCTTCGGCAGAACGTTCACCGATGAGAAGGTTGTATTTTCTCTTGATGTAGGAGATGATGGCTGCGTCGAATTCGTCGCCGCCTACACGAACGGATTTTGAAGCTACAATACCGCCGAGGGAGATTACCGCAACTTCGGAAGTGCCGCCGCCGATATCGACGACCATGCTTCCGCAGGCTTCCGCAACAGGAAGACCTGCGCCGATGGCTGCTGCCATAGGTTCTTCAATGATATGTACCTGGCGTGCGCCGGCTTTCATTGCAGCTTCGCGGACAGCTCTGCGTTCAACCTCGGTTACGCCGGAGGGAATGCAGATTACGCAGCGGGGTCTTGCAAAAATTGAACCGTTGAAAATCTTTTTGATAAAAATCTGGAGCATGGAAGCCGCAATATCAAAATCGGCAATAACGCCGTCTTTAAGCGGTCTTACCGCAACGATTGAACCGGGGGTACGGCCGATTACTTCCTTTGCTTCCTGGCCGACATAGCGGACGGTGTCGGTTCTTGTATCAACCGCAACAACGGAAGGTTCGCGCATGATTATGCCCTTGCCTTTGGAAAAAATAAGGGTGTTTGCGGTACCGAGGTCGATACCTATATCCTGATTGAAAAAGCTGAAATTCATTATATAAGGCTCTCCTTTCGAGCGATGTGATCGGTTTTTTGTCTTTATAAAAATATTATACTTGCGCCGGGCTTCAAATGCAATCCGGCAATTGTGAAAAAAATGTAAAAAAACAGCTTAGGGAAGCGATATTCCCGCATCTGAAAGCATATCCGAAAGGCTTGTGGAATCCACAACGCTGTCAACCGCATCCTGGATTTTTTTATAGAGCCCGAAAGTTACGCAACCGTCGGAACGATCGCATCCGCTTTCGCAGCATTCCACCGGGGCAATGGTTCCTTCCGCCGCCCTTAAAATATCCCCCGCGGTTATTTCCGCCGCCGGTCTTGCAAGGATATATCCGCCCTGTGCTCCGCGGATGCTTTTTACAAGGCCAGCTTTTGAAAGGGGGCTTATAATCTGTTCAAGATATTTTTCGCTTATGTTCTGTCTTTTTGCAATTTCTTTTACCGGAACAGGTCTTTCGCCGCCTTCGGTTGCAAGGTCAAGCATAAGCCTGAGGCCGTAGCGGCCTTTTGTTGATATCATCATGGTATTTGAAATCCTTTTATTAATAATAATTATATTTAAGCAATTTATTATAACATAAGTGTAAATTCATAGCAAGACGCAGGGAAATAAATTTTATTAATTTTTTATTAAGTTTTTGCAAAAGCAAAAAAGCGGCGGAAATTTCCGCCGCTTTTTTATTCTTTTATTCTTTTTCAAGAAGAACCAACGCATGAGCACCGATTCCTTCGCCCCGAAGGCCAAGGCCTTCTTCTGTGGTGGCCTTTACGTTGACGTTTTCAATATCCGTGCTCAAGGTTTCGGAAAGAACCTTCCTCATCGGGTAGATAAACGGCTTGAGCATCGGTTTTTCCGCGATTACGGTGCAATCGAGATTGCAGACTTTGTAACCCATGCTCAAAACTTCGGAATAAACATTTTTAAGAAGTTCGATACTGTTTGCGTCCTTATATCTTTCGTCGGAATCCGGAAAACGTATTCCGATATTCGGAAGAGCAAGCGCCCCAAGAAGCGCATCCGCAACAGCATGGGTAAGAACATCCGCATCCGAATGGCCGAGAAGCCCCTTTTCATAAGGGATCTGCATTCCGCCAAGGATAAGGCGGCGCCCTTCAACAAGTTTGTGCACGTCATAGCCATGACCGATACGAATCATTCAGAATCCCTTCCTTTCAAAAGCGCTTCGGCAATAAGAACATCCTCCGGAGAGGTTATTTTTATGTTATATCTTTTTCCCGGTGTGAGAAAAACTTTTCTGGCATCGTTTTCAAAAATTCTGCTGTCGTCGGTACAATCCGAAAGTTCACGGAAAGCCCTTTCCATTGCGGTTTTGTAAACCGTAAGATCGAAAATCTGGGGAGTTTGGGCCGCAAAAAGTTTTTCCCTTGCGGGGGTATATTCCACAAAGCCGTTTTTCTTTCCGTATTTTATAGTATCCGTCACCGGAACCGCAAGAACCGCGCCTCCGCAGCGGAAAGCATCGTGTGCGCAGCGGCTTATGTCTTCCGGAAGAATAAGAGGTCTTGCGCCGTCGTGTATTGCGACAAAATCTGCTTCTGCAGAAACGGCAAAAACGCCGTTTTTAACGGATTCGGCTCTTGTTGATCCGCCGGGAACAACCGCTTTAAGCTTTTTTATTCCGTATTCCTTCGCAAGTTCTTCGATTTTTCCGATGGAATTTTCCTTTGTTACAACAACGATTTCGGAAACGTCCCCGCAGTTTTCATAGGCAAGAAGGCTTCTTGCGACCACGGGAATTCCGGAAATCGGAATAAAAATTTTATCTTCGCCGCCCATTCTTACGGAACTTCCGGCGGCGACGATTACCGCACTTAAAAACGGTTTTTGAAAAAGGCTCGGTTCAAAAAATTCTTCCATTAAGAAAACCTCCTTTGCAATTTGCCTCCCTTGTTAAAGGGAGGGGGGGACCGTTGCCGCAGGCAACGCGGAGGGATTCTTTAAAAATATCCCTCCTTCGTCATTTCCTTTCGGAAATGACACCTCCTCCTCTGAGGAGGTATTTATATTTTTATAATACCACAAAACCCGCCTTTTGAAAAGAAAAACCCGTTTGACATTATCCGCTCCAATGGGTATAATTATCCGTAGAAAAACCGAAGGGAGCGTTTTTATTTTGGAAAACAAACGCGGACTTTTTATTGTTATAGAGGGCGTTGACGGAAGCGGAAAAACCACCCAGGCAAATCTTCTCGTTGATTACCTTCGCTCAAAAGGAAGAACAATCCACCACACTGCGGAACCCACCGCCACCGGACTTGGCGGAATGGTGCGCGACGGTCTTGGCGGCGAACACCCGAGAACCAGAGAGGAACTTGCGGCGATGTTTGCGGCGGACAGAGTTTCGCACAACGTAAGCCCCAAAAACGGCATTATAAAGCACCTTAGCGAGGGAACGGACGTTGTTTGCGACCGCTATTATTATTCTTCCCTTGCTTACCAGGGGGTTGACGGCGCAATCGAATGGGTCGCATCCATGAACCTTGACTGTCCGTTTATCACAAAACCGGATATTTGCATTTTCCTTGATATGGATCCGGAAAAATGCCACGAACATATCCGCGCCGGCAGAACCCATTTTGAAATTTACGAAGAAAACGCCGCAATGATTGCCGAAACCCGCCGCCGTTACGGAATTGCCTTTGAAATGTTAAAAGGTCGGGACAACATTGCGATAATCGATTCCACCGGCACCATTGAGGAAGTTTTTGAACGCATCAAAGCCGAAATTGACAAACTTTTATAAAAAAACAAAAGGCACCCGGAAGGGTGCTTTTTTTAATGCAAAATTCAAAGCGCACAATGCAAAATTATAGGGCGGATATTATCCGCCCTATAAAAAAAGGCCCCCTTGCCTAAAAGGGGCTGTCACGCTTTTAAGAAAAAGTGCGTGACTGGGGGATTCTTTTACATATTACCGGAATTTTTTTGAATCCCTCCTCAGTCAGCTTCGCTTACACCTTCCCCCGATAGGGTAGGCTGTAACGTCGGAACAGTCAAGACCGTTCCCTACGGTAAATGGGGAAGGATTTGTTTCTCCTTTTTTACGCGCTTCTTTTAAGTTCAGCTGCGCTTGTTTTTATTTTGTGTTCAATGGGCTTCCATTCAACTTTTTTAAAAATCGCCGTTATGGAAATCGGGATATAGGTGAACATGAAAAGCGGAAAAGTGAAGCAATAAAAAATCTTTTTCACGGCGGAAACATGGATCTGTTTCCATTCGGTCGCCGTTGTAATTACTCCTATTATAAAAAGGGTGGAATACATTCCCAAAAGGCTTTCCCCAAAGGAAACCAAAACAGGAAAAACGCTTTCGCCGGAAAAAACTGCCGCCGCAAAAGCCAAAAAATTTATTACCGCTGAACAAAAAGTAAGGGCCGCCGCGGGCATTATGTTCATAGTCATATCAAAACAGGAAAAATTTCCGCCCAAAATTCCCCGAAGAAGATCTTTTCCATATTTCCCGAAAACCTGGAGATATCCTTTTGCCCAGCGGAGCCGCTGGTTCCATGATTGGCGGAAAAGGGTCGGCTGTTCGTCATAGAGCACGGCGTTTTTGCAAAAACCGATTTTTTCGCCCCGGGTTATGTTGTGGACAGAAAATTCAATATCTTCCGTAAGAAGATGGAAAGGCCATCCGCCGCATTTTTCAAATATTTCCCGGCTGAAGAAAAAACCCGTTCCGGAAACCGCACAGGAATTTCCGAGCAGGAACCGCGCATGGTTCAGATATCTGCTTTCCCGCAGGAACCAGAGGGAATATCCGGCGGAGATCCAGTTTCCGCCGTAGTTTTTTGAATTGCGGTAGCTTGTGATTATGTTATACCCGTCGCAAAAGGTTTTGTTCATTTCCTCGATATAATTTTCTTCAAGGACGTTGTCCGCATCGAAAACGAAAAAACCGTCGAAATATTTTTTCGGATAATCTTCGGAAATATGGCGGAGAAGCTCTTCGAGAGCATAACCTTTCCCGACCTTTTCAAGGTTATAGCGCTTATAAACATAGGCTCCGGCTTTTCGGGCAATTCCCGCGGTTTCGTCGGTGCAGTTGTCTGCAATTACAAAAATCCGGATATTTTCCCTTCCGTAAGATTGGGAATGTATGCTTTTAATAAGTTCGCCGACAACCGCTTCTTCGTTCCTTGCGGAAATAAGCACAGCGAAGCGGTGTTTTTTGTTTGGCTTATGGGTTTTTTCCTTTATAAAAAGCGCGGAAGGAATATATAAAAGCTGGTAAAAATAACAGACAAAAAACACCGCCGCGATTATAAAATTTAGTTTTTCAATAATTTCCGTTTTTTCCATCTCCCAAAAATATTTTTTCTATGTTAAAATGATATAGAAAATATTTTTAAGAAACAATCACCGAAAATCTTAATGTTTTCTTAAGATTTTATTAAAATTATTCCTTTTGGGAATTTTTTGCAATAAAAACGGATTCTTTGCGAACTATTATATCAAAAGGCAAAAATTGGAGGCGTTTTTATGAAAATATTCTGCCTTGTCCTGGCTATGATTTTTTGTTTCTGCGGGTGCTTTTCGGAAAAACCGGAAATGTATGAAGAAACGGAAATTCCGCCGATAACACCCGGAAGCGGATATCAGAGCATGCCGCAAAAGATTTTTCTTCCGCTGATAAATTTCTTAACCGAAAACGAGCTTGAAATTCCGGATAATGCGGAAATTTTCGGAACAAGGGTCGAAATTCCGGTTGTTCTTCCGGAAAACACCGAAAATTCGGGCCTTGTTACGGTGGGTCTTTGGCCGGAACTTGTTGAGGAGATTAAAAAAGATTATCCCGCTTTTGATCCGGAAAATCCCGGCTGGAAATCGAACATAAACTTTTTCACCCAGGACGGAAAAGCCGGAATTTTACAGATAAAATATTATATCAGCGACAACATAATCACCGACAAGGCCATTATCGGAACCATTGAAGACGGAACAATAATCCGGCTTGATTACACCAACATTGATTTTGAAACTGACGAAGAAAAAATCCGCGCGAAGGCAGAAAAATTTCTTGCTTCAACCACCCAGGCCAAGCGGATTTTTGAGGAAGGGGAAGAATTTTTGAAGGAGGAAACAACTTTTCATTACCACTATCCTTCGGATATTCTTGCTTACTGCTACCAGCTTTATTTTTACGTTGATATGGGCGAAACAAAAGTTATCAACAACGATTGGGGTTACGAATGTATTGTGCAGTAAAAAAAGCAGGCGCAAAGCCTGCTTTTTTCTTTTGGCGTGGTTTTTGAATCCCACAACCGCCGAAGGCGGTCCCCCTCCCTTTAGGCAAGGGAGGCTTTTTATAAATCAAAATTCTTTTCGTAAGCGGCGATAACTGCTTCGGTAACTGCGGAGCGGAAACCGCCTTTTTCAAGAGCGCGGACGCCTTGGATAGTTGTTCCGCCGGGAGAACAAACTTCGTCCTTAAGCTGTCCCGGATGTTTTTCGCTTTCAAGAATAAGCTTTCCGGCGCCCACAACCATTTGGGCGGCAAATTCCATTGCTTTTGCCCGGGGAAGTCCGCATGCAACGCCGCCATCCGCCAATGCTTCAACGAAAAGATCGACAAAAGCCGGTCCGCAGCCGGCAACGGAAGCGCCCGCATCCATAAGTTTTTCCGGAAGAAGAGAAAATCTTCCGGCTTCCTTCATGGAATCGAGAAAGAATGAAACTTCCTCTTCGGTAACTTTTTCGTTCGGAGCATAGAGAATCATTCCTTCGCCGATTGCGGCGGGGGTGTTCGGCATTATACGGATAACGGGATAATTTCCGCCGGCGGCTTCGCAGATTCTTTCGCAGGTAAAGGCAGCGAGCATTGAAACGAGCACGAAACGGTCGGTTCTTTTTTTGAGCACCGGGGCAATTTCATCCATCGTGTCTTTGAGCATTTGGGGTTTTACTCCAAGGAAAATATAATCCGCTTCGGCGGCGACGGTAAGATTATTCACAGCTTTTCCGCCGGTTTTTTCCGCAAGAGCATCGGCTTTTTCGGTTATTATATCGGAAAGAAGAAGTTTGTTTTCGGCTTTTGATTTTGCCGCGGAAATTATAAGGGCGCCGCCCATATTTCCGGTTCCGATGAATCCGAGTTTTTTCATAAAATACACCTCTTTTGCCTCCCTTGTCTGAAAGGAGGTGGATTTTGCCAAAGGCAAAAGACAAAGGGATTTTTTAAAAATCCCTTACAGTTTTTTCAGCGGGGGTCACAACCCTTCAGTCAGCTTCGCTGACAGCTTAGACACCCTTTTGTCGTCTTCGACGACATTTCCCCTGATAGGGGAATCTTCCTTACACAGGGGAGCCTTTAAAATTCATTATAAACCTTAGGCGCTGCCCTTGCAATATCCATCTTTTTGATATATAGTTTAATTATAAAATTATAAAAAACAGGGAGGACAAATTATTATGAAAACGCCCGGACTTATTGACCTTCATCTTCATCTTGACGGTTCCCTTTCCGTAAAATCCGTAAAGGAACTTGCCGCATTGCAGAATATTGAAATTCCCGAAAAAGAAGAGGAACTCCTTGAACTTCTCAGAATAAACGACGATTGCAAGGATCTTACCGAATATCTTGAAAAATTTGCCTTCCCGGGAAAACTTCTTCAGACAAAAGAAGCTCTTTCCCTTTCCGTATATAACCTTTGCGAGGAACTTAAAGAACAGGGCCTTATCCATGCGGAAATCCGCTTTGCGCCCCAGCTTCATACCCACAAAGGTCTTTCCCAAACCGAAGTTGTTGAAGCGGCTATTGAAGGACTTAACAAAAGCGATTTTTCCGCCGGACTTATTCTTTGCTGCATGAGAGGAAACGACAACCACGAAGAAAACCTTGAAACCGTAAGAATTGCAAAAGGATTCCTCGGCAAGGGCGTTGTTTCCGTTGATATTGCCGGCGCGGAAGCGCTTTTCCCCACCGAAAATTTCGGAGACCTTTTTGCCCTTGCAAGGGAACTTGAAATCCCCTTCACCATTCACGCAGGCGAAGCCGACGGCCCGAAAAGCGTTTGGAAAGCTCTTGAATACGGCACAAAACGCCTTGGTCACGGCGTGCGCAGCCTTGAGGACCCAGAACTTATCGAAAAAATCGTCGCCGAGGGAATTACCCTTGAACTTTGCCCCACCAGCAACATCCACACCTGCATGTTCCCTTCCATTGAGGAATACCCCCTTCGCAAACTTATGGAAGCGGGCGTTAAAGTTACAATCAACACCGACAACATGACCGTTTCCAACATCAATCTTGCAAAAGAATTCGGAAAACTCATTGCCGCTTTTGACCTTACCGATGAGGAAATCAAAGGTTTCGCAAGAAATTCCGTTGCGGCCTGCTTTGCGGACGAGGAAACCAAAAAAGTTCTCCTTGAAAAAATCGAAGCGGCGGAATAAAATTTCGGCCGCATAAGCGGTTATAGCTTTTGCGCTTGTTTCGGAGGATTTATGAAAAGGGTAAGAATAACGGCTATACGAAAAACAATTTATCCGGATTTAATTGAAAAATATGAAAATCCGATAGAGCATACCTGCGACGTTAAGGAAGGACAGGTCTGGATTGCCGAAGGCTGGGAAAAGCCGCAGGGCTTTTGCGACAGCGCATGGGAAAGCATTTCCGCTTTTGTTATGACTCTGGCTCACGGCGGCGAAAACTTCTATGACGGTTGGATGAAAAACCCAAAAACGGCCATGATAAGCTGCAACGACGGATTCAGACCGGTGAGCTTTTTTCTTGAAGCGCTGGAAGAGGATGCCAACGCAGATTCGGACACGGAAAAAGCATAAAAAAACAAGCCGCCTTTATTGAAGGCGGCTGTTTTTATTACAGTTTTTTTATATAAACTCTCGAATCCTCTCCATCAACAGCTTTCATCATTTTAAAAAAGTTATAGCCGTATTTTTCATAAAGTCCGACATGGTTTGTAGATATATGGATTTTTTCAAATCCCTTTTCTTTTGCAAGCTTTTCCGCATAGGCAAGAAGTTTTCCAGCGTTTCGGTTTCCGCGGTATTCCGGAAAGGTATAAACAAATCCGATCCAAGGTGTAAGCTCGGTTGGCTGGATATCGTCAAAATCCGCAAAGGTGCAGAACGAAACAAGGTTTTCTCCGTTTGTAAGCAAAATAACTTCGGCATTTTCCCCCACAATTTCTTTAAGTTTTTCTTCCTTAAGAAGTTTAAATAGAAATTTTCCTGCGCTCCAATCGCTTTTTTCAATTTTGGAAAGCCAATGTTCCCTTTTTTCGGAAGAAAAATATTCAATAATCTCCATTGCAAACCCTCGTTTATTATCTTAAACTTTCTGATAAAATTATACTTTGACACTTTTGATAAATCAAGATATACTTATTTTCAGAAAAAAAGATTGGAGAAACAAACCAATGACAAAAATCCTTTTCGTCTGCCATGGCAATATCTGCAGAAGCCCCATGGCGGAATTTGTTATGAAAAACCTGCTTGAAAAAAACGGCAGGGAATTTGAGTTTGAAATTTCTTCCGCCGCAACAAGCACAGAAGAAATCTGGAACGGAATCGGGAACCCGGTTTATCCCCCGGTTAAAAAGCTCCTTGCAAAAAAGGGCATCGATTGCTCCGGAAAAAGGGCAAGGCAGATGACCCGCTCCGATTATGATTATTACGACCTTATCATCGGAATGGATAATTGGAATATCCGGAATATGCTCCGCATTACCGGCGGCGACCCGGACAATAAAATAAAAATGCTCCTGGATTTTACAAACCGCCCGGGCGAAGTTGCGGACCCTTGGTACAGCGGCGATTTTGCCGCAACCTATCGGGACGTCCTCGAAGGCTGCGAAGGGATTTTAAGGAGCCTCGGATAATTTTGCCGTAGGGACCGTCGTCCCCGACGGTCCGTTTTGCGGAACGCTGAGGACAGCGTTCCCTACAATAAAACAAACCCCGGGCGGATAATATCCGCCCCTACTTGAAATTGAAACAAAACCGTGCTATATTAAAGCCATAGAAAACACGAAAAGGGTGAAAAGATGCGCAAATAATCCTGTTTTGATGTAAGAAAACGAACCGAAAAAACCTTCGGCAGCTTCCGCAAAAACGCGGCGGCTTTGTTCCTTACGGAAAAACGCAGATTATTTGCAAGAAAAGCCCTTTTTTATCCGAAAAAAACGAGCTTTTATTGGTCTGCGTTCGCTTTGCCGAAGGCAGACCTTTTTTGTTTCTCAAAGGAGGAATGACTGATGCTCCAAGTTAAAAATCTTTCAATGAATCACACAAAAGATTCCCACGTTCTTGCACAAAATCTTTCCTTCGTTCTTAACGAAGGGGAAAAAGCCGCCGTTATCGGCGAGGAAGGAAACGGAAAATCCACCCTTTTAAAACTAATCTATGACCCGGAACTCGCCCTTGATTACGTTGAATATTCCGGCGAAATAATCCGCGGCGGCGCGGTTTTCGGCTATCTTGCCCAGGAAATTTTTGATTTTGAAAAGGAACTTTCCGTCGCGGAATTTTGCGAAAACGCAAAAGGTTTTTCCGAACTTCTTCCATACGAAATTTACGATATTGCTTCCCAGCTTGGGCTCGACCCGGAAATTTTTGAATCCGAAAGGAAGATGAAAACTCTTTCCGGCGGCGAAAAGGTAAAAATCCGGATGGCGGCTGTTCTTGCCGGAAAACCGGACGTTCTTCTTCTTGATGAGCCTTCCAACGACATCGACATTGAAACATTGGAATGGCTTGAAAATTTTATCAATTACTGCGGGCTTTCGGTGCTTTTTATAAGCCACGACGAAACTCTTCTTGAGCGCACCGCGGATATGATAATCCACATGGAACAGCTGCGGCGGAAAACCGCCGCAAGATGCACTGTTGCAAAGCTTCCATACCGGCGCTATGTTGACGAAAGGCTTCTTGGTTTTGAAAAACAGGAACAGCTTGCAAAAAGCGAAAAGCGTGATTTTGATAAAAAGATGGAACGCTACCGCCAGATTTACCAAAAAGTTGATCACAAGCAGGAAAATATTTCCCGGGGGGACCCCCACGGCGGCGCTCTTTTAAAGAAAAAAATGCATTCCGTTAAATCTATGGGAAAACGCTTTGAAAAAGAAAAAGAGAACCTTACGCAAATGCCGGAAAGCGAAGACGCAATTTTTCTCCGGTTCGGCGAAAACGCGAAAGTTCCAGGCGGAAAAAGGGTCCTTTCTCTCGAAATTCCGGAACTTTCTGCGGGAGAAAAGCGTCTTTGCGGCGAAATAAAACTTGAAATTTCCGGCGGCGAAAAAATTTGCATAATCGGAAAAAACGGCGCCGGAAAAACCACCCTTCTCAAAAAAATCGCCGAAGAACTCCTTTCACGAAAGGACATAAAAGCGGCATATATGCCCCAAAACTATGAGGAAGGTTTTGATCTTTCGAAAGACCCGGTTGAACTTCTTGCCGAAGGGGGAACAAAGGAAGAACGCACAAGAATACGCACTTACCTTGGAAGCATCAAGTTTACCGCGGACGAAATGAGCCACCCGGCAAAGGAACTTTCCGGCGGGCAGAAAGCGAAGCTTTTCTTTGCAAAAATGGCTCTTTCCGATTACAACGTGCTCATTCTTGACGAGCCCACCCGAAATCTTTCGCCCCTTTCCAACCCGATGATAAGGGAAGTTCTTAAAAACTTCGGTGGGGTTATAATAAGCGTTTCCCACGACAGAAAATATATTGCCGAAGTTTGCGAAAAAGTTCTTGAACTTTCGGAAAACGGGCTTAAAAGAGTTTATCCGGAATTTTAAAACGGAGGTTTTTTGATGAAAAAATTTGCAGTTATTATCTATCCGGATTTTTCCCTTCAGGAGATAACCTGCCTGACCTCTGTTCTTTCGGTATGGTTCGGGGAGAAAATCGATTTTATCGCATCGGAAAACAAAAAATACAAAAGCGAAGAAGGACTTTTCGTGCTTCCGGCAAAAACAACCGCCGAAGCAAAAATCACCGATTATGACTGCGTTATCTTCCCCGGAACAATCAACCCTCTTCCGGCGCTTTTTGACGAAAAGCTTATTGATTTTATAAAAAACGGTGCAGATTCCGAAGTTGTTTTTGCCGCAATTTCTTCCGCACCTTTGCTTCTTGCAAAAGCGGGAATTTTGAAAAACAAAAAATTTACCGCAGGATTTTTTATGCAGATGGCGGAGGTTTTTCCTTTTATCGAAAAGGAAAATTTTATCCACAAAGGAATCGTCTGCGACGGAAACATCATAACCGGAATAGGAATGTTTTTCCGGGAATTTGCGGAGGAGGTTCTCCGCCGTTTCGGATATAATATCGGCGATAATTTTATGCTCGATAAACCCGAAGATTATTCCGAAGAAGAACTTGCTTTTTATTGGTCCAATGAGGATTACAGCGAATTTCTGGAAGAACTGCAGAGTTATCAGCAAGGCGAAAATGCGGATTTTTCCTGAAATATTTTCCAACATTCCATGAAAATTTATGAACGATTGATTTCCGGCCTGTAAACAATCGTTAAATATTGGGCCGGGGGCCATTTTTTGCCGAAAAAACATGATATAATATTCTTGCAAAAGCTTTTGCAAAATATTTTTATATCAAAAGGTGATTTATATTGAAAACTTTGGGCAACATTCTCTGGTTTATTTTCGGCGGTTTTCTTCTTTGGCTTGAATGGGCCTTTGCCGGAATTGTTCTTTGCATAACAATTGTCGGAATCCCCGCGGGCGTTCAGTGTTTTAAAATTGCCGGAATGTGCGCTCTTCCGTTCAAAAAAGAAATAAACCGCGAAGGAAGCGGTTTTGGAAGCACCCTTTTCAATGTTCTTTGGGTGTTGGTTTTTGGTTGGGAAATTGCGCTCAGCGCATTTTTGTGCGGAATTTTTTGGTGCATAACCATTGTCGGAATTCCTTTCGGAACCCAGTTTTTCAAACTTGCGGCTTTAAGCCTTTTTCCCTTCGGGGCAAAAACCGTCAGAGCCTGAAAAATAATCCGGAGGGCAAACTGATTATCCCTCCTCCACCGTCTTCGACGGTCCCCCTCCTCCTCCGAGGAGGCAGAAACAATTCCGAAGGGAAAAGCCTCCCGTTTACTGTAGGGCGGGACCTTGGTCCCGCCGCAATCCTATCCGGTTAGATTTATTCGCATTTTTTGCGGAGTCATCTGAATACAGCCGACAACCCATAAAGAATCCCCCAGTCACGCACCTTTTCTTAAAAACGTGACAGCCCCCTTTAGACAAGGGGGCCTTTTTTAAAAAAGCCTTCCCAGAGGGGAAGGTGGCAAAACCGAAGGTTTTGACGGAAGAGGGATAACAATTAACCCGGAGGGCAAGCATTCTGTTTACTGTAGGGCGGGACCTTGGTCCCGCCGCAATCTTATCCGGTTAGATTTATTCACATTTTTGCGGAGCCATCGGAATACAGCCGACAACCTATAAAGAATCCCCCGGTCACGCACTTTTTCTTAAAAGCGTGACAGCCCCCTTTAGGCAAGAGGGCCTTTTTTATCCGCCCGATATTTTTGCATTATGCACTTTGAATTTTGCATTAAAAAAGCACCCTTCCGGGTGCTTTTTTTGATATCAATATCTTTCGTCGTCGCGGTGAAGATCCCAAAGAGCTTCGTAAATTGCAACAACATCCTCTTTTGTGGGGACTCTCGGGTTGGTTTGGGTGGTCGCATCTTTAAGCGCGGCATCTGCCATTTCATCAATGGCTGCAAAATATTCCTCTTTGGAAATTCCGCCTACATCCTTGATGCAGCAGGGCATATCCATCTCTCTGGTGAGGATCTTGATATAGTTCATAAAGGAACGTACGGTGGAAACTTCGTTGAAGTTTACAATTCCGAGAGAAGCGGCAATCTCGCAATATTTTTTGACGCATGCGGGAAGGTTGTCATGGGGAATGGTCATATTGGTGATGTCACTGTTATAGCTTATGATGCAGGGAAGAAGCATTGCGTTTGCCCTTCCGTGGGGAATATGGAACCTTGCGCCAAGCTGGTGGGCCATTCCGTGGTTAAGGCCGAGGCCTGCTTCGTTAAAGGCCATTCCCGCCATGCAGGAAGCAACGTGGATTTTTCCTCTTGCTTCAATATCGTTTGCGTTAAGATAGGAACGGCAAAGATAGCGGCAGCAAAGTTTAATTGCTCTTTCCGCAAGAGCATCGGAAAATTCGCTGTTGCCGGTACTTACAAAAGCTTCGATTGCGTGGGTGATGATATCCATACCGGTATCTGCGGTTATGGTTTTCGGAACGGTTTTTACAAGTTCCGCATCAAGAATTGCAACGTCGGCAATAAGTTCTTCGGAAACAAGGGGATATTTTGTTTTCTTTTCCGGGTCGGTGATAACCGCAACTTCGGTAACTTCGCTTCCGGTTCCGCTTGTGGTGGGAATTGCAACAAAAGGCGGATCAAAGGTGGGGTCGGCTCTGTGCGCAAACATTTTTACAGCTTTGGTAAAATCGATCGCGCTGCCGCCGCCCACAGCCATAATGCAGTCCGGGCGGAGAGCGAGAGCCTTTTGTACTCCGACGATTACTTTATCCATCGGGGGATCCGGAACAACGTCGTCATAAATAAGATAGGGAACGTCCGTTGCTTCAAGGCGGTCGGTCACATGTTTTATAAGGCCGCTTTTTACGGTGAAAGGATCCGCAACGATAAAAGCGCAGCTGCTGTCTTTATCGAGAAGATGGTCAAGGGCGTTTTCGCCAAAATATACTTTTGTTTTTAAATCAAATTCCTGCATATAAAAATCCTCCATGTTTTTGATGGGGAAACTTATCCGAATACATTATATAACAATTAAACAGAAAAATAAAGTGTATATCGGGCGAAATTATAATATTTTTTTAACAAAAGCAAAACCCCGCATTTTCGAGAATACGGGGTTTTGTTATAGAATATAGAGGAAAATGAAAGGGGTTATCCAAGAATTGCGCGGTCGGTAAAATGTCCGCCAACTTCGCCGAATTTTTTCATAAGGTCTTCGACGGTAAGGTTTTTCTTTTCTTCGCCGGAAACATCATAGACGATTTTGCCTTCGTTCATCATAATAAGGCGGTTGCCGTGTTTGATGGCGTCGCTCATATTATGGGTGATCATAAGAGCGGTAAGGTGGTTTTCGGTGATAACTTTATCGGTGATTTCAAGAACTTTTGCCGCGGTTTTGGGGTCAAGTGCGGCGGTGTGTTCATCAAGAAGAAGGAGTTTTGGTTTTACAATGGTCGCCATCATAAGGGTAAGAGCCTGGCGCTGGCCGCCGGAAAGAAGCCCGACTTTTGCAGAAAGACGGTCTTCAAGACCGAGATCGAGAGAAACGAGCATATCGTGATATTTTTCCCTTTCGGCTTTGGTAACTTCCCAGCCGAGCCCGCGTTTTTTGCCCCTTCTTGCGGCAAGAGCAAGGTTTTCTTCAATCTGCATATTGGCTGCGGTTCCGGTCATAGGGTCCTGGAAAACGCGGCCGAGAAGAGAAGCTCTTTTGTGTTCCGGAACAGCGGTTACATCCTGTCCGTCGATAAAAATGCTGCCTTCGTCAACGGGCCAGACACCTGCGATTGCGTTGAGCATTGTGGATTTTCCTGCGCCGTTGCCGCCTATTATTGTTACAAAATCGCCGTCTTCAAGATGAAGATCAATTCCCTGAAGGGCTTTTTTCTCGGTTATTGAACCGGGGTTGAAAGTTTTGAAAACGCCTTTTATATCAAGCATTTTTGCCCGCCTCCTTTGCATTCTTTTTCTGTGCCAGTTTAAGGCGGAAGAACGAAGTTTTGAAGTTCTTTCTAAGATAAGGAACCGCAAGGAAGATTGCAACGATTATTGCGGTAAAAAGTTTCATGTCGTTGGTGGGGAGTTTAAGCCAGAGAACAACGCCCATGATGATATAATAAAGGATACCGCCGATTACTGCGGAAGAAAGGCAGAGCCAGAAAGTCATGTGTTTTCCGAAAAATGCTTCGGCAATAACTTCGCCGATTATTATGGAAGCAAGACCGATTACAATAGCGCCTCGGCCGATTGCAACATCCGCAAAACCCTGGTACTGAGCAAGAAGTCCGCCGGAAAGCGCAACGATTCCGTTGGAAATTGCAAGAGCAAAAACCTTGCAGAAATCAACGTTGATTCCCTGTGCTTTTGCCATCGCCTGGTTGCAGCCGGTTGCGCGGATTGCGGAACCTGCTTCGGTTCCGAAGAACCAATAAAAAGCAGCGATAAGAGCCGCCGCAAAGATAAGGGCGATTACAATAGCTTCGTTAACGGTACGGAGAGAAAGGATAAGGTCATATTTATCTACGGAAACAGCCTGGTTCGGTTTGTTGCCGAGGATATGAAGGTTGACGGAATAAAGAGCAATTTGGGTAAGGATACCCGCAAGGATCGGGGCAATTCCGAGAGCGGTATGGAGAAGGCCGGTTACAAGTCCGGCGAGCATTCCGGCAATAATTGCCGCAATCATTGCTGCCCAGGCGGGCCAGCCCATGATGATGAGCATAACGGTAACTGCCGCGCCGGTTGCAAAAGAACCATCGACAGTAAGGTCCGAAAACTCCAGAAGTCTATATGAAATATATAGACCGAGGGCCATTATTCCCCAAATTGCGCCCTGGGCAACATAGCCCGGAAAAGCATTAAAAAGAGTACTGATGTCAAGCATTTCTAAATTTCCTCCGAAAAGGGTTAATAATAATTTTTTCTGATAAAGCCGCAGATAGCCCCCTTTATTACAAAGGGGGCTTTTTTTGCTTTTAATTTTTAAATGGTTTTCTCCGCAAGGAGAAGAAGAATTTTATCAGCCGAGAGGTGCATAGTCTTCCGGAACGTTGATTCCGAGAGCGGCGCAGTTTGCTTCGTTATAAAGTTTCTGAACGTCAGCGGCATAAGCGATTTCCATTTCGCCGGGGTTTGCGCCGTTTACAAGAATTTCGTATGCCATTTCGCCTGCTGCATAACCGATGTCATAATAATCGATGGAAAGGGTTGCGATTCCGCATCCGCCGCAAATACCGGCTTCGCCTGCTACGATAGGAGTACCTGCGGGAATTGCAACGTTTGCAATGGTTTCGGTGCAGGATGCTGCGGTGTTATCGGTGGGGATATAGATAACGTCTGCTGCTGCGCAGGCCGCGGTTGTTACGGAAGCAACGTCGTTGGAGTCTGCGAAAGTGAAAACTTCAACTTCATAACCCATGTCGGTAAGATAGCCGCTGATAACGTCGGACTGATATACGGAGTTGGGTTCTGCGGAGCAATAGAGAATACCGACAACTTTTGCATCCGGGAAGAGTTCCTGGATCATTGCTGCCTGTTCATCAAGAGGAGCAAGGTCTGCGGTACCGGTGATGTTGGAACCGGTTTTTCCGGTCCAGCCTTCAATTTCAAGAGCGGTTGCATAGTCGGTGATGGAAGTTCCGACTACCGGAATTGTTGCGGAAGCAGCGGCGGCAGCTTGGAGAGCTGCGGTTGCGTTGCCCATCATAAGATCAACACCTTCTGCTACAAGCTGGTTGCAGATGGTTACGCAGGTTGCTGCATCACCGGAAGCGTTCTGTTCGATAAAGTTTACTTTGTCGCCGAGCTTTTCGGTAAGAGCAGCCTTAAAGCCTTCGGTTGCAGCATCAAGAGCTTCGTGCTGAACAAGCTGGCAGATGCCTACTTTGTAGGCGTCTTTTGCTGCCGGCTCGGAAGAGCAGGCCGCCATTGAAAGAACCATTGCGATAACCATGAGAATACTTACGAGTTTTTTCATTTTTCATTTCCTCCGAAAATTTTAAAAATCGATACAAAAAAGCGGTTTCCAAAAAGGTTTTGGAAACCGCTTTGATTTGCAATTCAAAATTGCAAAACGCTTGCAGAGGCCAAAAGCCTTTTTTTCAGGAATTTTTCATGCGGCAATAAGCGCTCATAAATCGAGCGCGGCGATACATGAAATATTCTTTTTCAAAAACTTTCATGTTTTTCATAGCCTTTAAAATCCTTTCTGAAGCGTTTGCTTTTGATGTTTAAAAGTATAACGCTTTAAAGAGGTAAAGTCAAGGCTTTTTTCGCGTTTTTTTGCTGTTTTTTAAAAATTTTTTCGGAAAATATTCGATTTTTGCAAAACGGAATGATCAGCCGATTGCAACATAATCCGCAGGGGGGTTGATTCCCAGAGCGGAACAGATTTCTGCGTTATATTTTTTGATAACTTCCGGAGCATAGCCGATTTCCATTTCGCCGGGGTTTGCGCCGTTTACAAGAATTTCATAAGCCATTTCGCCGGCAATATAGCCGATATCATAATAGCTGATGGAAAGAGTTGCAACGCCGAAACCTTTGCAGGCATTTTCTTCACCGGAAATTATTGGAGTTCCGGCCGGAAGAGCAACGTTGTTGATGGTTTCCGCGCAGGAAGCGGCGGTGTTATCGGTGGGGATATAGAGAACGTCGGAAGCGGCGCATGCGGTGGAAACTACGTTTGCAACGTCGTTTGTATCCGCAAAGGTGAAAACTTCGCAGGAAAGTCCCGCTGCTTCAAGTTCTTCAATTACAATGTTTGCCTGATAAACAGAGTTGGGTTCCGCGGAGCAATATACGATTCCGACTTTTTTTGCATCCGGGAAAAGTTCGGTTACCATTGCCGCCTGTTCGGAAAGGGGAGCAAGATCCGCTGTGCCGGTAATGTTTCTTCCGGTTGCTCCGGTCCAATCGGCAATTTCAAGGGCGGTTGCATAGTCGGTGATGGAAGTTCCGACTACCGGAATTGTTGCAGAAGCAGCGGCGGCAGCCTGGAGAGCTGCGGTTGCGTTGCCCATGATGAGATCAACGCCTTCGGAAACAAGCTGGTTGCAGATAGTGATGCAGGTTGCGGCGTCGCCGGAAGCGTTGTGTTCGATGAAAGCAACGTCTTCACCGAGTTTTTCGGTAAGAGCAGCCTTAAAGCCTTCGGTTGCGGCGTCAAGAGCTTCGTGCTGAACAAGCTGGCAGATGCCTACGGTATATTTTCCTTTTGCGGCGGGTTCGCTTCCGCAAGCGGCAAAGGAAAGCACCATTGCAAGTACAACAAGAATACTTACGATTTTTTTCATTTTGATTTTCCTCCATTTTTAAAGCAGGCTTTTTCGAAAGCCTGCTTTTAATAATAAAGATTATAGTGCTTTAAAGAACGAAGGTCAACAGCAAAAGCGTTTTTCTTTTAAATAGTGTATATATATTGTAAGAAAAAGGCGCATTTTCATGCGCACTTTTCTATTTATTTTTCGTAATAAAAGAAATAAGCTTTTCTTTTTCGTTCGGAACTTCGCCTTCGATTACCTTTCCAAGAAGAGTTTCGAGGATTTTTCCCATTTTTGGGCCGGGTTTAAAACCTATTGAAATTAAATCCGCTCCGTTTACGGCAAGGTTTTTAAACGAAAAACATTCGTTTTTTTCGATAATTTCCATTTTGATTTTCCGGAATTTTTCAAATTCCGAATGTGGAAGGCGAAATTCTTCTCTTTTTCCCATTTCGTCCGCTTCCATTAAAAGCAAAAGTTTTTCAAAAAGTTCCGGGCCGATTTTTCCAAGAAGGCGTTTTACAGCTTTTGGTTCCGGTTCAAAGCGGTCTTCGTGCCTTTTAACAAGTTCGCAAACGGTTTTTATTGTTTCCGAATCTGCTTTCAGCCTTTTGAGCACCGTTTCGGCAATTTCCGCGCTTTTTTGAGCATGTCCGTAAAAATGTCCGGTGCCGGAACTGTCAACAGTAATGCAAAGAGGCTTTGAAATATCATGGAAAAGGGCCGCAAGCCGAAGAACGGGTTCCGGCGGAACCGATTTGAGAACCACCGCAGTGTGTTCAAAAGCATCAAGATGATGACGAAAATGGCGCTGTTCAAAGCCTTTGAGCATTGAAAGTTCCGGAATGACTTCAAATATTACTTCCGCGTGCTCAAGAAGAACCTTTGCGGCATTTTTGCCGCAAAGAAGCTTTGTCAGTTCCGAAAAAACTCTTTCGGAACTGACGTTTTTCAAAAGCTTGCGGTTTTTTAAAATTGAAGCGGCGGTTTTTTCTTCAATTTCAAAACCGAGAACCGAAGAAAAACGAAGCGCGCGCATTATCCGAAGGGCATCTTCGCCAAAACGGGTGTCCGGATTGCCCACCGCCCGGATTATTCCGTGCTCAAGGTCGGAAATTCCGCCGAAAACATCGATTATTCCGGTTTTTTTGCCGAAAGCAAGGGCGTTCACAGTAAAATCCCTTCTTGCAAGGTCCTTTTCAAGCGAAGAAGTAAACTCAACTTTTGCCGGGTGGCGGTTGTCGGAATAATCTTTATCAATGCGGAAAGTTGTGGTTTCAATTGGTTTTCCTTCAACGAGCACCGTTAAGGTGCCGTGTTTTATTCCGGTTTCGATAACGTGCTCGTTTTTGAAAACTTCTTTCATTTCCTCCGGTTTTGCGGAAGTTGCAACGTCGTAATCCGTCGGTTTTTTACCGAGAAGGCTGTCCCTGACGCATCCGCCGACGGCATAGGCTTCGAAACCGGAATTTTCGAGCATGGATATAACTTTTTCGGCTTCTTCCGGAAGATACATCAAAAAAACCTCCTTTCACGTTTTCGGATTTATTTATCAGTCATAAAGGCAGGAATCGCAATAAAGTCTGTCGCTGGCGATACTTTTTCCGCAATCCTGGCAAACCCCGAAACCGAGGCATTTATCGCAATAGAGCCTGTCGTCGTCAATGCTTTTTCCGCAATCCTGGCAAACCCCGAATCCGAGGCATTTATCGCAATAGAGCCTGTCGTCGTCAATGCTTTTTCCGCAGTCCTGGCAAACCCCGAATCCGAGGCATTTGTCGCAATAGAGCCTGTCTGCGTCTATGGATCTTCCGCAGTCGAGGCATTTTCCGCTTCCGTAATCATATCCGCTGTCATAGTCATAGTCATAATCATAATCATAGCTGTCGTCGTAAATCGGGATCAGCGCATCGTAGCAATCTTTGCAGAAATACCAGCCTTCAAATTCGGCGATCGTTTTATATGCTCCCGCGCTTTGGCAGATATTGCAGTTTCTTTCGGGCGCGCCGCAGGAAGAAAAGGCAAAAATCATTGAAAGCACAAGCAGAACGGAAATTATCTTTTTCATTTTATCCCTCTTTTTTTACTGAATCTTTTACCTTATTTTAATCTTTTGCGCTTTGTTTTGCAATATGGTGAACCTTATCTGCTTTTGCAGCGTAAGGTTGCAGCCTTGATTATTTTTTTCATAATGCTATAATTGGTTTTATCGGACCCGAAAATTTTTTTGGAGGACAGCAAAATGAAAAAGATATTATGCCTTGTTTTAGCTTTTATTCTGGTTTTTTCTTCCTGTGCAAAAGAACATATCCATGAATTTGAGGATTGGGCAACAGTAAGGAACCCTTCCTGCACCGAAAGCGGACTTAAAGAACGCTATTGTTCCTGCGGAGAAAAACAGGAATCCGAAATTCCTTCCGAAGGACATTCCTCCGGAGATTGGATTATTGACATTGGAAACACCTGTTCCGAAGATGGAAAAAGGCACAAGGAATGTAAAACCTGCGGCGAAATTCTTGAGGAAGAATCAATTCCGGCGGGACATGTTCCGGGAGATTGGATAATCGACAAGGAATCCACCTGCACCGAAAACGGAAAAAGACATAACGAATGTATTTCATGCGGCGAAACCATCACCGAGGAAGAAATTGTTTCTTCCGGACATAAGCTTGTTAAAGACCCGGCCGTTTCCGCAACCTGCACCAAAAAAGGACTTACCGAAGGGGAACATTGTTCCGTTTGTGGAAAGGTCACCAAAAAGCAGGAATCTGTTCCCGCAAAGGGACATAAATGGAGCGGAAGTTCCTGCAGCGTCTGCGGTTCTTCCCTTGTTCTCGGAATCGGCGAAACATGGGTCGTTGAGGGACAATGGGAATTTACCATCGATTCCGTAAAAGCGCATTACGCCTGTAACTATCTTGAGGATATTGATGAAGGCGCCGGCGTTGTAATGATTGAATACCATTACAAAAACATCGGATATGTGGGCAACCTTCAGGATCTTTATTTTGACGCTCTTTCCATAGACGTTTATGACGAAAAAGGCTATGTGGGTGAGATGTATCCCTGCACGCACAAAACATATCCCAAACCCTGCGTCAACGGAACTTCCTGCAGGGCGATTCTCGGTTTTGTTATTCCGAATGAAAGCAGCCGCGTTACAATTGTTGTAAACCACATAATTCCCGGCGGAAAAAGCGCCCAGGCGCGTTTTGAAGTTGCGGTAAGCTGATAAACGTAAAAAAAATCCCCTGCCGGGCGGCAGGGGATTTTTTTCTGTTTTTTTATTTATTATTTGCGGAACGGTCAAGACCGTTCCCTACAGTTTACAAAGGAGGCATGCTTATAGCTTCGTAAACCGCTGCGGAAACAGGGCGGTTGCGCCGACCATGGGGTTGCTGTCCACGTAGAAATGATGGGTCTTATTCATGTGGACAAAACGTGGACAAAAACGCCATGTGGACAAAGCGACAGATTTTTCAAAAGAAAAAGCTCCCTTCCGTTTTGGAAAGGAGCTTTTTGTTTTTATTTAGCGGCGGGAGCAAGCCCCCGCCCTACATTGGATATAAGGCAAGCTTATTTGCAGGCTTCGTAAACTGCTACGGAAACTGCAACGGTTGCGCCGACCATGGGGTTGTTGCCCATGCCGATGAGACCCATCATTTCTACGTGAGCCGGAACGGAGGAAGAACCTGCGAACTGTGCGTCGGAATGCATTCTGCCCATGGAGTCGGTAAGACCGTAGGAAGCAGGGCCTGCTGCGACGTTATCCGGATGAAGGGTTCTGCCGGTGCCGCCGCCGGAAGCTACGGAGAAATATTTTCTGCCGTTTTCGATTGCCCATTTTTTATAGGTACCTGCAACAAGGTGCTGGAAACGGGTGGGGTTGGTGGAGTTGCCGGTGATGGAGATATC
>JAFSEN010000040.1 GCA_017435745.1 Oscillospiraceae bacterium
GTTTTTTTATATAAAAGCAACCCCATTTCTTTTGTAACCAAAAGAAACCGGGTTGTGCCTGAAAAGAAAAGTTTGCACACCCCTGCCGTCGCTCCCGCGACAGCTGTCCCCTTTTTAGGGGACAAAAAGCACCACCGGAAAAATGGCAGTTCCGAATTTAAACCGCCGTCGCCGTCTTCGAAGGCGACAACGGTTTTCTGTTTACATCGGCGGCTCGGTTATTATTTGAAAAATACAAAAAGAAAAGGAGTACTTCTTTACGAAGTACTCCCAAATGCGGAGTTTTTTTATTTATATGCTTCCAAGGATAAGATCGAGAAGGCTCGGTTCCGGTTTTGAATCGTCGTTAAGAATAGATTCCATAAAACCTTCGCGCACCCCAACGGAATAAATTTTCATTCCGCTACAGCCGGATTTTTCCATAACTCCGGAAAGAACTGCCAGCCCGGGAACAAGGGTTCGGATCCGTTTCGGCGCAATATCCGCGATAAGTTCTTTTGCCTCTTCCGGAGCTTCTGCAAGAAGCTTCAGCATTATGTTAACATTGGAAAGAGAAAGTTCGTCGCCTTTTTCAATGGCGGTATTATAGAGCTTTTTAATGGCTTTTGCGGTGCCTCCCATTGCAAAAAGCGTTCCGCCAACTTTGCCAAAGCCGGTTTCGGAAAGCGATTCTGCAACGCAGCTCTTGATATTGGAAATTTCCTCCATTGTAGGAATATCTCCTTTAACAAAACGCTTTGCTGTGCGGCTGCTTCCAAGGGGATAGCTTGCGCTTTTTTTCGGTCCGTTTTCGTCAAAATCGAAAACCTGGAGAGAACCTCCGCCGAGATCGCATCCGATTCCGGAAGGAACGTCCACAACGCTTTTGAGCGCGAGATAATCATATTCCGCTTCCTCGTCGCCGGAAATCATTCTTATCACCATTCCTGTGCGGAATTCAACCTGTTCAAGAACGTCCGATGCATTATCAATATACCGCAAAGAGGCAGTTGAAAAACATTCGACCCTGTCGCAGCGGAAATGTCTGCAGGCCTGCTGGTGTTCTTCAATAGCCTGGATTATATGTTCGATTCCGTCCTGGGAAAGGGAAGTTCCGACGGTGTTTTCAACAATTCTGGAATATATCGCAAAATCGTAAATACTGCGGTATTCTCTGTCCTCAGTTTCAAAAATATCAAGGCGGAGAGTGTTTGTTCCAAAGTCAATAATGCCGATCCTCATAAATTTTCCTCCGGAAATAACTTTGTTATAATTATTTTACCATAAAAATGCTTTTCACTCAAATAGAATATATTATTTCTTTGAAATTTGTGATATAATACCTTTGTATCTTCAAAAAAAGGAGAAATAATATGAAAGATATAATTATAATCGGTGCCGGCACCGCCGGTTTGACTGCTGCAATATACGGACAGAGAGCGGGACTTTCCTGCACTGTTTTTGAAAAATATGCTCCGGGCGGCCAGATAGTCAATTCACCATCAATCGAAAACTATCCGGGAATGTTCGGAGTTTCCGGTTACGATTATTCCATGGCGCTTTTTGAACAGGCACAAAAGCTTGGGGCGGAAGTTCAGTTTGCTGAAGTTCAGAATGTCGATTTTTCCGGAAAAGTAAAAAAAGTAATAACCTCCGCCGGCGATTTTGAGGCAAAAGCCATTATTATCGCAAACGGCGCCGCAAGAAGAAAAATCGGATGCAAAGGCGAAGATTCCTTCGAGGGCAGGGGAGTTTCCTATTGCGCAACCTGCGACGGAGCGTTTTTCCGCGGAAAAACCGTTGCCGTTGTCGGCGGCGGCGAAAGCGCTTTTGAAGAAACGGAATATCTTTCCGAGATATGCGACAAGGTTTATCTTATCCACAGAAGAGACGTTTTCAATGCCGCAAAAACCGCCGTTGATTCGGTGCTCAAAAAGAAAAACGTAACGGTGCTCACAAATTCCGTGATTGAAGAAATAAAAGGCGAAAATGCCGTTTCTTCAATTGTTCTTAAAAACAGAGCAAACGGAAGCACCGCCGAAATTCCTCTTTTCGCCGTTTTTATTGCAATCGGACTTGTTCCGGAAAACAAACTTTTTAGCGGCGTGCTCAAACTTGACGATTACGGTTATATCGATTCCGGCGAAGATTGCCTTACGGATTGCAAAGGGGTTTTTGCAGCCGGCGACACCCGAAAAAAACAGCTTCGCCAGCTTGTAACTGCCGCTTCCGACGGAGCTGCAGCGGCAACAGCGGCGGCAAATTATATCAGAAAAAACTTTTGATTTCAAGAGGTGCTCATAATGCGTGATTACAAACTCGAAACCGAAAAAAGAGTTGCTTTCATTAAAGAAAAAATGGCCGAAGCGCATGCAAGCGGCCTTATCTTCGGAAACAGCGGAGGAAAAGACAGCGCTCTTGTGGGAATTCTGTGCTCAATGGCAACGGACAACGTGCTCGCGGTTGCAATGCCCTGCCATTCAAAACGCAATTACGGCGAGGATATGGATGATGCGGTTGCTCTTGCAAAATCTTTCGGAATCCCGATGATCACCGTTGACCTTACCGAAACAAGAACCGTGCTCACCGATTCCATCGGTGAGGAACTTTCAAAAGCGGCTCTTTCCAATATTGCCCCGCGTCTTCGCATGACAACTCTTTATGCTCTCGGCCAAAGCCGCAACATGCTCGTTGTGGGAACCGGGAACAGAAGCGAACGCTATATGGGTTATTTCACAAAGTTCGGTGACGGCGGTTTTGATCTTAACCCAATTGCAGACCTTACCGCAACGGAAATTTTTGAGTTTTTGCGCTATCTTAATGCGCCGCTTAATATAATTACAAAAGCGCCTTCCGCCGGCCTTTTTGAAGGCCAGACAGACGAGCAGGAAATGGGCGTAACTTATAAAGCAATCGACGAATATATCACCACCGGAAAAACGGATCCGGAATCCAAAGCGATTATTGACCGTTACCACAGAGTTTCGGAACACAAACGCAGAATGCCCGCCGTTTACGGCGAATAATTTGGAGGAACTATGGGAGCAAAACAGGAATTTATTGAGATTTTTCAGGAAAACGTAAAACGTCCCGGTTCGGAAAAGCTTCTTGAATGGCTTTGCCAAAGCGATTTTTTTATTGCGCCTGCTTCAACGAAATATCATTCCGCCTTTGAAGGCGGGCTTGTTCAGCACAGCCTTAACGTTTATAAACTGCTCAAAAAGCGCTGCGCGGAATATGGAATCACCGACGGTGAAAGCATTGCTATCTGCGGGCTTCTTCATGATATCTGCAAAGCTAATTTTTACACAATAAGCTACCGCAACGCGAAAAACGAACGCGGCCAATGGGAAAAAGTTCCCTATTACACCGTTGACGATCAATTTCCCTTCGGCCACGGCGAAAAATCCGTTTTTGTTGTGGAACGCTTTATGCGTCTTCGTGAAAACGAAGCAATTGCAATTCGCTGGCACATGGGCGGTTTTGATGAAGCGGCAAAATCCGGCGGTTTCAGCATAAGCCATGCCTATGAAAAATATCCTCTTGCGGTTCTCCTTCACATGGCGGATCTCGAAGCTACTTATCTTTCCGAACAAGGTCCTGCGGAAAGCATTATCTGATAACATAAGGAAGTGAAATAATGAACCAGGTACTTTCTCCGGAAGATTTTTGGGAAGCTTTTTGCGACCACAACGCAGACCTTAACAAAGACGAACTTTATTACGACGTCTGGCAATTTCTTGACGGAGCAAGAGGCTGCGACCGTCTTGCTTCCCTTTGCCTTGCGGGAATAAAAACCGCGACCTCAAGCCTTTACGAAACTTTTGAACTTGACGAAATGAAAATTCCGGAAGAGGGGGATTATTCCATAATCCTCGACAGCGACGAAGTTCCGCTTTTCATCATCAAAGACACCAAAGTTGAAATAAAAAAATTCAGCGAGGTAGATGAAGAATTTGCCGAAAAAGAAGGCGAAGGCGACCAAAGCGTTGAAAGCTGGCGAAAGATCCACCAAAAAGAATTTGCAAAAAAAGCGGGGGAATACGGAATCGAATTTAACGACGATACCCTTATCCTCTGCGAAGAATTCGAAGTTGTTTTCCAATAAAACAAAAAAAGGCGGCAGTTGCCGCCTTTTATTTTTTTTAGCTTTCCTCTTGATGGAAAGTTGGCAAAACCAAAAGTTTATCGCAAGACAAAAAAACGGCGGGTCTTTCGACTCGCCGTGATTTCAGCTGTTAGAATTGCTCGGAAACTAACATCTTTTGCTCTTTTTTGCTCTGGTTATATAATACCTGTGGTTTGTGATGAGTTTGTGATGATGTTTTTTCACTTTGGTTACAATGTGAAACCAGTTTGGTTAAACTTTTCGAAAAAGATGTTACAAAAACGAAAAAAATCCCGTATTGCGGCGCAATACGGGATTTTTTATGATCTGAATCAGATTTTTTGTTCTTTTTTAAGCCATGCAACTTCGTCTTTAACAGTTTCCGCGCAGGGACGGGTGGTGTAGCCGAGTTCCTCTTTTGCTTTGGAATAATCAAAAGTGTTGTTCCTTGCAAGGTTATAAACGGAGAAAGTTGTCATAAGAGGTTTTTTGCCGCTTTTCTTTGCGCTGCTTTCCGCAAGTTTTGCAACGGTGTTTGCAAGCCAGATGGGAAGGAACATTTTGATAGGTTTGCATCCGCTTTCAGCGACAATAAGTCTGCAAAATTCTTTAAAAGTAATCTCTGCGTTTGCAAGAATATAGCATTCGCCGTCGCGTCCTTTTTCGGCGGCAAGAACAGTTCCGTTTGCAAGGTCGCGAACGTCGGAAAGGTTGAAGGAACCGTCGATTCCGGCGGGCATTTCGCCTTTGATGATTTTTATAAGCGTTCCGGTGGTTTCGCTTATGGAAAAGTCCTCCGGACCGAGGATTCCGCTGGGATGAACCACGCAGGCATGAAGTCCGCGTTCCCTGCACGCATCAAGAACATGCTGGGTTGCTTCGGCCTTGGTCTGGCTGTAACAGTCGATAAGTTTTTCCGGGTGGAATTGGGTAACTTCTTTAATCGGTGTGCCTTTGGGAAGTTCCGGAATTGCGCCGGTGGAGCTGCAGTAAACAAGTTTTTTACATTCCGGATGCGCAAGAACTGCGTCGATAATGTTGTCGGTTCCGCCTACGTTTACGTCAACGACTTTTTGGTTGAATTCCGGATCAACGGTTACAATACTTGCGATATGGAGGCAGATTGTTTCGGTATCTTCCGGAACTTTGAAGAATTTTTCAACGGATTCCTTGTCGCAAAGGTCGCCGTAAATAATTTCGATTTCTTCGGGAAGATATTTTGCCGCCGGGTCGCCCGGAAGGACAAAACCTCTTACTTTTTCTCCTTTTGCAACAAGCTGTCGGCAGATGGTGCTTCCAAGAAAACCTGCGGCGCCGGTTACAAGATAAATTTTTTCCATAAAATTGTCTCCTTAAAAATTGACATACAAAAATAACCCAACAAAAGACCGAAGTTTTGTTGTGTTAATCAAATCACAATACATGGGATAAATCAATCAACAGATTTTGAAAAAATGTTGGAATATTGAAAAAGCTGAATAAATTTTTTTACTTTTTATCGAAAAAATTAAGGTAGTTTTTATAATAGATTGATTTTAATTAGGTAAAGTGCTATTATTAAACTAATTATAAGGGGATTTCTGCAGTAAATTGTCAAAACAGGAGGAAACAGCGAAGATGTTTTTTCAGCCAATGCTTTTTGAAAACAGAATATTGGGAACAGTTTTGTTTGCGCTTTGCGCTGCATCGGCAATCTATCTTGTGGTTTACGAAATCATAAAATATGTTTCAAATAAAAAAAGAATGATTGAAGAGGAAGAAGCCCGCCATAAAGACGAGATTGGAATGGAATCGGTTCTTGGAACAAGAAGTTACCAGCAGGACAGAGTAAACGGCTGCGTTTACGATTCCTCTTCCGGCGAATGTTTTTTCGGCGTTCTTTGCGACGGAATGGGCGGCCTTTCGGACGGAGAAAAAGCAAGCGAATATTGCAGCAAATCCGCGGTTGACTGGGTTTTGGAAAAAAAGCCGGATTGGAACAGTTTCCCCGGGCTTTTAAAAAACATGATAAAAAAACTCGATATGCAGGTTTCCGAATTTAAAAACGAAGCCGGTGAAAAAATCCATTCGGGTACGACAATGGTCGCTGCTGCCGTAAAGGAAAACAAGGTTTTTTGGTCAAGTATAGGCGACAGCAGAATTTATGTTTATGAAAACGAAAAAATCCGCCGGATAACCAGGGATCACAGCTATGAATTAAGGCTCCGCGAACTTCTTGCAAAGGGAAAAATCACCGAGGAAGAAATGGAAGCGGAACCGAGAAAAGATGCGCTTATAAGCTTTATCGGAATCGGCGGAACAGAACTTATCGACGTTAATACGGAACCGCTTGTGCTTTCCGAAGGAAGTGTTGTCCTTCTTTGCAGCGACGGTGTAACAAAAATTCTTACCGACTATGATATTGAAAAAATATTCAAATATAACAGCGGCTTTTCTTCGGAAGAACTTGCAAAGGAAATCTGTAAGATAACGACACAAAGAAGAATGCGCGGACAGGATAATACTTCCGCTGTTGTAATAAGAATCGGAAGAGGTGAAACAGAAATGGAAAAGGAAGAAAAAAAGAAAGCTATTATAAAAAACAGAATTATGTCTGCTGTTTCGATTTTTTCCGCAGCTTTGATTATTATTTCTGTTTTGCTTAATATAATCGGCATTTTCCCGATAATCGGCAGCGAAACCGAACCGGAGGAAAACGAGCAGACCGGCGAACCCCAGATAATCGTTCATTCCGGAATGGAAGAAAGGGTTACCGGATATCCCTACGGAGTAATCGTTTACGGTGAGGACGGAAACGTTTATTTTTCCGTTGAGGAAAATGAAAACGCCGTAACCGCAGAAGAATGGCGCGGAAGACTTGTTGAAGACGTGATTGATGAACTTTCGGAATATGGAATCGCCGTTAAAGTTGAGGAAGTTTATTCCCCGGATCTTATGCCGGGAATGATAATTTCCCAATCCGTTGAAAAAGACGATAAAATTGCCGCGGACGGAACAATTGAATTTGTCGCGGTTACGGAAAATTCCACAAAAATGGACCTTAATGCGGAAGTTGAAAGCTTTATGGGAAGCATCGCGCATTACGCAGCAGAAGATTCGGACGGATATGTGGGAAAAAATGCCTTTGGCTGTATTTACGGCGCATATAAAATGAATTTGGTTCTTCCCCAGGAGGAAAAAGTTTTCCCCTATATCGTAAGCTATGAAACCGGAGAATCCGAAGGAATCGTTCTTTATGAAGAAAACGACGGAAACGCTGTTGCTCTTGTTGCCGCAAAAGCCTATGTTGAAGAAGACCCGATAATGCCCGATCTTGTGGGATATACAAAAGAAGAGGCAGAAGAAATCCTTTCGGATGCCGGAATTTTAAACAAGGTTATGTATGCGGTGGATGATTCCGAAGGAAGCGGAGTTGTAAAAACAAAACCGGAAGCCGGAAAAAGCATCGGAAAAGACTATATAATCTGGATCTATTATTCTCCGGAAGATATCGGCTGAGGAAGGAAGCGGTTTTATGATTATAAAATGTCCGAATTGCCACAACGAGATGGACGATATCTATGAAATCTGTCCCAGCTGCGGCTGCATTGTTTCGGAAATGACGGAAAAAGAAACAAAAAAAGAAACCGGACGTAAGAAAGGCAAAAACACGGTTCTGGTCCTTGTAATATGTATTGCGGTGTTTATTTTGCTGGTTGCTTCCGTGCTCATAATTCTTCTTTCCGGAAATAATGAACCGGAGATAAACAACCCGGAAAGCGGGCAGGAATTTTCCGAAAATTCCGAAAGCGATATTTATGAAGAAGTGATCCTTCCGGATATCATGTATATGAACAAAAACGACGCAAAAATGATAATCGAAGATGCGGGATACAATACCGCATTTGTAACGGAAGAAAACCCGGATTTTGCGGAAGACACCGTAATTGGATATGTATATGACCATGTGGAAAATACTGTGGTCATAACTCTTGCTTTCGGTGCCGCAGAACAGGAAGGCGAAACGGTAGTTCCCGATATAAGCGGAAAAACCGTTGAAGAAGCGATTGAAATCCTTAAAGAAGCCGGACTTTTCTTCGAACGCGGTTCGCTTGATGTGGCTGATAAAGAAATTGATGAAGGCCGGATCAAAAACCAGTATCCCCAGGAAGGAAAAACTGTTTTGAAAGGCGAAAAAGTAAGCGTTGTCGTAAGTTCCGGAAAATATTTCTCAATGCCGGAACTTACCGGAAAAGACACAGCCGTTGCAAAAAAGATACTTGAACCTTACGAAATTGAAATTACCTTTAAAGCTGTTCTCGAAGATTTTGAAGGTTTTGAACCCGGAACGGTTTTTGAACAGAGCATAGAAAAAGGAACCGAAACCGAAGCCGGAAGCGAAATTGTTCTTATGGTCTATGTGGGAAGTTTCGAAGGATTGAAAGAAAAAGAAGCGAAGGAAATTGCAAAATCCTGCGGATTCGATTTTGAAAGCACGAAAGAATACAGCGATGATTATAAATCCGGTGAAATTATTTCCGCATACGAAGAGGAAGGAACAATCATCGCCGCTGTAAGCAAAGGAAAGAAACCGGAAGCGCCCAAACCGGTTGAATCCAAACCGGAAGAATCAAAACCCGAATCTGAAAGCAGCTCTTCCGAACAGGAATCCGGTTCGGACCAATCCGAAAGCGGAACGGAAAGTTCTTCCGAAAGCAGCTCTTCCGAACCGTTAAGTTCTTCAGAAACAGAAAAACCTTCGGAAGAAAGCAGTTCTTCGGAAGAGAGCAGTTCTTCCGAAGCTTCTTAGGATGCACCTTGATGAAAAATTATCGAATTAAAAATCCTCATGTAAAAAATAAAGATGCGGAGAGGTGAAAAAATGTCCCTGAACAATATTCTGGATATATTCAAGACAAAAAATTCGAAAGAAAGAAAAGCTGCGCAAAGATACGACGTTGCTGTTGTTTCAATGCCGGCGGACCGCCCGATAAACGAAGATTTTGTCGGATATAAAGAAGGAGAAAAAAGACTTCTTGTTGCTTTGGCGGATGGTCTTGGCGGCCACGGAAAAGGAGAAGAAGCTTCAAAACTTTCGGTACAGAATGCCGAAGAAATCTTCAACGAGCACGACGATATAAACGCAATGCTTGCCCAAATGTTCCAGACCGCACAGGACAAAGTTATGGCAAAACAAATCGAAATCAGCAACACCAACGTTATGAAAACAACCCTTGTGCTCGGCGTTGTTGAAAATTCTTTGCTCTATTACGGTCATATCGGCGATTCGCGCCTTTATTATTTTGAGGACGGAAAATATAAATTCCATACCCTTGACCACAGCGTTCCGCAGATGCTTGTTTCCTCCGGAAGGATAAAAGAAAAAGATATCCGCGGCCACGAAGACAGAAACCGCCTTCTCCGGGTAATCGGAACCGAATGGAACGACCCGAGATATGAAATTGCAAAAACCCCGGTGGAACTTAAAAAGGGAGATGCAATCCTTCTTTGCAGCGACGGTTTTTGGGAACTTATTACGGAAAAACAGATGAATGCCGCGTTCAGAGCGTCCTCCGGCGCAGGCGAATGGGTAAGAAAAATGGAAGAATGTATTCTTGCAACCGGAAAAAACGGCAGCAAAAATATGGATAACTATTCGGCAATAGCCGTTATTGCGGAATAAAAGGAGGGGGATATAATGGCAATTGCAAGATGTCCGAAAGGACATTGTTATGATGACAAAAGGTTTAAATCCTGTCCCTATTGCGGAGTTTCGCTTTCCGGAAATCTTATGAAAAGCGAAGATATGAAAACCGTTGCCCTTGTGGGAAACGACGAAAAAACAGTTCCTCTCGGAATGTTGGGCGACGAAAAAACCGTTGCCCTCGGGTTTGATTTAAACGATGACAGCGATAATGTTACCGTTATGTTCGAAGAGAAAAAATATGGCGGTGCGCCGGTTGTGGGCTGGCTCGTCTGTATTGAAGGACCGGAAAAAGGAAGAGATTACCGGCTTCGTCCCGCAAAAAACTTTGTCGGAAGATCAAGAACCATGGATGTTTCGATATTTGACGATCTTGAAATCACAAGGGATAATCACATGTCGATAATATATGATTCAAAACACAATAAATTTTTTGCCGTTAAAGAAAACGGAAGCGCCGATATAAACGGAAAACCCCTTATAGGTTCCGAAGAAATAAGCGACGGCGATATTCTTGAATTGGGAAAAACAAAACTTGCTTTTGTTCCTTATTGCAGGGAGGGAAGAACATGGTAACAATTAAAAAAGCTTTTTCGATAATTTTTGCGCTTATATTTGCGCTGCTTCCGATGGAAGTTTTTGCTGCAGATCTTTATCAGATGCAGATAGTACAGGCGGAGGCCGAAAAACCCCAGATCGTTGCATACGTTAACTTTACCGATACCAACAACGCCATTGCAAAAAATGTTGAAGTTACCGAAGAAAATGTGCACGTTTATTACGGAAACGAAGAACTTGAAATTGCAAGCGTTGAACCCCAGAAAAAAAGCGAATACGGCGTTACATATTATTATCTTGTCGATAATTCAACTTCCGTTTCCGAAAGTTCTTTGAACAAAGTTAAAGAAACAATAAAACAGCATATCGACGAAAAGAAAGAAAAGGACAAAGTCGTTGTAATTTCCTTTGCATCCGAAATAAACGTTGTCCTTAACGGAACCGAAAATAAAACAAGAGCAAAATCCGCTGTTGATGAGCTTAAAAGAGCTTCCGGCGGAACAAGACTTTATGATGCCATTGCAAAAGCGACCGACCTTATTGATACGAACAAAAAATCAATCGATGAACGTTCCGTAATTTTCGTAATCACCGACGGCGTTGATAAAGTTGCCGGAGGAAACACTGTTGCGGAAGTTACCGGCCGCCTCGGAAAATCCGATGTTCCGGTCTATGCTTTCGGATATGACTATGCAGCCAAAGAATCCCTTGATTCCCTTGGCGAACTTGCAAGATCCACAAGGGGAAAAATGACAGTTATGAAACAGTCCGAAATTTCTGCAAATATTCTTGCAATCGTTTCGGAAGTTCAGAACACTTACAGAATTGTTGCATATTCGGAAAACAACATCGTTAAAAACGATTATGTGGATATAAGAATAACCGTTGATTCGGAAGAAAAATACGAAGCGGAAATTTCTCTTCTCAGCAACACATGGCAAAAAGATATGCAGGCTCCGGAAATGGTAAGCGCTGCTCTGGTGGCTGAACGTCTTGTGGAAATCATCTTCTCCGAAAAAATCGAAATATACGGAGAAAACGTTGTTTTCAAAATAACCTGCGAAGAAGAGGAAATTCCCTGCGACGTTGCGGTATATAACGAAAACGAACGCAGAGTTATTCTCCAGACAGAAGAAAAACTTTATAACGGTGAATACGAAATTTCTGTGGAAGGCGTAACCGATGTTTCCATGGAAAAGAACGGACTTTTGAATAAAAACATATCTTTCACCATTGATTCCGTTCCGAAAGATTTTGCATACTTTATAAATGAATATAAACTCATTCTTATAATTGTCGGATGCGTTCTCCTTCTTGTTATTCTGGTTCTCCTGATTGTAAAGACGAAGAAAAAAGCTGAACAGAAACGCGAAGAAGAGGCCCTTAAACACGGAAACGGCGTAATCCTTTCCGAAATCGACGCAGTCAACGCGGAAATTACCGTAATCGATTCCCACAGGATCGAAAGAAGGGTAAAATGCGTAATCGGCGGAGCATATATCATCGGCCGCGACGACGATAAATGCGACCTTGCAATTGAGGACAAACATCTTTCCCACCAGCACGCAGCCCTTATTTTTGAAAACGGAATCCTCAGCATACAGGATCTTGACAGTACCAACGGAACAAAGGTCAACGGAATTAAAATTACAAGAGTAAGAAAACTTGAAGCCGGCGATATTGTTGAAATCGGTAATACAAGACTTCGTGTTAAGATCATTCCTTGAACTTAATTTGAAAAAAGAGTAAGGAGGGAATGGTTTGAATACCGGAAAACTGTGTCCGCGGTGTTTTACGGAATCCGTTGAAAACGGTTTTTGTTCAAACTGCGGTTTCAGTGAAGAAATGTCCCACCGGAACCCAAACGCGCTGAAACGCTTTGTGTTCCTTAAAGATCGATATCTGGTGGGAGAGGTACTGGGTTCAGGCGGATTTGGAATAACGTATAAAGTCTATGATTCCGTAACAGGCAGCTACAAAGCCATTAAGGAATATTTTCCAAGCAGTTTTTCCGCATACAGAAATGCGGAATCGAAAAGCATAAGCATAAGTTCGAATTTTGACAATCAGTACAAAAAAGGACTTGAAAGCTTTTATAAAGAAGCCCAGGTGCTTTTCGGCTTACAAGGAATCCGTTCGGTTGTAAAAGTCGAAGACTTTTTCCGGGAAAACGGAACAGCCTATATTGTTATGGAATACGTTGACGGCGTTTCGCTGAACTCAATATGCAAGGCCACCGGAGGAACGGTGGAGTTCGATGAAATGTTAAAACAGTTCATCGAACTTGCAATGACTCTTGATGAAGTCCATATATGCGGAATTGCCCACAGGGACGTAAGCCCCGGAAATATTATGATTTTGCCGGATGGTTCGGTAAAACTTATAGATTTCGGCGCCGCAAGATATGTTGATAAAAGCAATAAAACCCTTTCGATTGTTCTGAAAGAAGGCTTTGCCCCAATAGAACAATATTACAACAAGGGAAAACAGGGCCCCTGGACAGATATTTATGCGCTTGCCTGTTCAATGTACTGGTACATAACCGGAATAAAAGTTCCGGATGCGCCAACAAGACAGAATAACGACGAAGTGGTTCCGATATATAAACTTCGCCCGGATATTCCGAAAGGCTTTTCAAACGTAATCAAAAAAGCTATGGAAGTGGATTATGAAAAGCGTTACCAAAGCGTAAGCGAAATGATGGCTGCCCTTGAACCGCTGATGAAGCTTCAGCAAAAGCCGAAGGAAGAAGAAACGGTTAAAAAAGAAAACTTTTTCAAAAAGCTTTTCAAAAATCTTTTCGGCAAGAAAGACCAACCGAAAAACCATGGGTGCGATTATTTTGTCGAAGTTGTGAGCGGACCTTATGAGGGAATGCTTTTTAAGATTCCCGAAAACGGAATCATCACAATCGGACGAAGTTCCCAATACTGCAGCGCAGTGATAAATGCAAAAACAATAAGCCGACTGCATTGCAGCATAAGGGTAGATGAAAAAAGAAACGGATTCGAGCTTGTGGATTATTCGAGCACCGGAACCTATATTTTCGGCCAAAGCACCTACGGCGGAATAAGGGTTTCCAAAAACGAACCGGCATTTATAAGGGAAAATGAAAAGTTCTGGCTTTCAGATCCGGCATTTACCTTAAAAGTTATAAAACTGCAATATTAATTGAAAGGACGAAATACAATGAAACTTATCAAATGTGAAAAAGGACATTTTTATGACGGAGAAAAATATTCTTCCTGCCCCCATTGCCACCAGAGCGCACCGGATTTTGAAACTGTTTCAATCCAGGCAAATTCTTTTGGAGCAGACGACGAAACCGTATCCATAAACGAAGTAAAAAGACCTTCAATCAAAGAAATCAGCGCTTCCGACGACGAAAAAACCATCGGATTCTTCGGAAATTTCAGCGAAGATGAAGAAGACGGCCGCGTCGATCCCTGTGTCGGCTGGCTTGTATGCATTGAAGGCAGCCAGGTAGGCCAGGACTTTAAACTTAAAAGCGGAAATAACTCCATCGGAAGAGATAAGAGCATGGATATCTGCCTTAAAGGCGAGGAAGTTTCCAGAATCAAACATTCAATCATCACCTATGATCCCAAAAACAATATTTTCCTTGCGCTTCCCGGCGAATCCCACGGACTCAGCTATGTCAACGACAATATCGTTGTAAGCGCAACCGTTCTTAAAAAAGGTGACAGAATCGAAATCGGCGGAAATATCCTCATCTTTGTTCCGCTTTGCGACGAAAATTTCCAGTGGAAAAAGAACTGAGCGGGTTTTGCTTTTTTTGAAATAAGGAGGGGAAAATATGAAAACACGCAGCGTCGGCCTTGCAATTTTGCTCTTTTTTATAACCGGCGGACTTTACGGACTTTATTGGTTCATAGTTCTTTCGGATGATATCAACGAACTTGCGGATCCTCCGGAAAAAACTTCCGGCGGAATGGCTTTGTTATATACGCTTCTTACATGCGGAATCTATGGAATTTATTGGTATTATAAATGGGGAAAACTTCTTGATACCGCTTGCGAAAGAAGGGGAATTTACGACAAAAATTATTCCACAACCTGCCTTCTTCTCGGAATTTTCGGTCTTGGAATAATCTCCTGGGCGATTATGCAAAATTCCGTAAACGATCTTATCGAAATGCGCCCGGTTTCAAGAAATAATAATTTTGAAACAAAAGCCGGAGTAAAAATTGCTGTTATTTCCGGTTCTTCCGGAATTTACAAGGGCCAGAGTTTTGAAATTGAAGATGGTTCCGAAATCGTTTTCGGAAGAGATTCTTCCGTTTGCAACATAATTTTCCCAAATTCCGAAGTTTCTGTAAGCAGAAAACACTGCTCAATCAAGTATATCGGAATAAGCGATACATTCCTTGTAACAAACTATTCCAAAAACGGAGTTATGTATGACGGAAACCATAGAATCGAAGCGGGTTCTTCCGCAATGCTTCACAGAGGAACGGTAATTTCTCTTGGAACAGTTTCAAACCAGTTTATTCTTGGATGATTTTCATTCGGAAAAGAAAGGATTATAAAAGATGGAAGATTTGATTTATGCCCTTATGGATGCTGAATACATGCTTGTTCTTCTTGAAACATATCTGGCTTCCATAGTTGCGGCCGGTTCCTATTCGGTTGTAATTTATGTTCTCAACGCATTCTGCAGAATGAAAATGGGCCAGAAAGCGGGCCTTGGAAACGAATGGCAGGCCTGGGTACCTTTTGCACAGGAAATTTATTTTACAAAACTTGCTGATATTCCCCACTGGAAAATTGTTTTCTTCGGTTCCTATGTTACTCTTATTTCAAGCATCATTCTCGGTTTGTCAACGCTTTTTGTAATGCTCGATTTCGAGGCTATCCTTTACGGAGAAACCGGAATCTGCTCGATAATCGCAATTATTCTTGCGATTATTTATTCAATTTATGTAATTTACGCGGTTGTTGAAACAGTTAAAGCATACATAAAACTTTATAAAAATTTCAGCAATACAGGTTCAATCTTCACCGTTGCCGCAGTGCTCGGCGTTCTTCTCAACAACCTTGCAATCATCATTGCGGACGCAGTAATTGCTTTCAGCAGCAAATATACTTATATTGCAGGAAAAAAAGAAGCAAAAATCACCGGGAAAGTTGCAACCATAACCGGTGTTGCCGGATTCTATAAAGGCCAAAGCTTCGATATTGAAGATGGCGAAAATATTTTCTTCGGAAGAGATCCGGAATACTGCAACGTTATTTTCGCTTCCACAGAAACCGCAGTCAGCAGAAAACATTGTTCCGTAAAATATATCGGAATGAGCGACAGCTTCCTTGTTACCAACTATTCCAAAAACGGCGTTTTCTTCGGCGACGGACAGAAAATTGAAGCAGGTGCTTCAAGAATGCTCCAGAAAGGATGCGTAATATCCCTTGGAACAACTGCAAACCAGTTTATCCTTGGATAATATTTTATTTGGTGGTATATAAATGATAGTAAAAAATATATGTCCGGAATGTTTTAAAGAAAAAGGCGAATATGATATTTGTCCGCATTGCGGATTTTCTTCGGAAAACGACCACAGAGAACTTTTTCATCTTCCGCTCGGCGCTGTTCTTGAAAAAAGATATATTATCGGAAGAGTAATAGGTTTCGGCGGCTTCGGAATTACCTATAAAGCCTGGGATAATGAACTTGGAATGGTCGTTGCAATAAAGGAATATTATCAGGGCGGCCTTTGCACAAGAACTCCCGGAACAAACGAAGTAATAGTATTTTCCGGAAAAGACGATAAGGAAGATGCTTACAGAAGCGGCCTTGAAAGATTTCTCTATGAAGCGCAGAACACCGCAAAATTCCGCGAACACCCTTATATTGTGGATGTTTATAACTATTTTTCCGCAAATAACACCGCATATATAGTTATGGAATTCCTCGACGGCGTCGGATTGGACAAATATATAAAGATGGCCGGAGGAAAGCTTAATTACGAGGACACCATTACAATTATGGAACCCGTAATGAGAGCAATCGAAGAGCTCCACAGCAAAAATATACTCCACAGAGATATAAGCCCGGATAATATTTTTATTACAATTGATAACAGGATAAAGGTAATAGATTTCGGTGCGGCGCGTTTTTCCAATAAGGATAACGAAAGCACCCTTACCGCGGTCCTTAAACCGGGATATGCCCCTCCGGAACAATACAGTTCAAAAGGAAAACAGGGCGCATATACCGACGTTTATGCTCTTGGCGCAACCATTTATAAAACCGTTACGGGAACGCTTCCGGATGAATCCGTTGACAGACAGAGGAAGGATGAGGTAAAAAAACCTTCCGAAATGGGGGCGGAACTTCCGCTGAATGCGGAAAAAGCCATTATGAAGGCAATGGCGCTGAAACCCGGCCTTCGTTTCCAAAAAGTTTCGGATATGCGCCTTGCGTTTATGGATAAAAAGGAAATTGACTTCCCGGAAATTGAACTTAAAAAACGCAAGAAAAAAAGAGCGATTATAACCGGAATTGCGGCTGCGGCAATGCTTATGGTCGTTGTAATTGCGGTTATGCTCAACGAATTTATTACAATCGAAGCGGATAAAATCAAGGCCGATACAATAAATATGTGGGTTCCCTCCGGGGAAGAATATACCACCGATGAATTCGACGACGTAACCATGGGATTCACAAGCATTGAAGGAAACGAAAAATTTACCGTAAATATCGTCGAAGTTCCTTCTGATGAATACGAACAAAAACTTGTTGAAGCTTACGGAACAAATGATTTTCCCGATGTTTTCAGAGGCGATTTGCTCAGCGACGAAACAAAGGCAATGGTTGCCGCGCCGGTGGATCTTTATTACACATATTTTAAATTCAACATGGATCAGTATCACCTTATCGGTGAAAATTCCGATATGCTTAAGGAAGAAATGGTAATTCCCATAAGCGTAAAGGTTCCTGTTCTGTATGCAAACCTTGGTCTTCTTGCAAAAATCGGCGAAGAAGCTCCGGAAGATATCTGCGGTATTTCCGGATTTGAATACGATATTCAAAGACTTGAGGAAGACAGGCTTATCGATGCTTTTGTAACCGGAGCGGAAGATATTGTTCCCTATGTTGCAAAAACTTTTTCTGAAAATGCGGAAGATATAGAAAAAATCCTCGGAAGCAATGCGGGCAAAAACGGATATGATGTTTTTGCGGAAAACCGCGCAGTGTTCTATCTTGGCTGGACAAACGACCTTTCAAAAATGCAGGACGAAGACAAGCTCAGAGGTTCCTATACCGTAGTTCCGCTTTATGGAGAAAAGGTTTGCGTTGAATGGGGCGCCTGCTACAGCATTTCGAATAATTCAAGCCTTAACAGACAGCGCCTTGCAATGCTCTATCTTTCCTATTTAAGCACAAGCGGAAGCAGCTATGGACTTCCTCTTGATAAGGAAGAATTTAAAAATTACGTTGATTCAAACGCATATTTTATCGGATTTGTAAACAGTGAGGATTCTGAAGGAAATCCATATTGGGGCAAATTCGAGCTTATTAACTGAAATTTTTTCGTTTTGTTTTTTGGAAAGGGATAAACAATAGAAAAAATTATCTTTTAAAAGTATGTTCAAGGAGATTTTTATGGAAAACTATTGTTTGGGATGTATGGAACGTATTGAGGAAGGAACGGAAATATGTCCTCATTGCGGATATGACCAGAATCTTCCGGCAAGGGAAGCATATCATCTTTCTCCGGGAACTATATTGAGAGCAAGATATCTCATCGGAAGAGTTATCGGATACGGCGGTTTCGGCGTTACATATCTCGGATATGACCTTATGCTTGGCTATAAAGTTGCAATTAAAGAATATCTTCCTTCGGAATTTGCAACAAGGGTTCCGGAACAGCAGACGCTTTCAATATATACCGGGGAAGCTGAAAAACAATTTGAAGCGGGTTTAAGAAGTTTTGGCGACGAGGCAAAGCGTCTTGCCCAGTTTTCGAATATTCCCGGCGTAGTAAAAATCTACGATGTTTTCCATGAAAACCGTACCGCGTATATTATAATGGAGTTTCTTGACGGCGAATCGGTTGCGGATAAACTTAAACGGGAGGAAAAACTTCCCCCGAAAGAAGCAATCGAAATTATGGGAAGCATCCTTATGACCCTTAACGAAATCCATGCAACGGGAATGATCCACAGGGACGTAAGCCCGGGTAATATTTTTGTTACCAAAGACGGCCAGATAAAACTTCTGGATTTCGGCGCGGCACGTTTTGCTTCCGCATATCATACCAAAAGCCTTTCGATCATTCTTAAACCGGGCTATGCTCCGGAAGAACAATACCGCAGCAGGGGAAACCAGGGCCCATGGACGGACGTATATGCTGCCGGTGCAACTCTTTATAAGATGCTTACCGGAACAACCCCGCAGGAATCCGTTGAAAGAATGGTTAAGGACGAAATTAAAGAACCTTCCAAACTCGGAATAAAAATCAATAAAAACGAAGAAACCGCACTTATGAACGCGCTGAACGTTGAAATTTCCGAAAGAACCCAATCTGCAGGAGATTTTTTCAACGAACTTTGCGGCGGAATAGAAGTTGAAAGGAAGAAGGAAGCAAAAAGAAAAAGGGACGAAGGAAGACTTCCCCCTTGGCTCATTGCGTTCATTTGCTGTATTCCTCTTGTGTTTGCCGGCGTTATTTTTATGTTTATGGACCACGGAACAATGGCGGCAAGCGACGATTATACTACTGTTCCAAACCTTATAAATAAAAATGAAACGGACGGAAAGACGATTCTTGAAGAGGCAAATCTTTATATGGTCGTTGCCGGAACGGTCGATGTCGATTTCGGCGAAAGCGGACTTATACAGAAATTTGAGCCTACAAGCGGTTCCTATATAAGAAAATACGAAACCGTAGAAGTTTATCTTTCAATAAACGAAACAGTGTTTATGCCGGAAGTGCTTTACTGGAATTCCGAAAAAGCTTTTGAAAGAATGGAAGCAGCCGGACTTAACACAAAAATTGAATATGTGGATACCGCGGATTATGCGGAAAACATTGTAATCGAACAGGAATTCCCCGAGGGCGAACCTCTTGCAAAAAACAGCCTTATTACTCTTAAAGTTGCAAAAGGCGCTGCAATGGGTTCCGAAAAAGTTGAAGTTCCTTCAATAGCGGGAATGAATATTGAAAACGCGATAAAGCTCCTTCGCGAAAAAGGTCTTTATATCTGCGTTGTCGATGAAAGCTACGGAACGGATGAAAAAGGAATTATTCTTGAGCAGTATTCCGAAGAAAGCCTTACAAAGGGAAGCGCCGTAAACGTAAAAATAAGCCTTGGAAAAGAATATGTCCGTATGCCGGATCTCTTCCTTAAAACAAAGGAAGACGCTTTGAAGATACTTAAAGAACTCGGTCTTGTAGTAAAAACCGAATATCAGGAAACCAACGAATATGTTGAAGACCTTGTTGTAGGCCAAAAAGAAACCGCAGGTACAAAGCTTTATAAAGGCGATACTGTAACCGTTATTCTTTCAAAATATAAAACGGGAAAAGTTCCGGACGTTGTCGGTCTTTCCGAAAAAGAGGCAAAAAAACTTATTGAGGATGCCGGATTCCAGATGGTCGTTTCCTCCGAAAAAGTTCCGAGCGCAGATATAAAAGAAGGTCTTATTGCAAAACAATCCGTAACCGGCGAATACCAGCTTGGAAAAGCAATAACCGTATATATAAGCGAGGGCGAAAAAGAAGTGTCGGTTCCCAACGTCACCGGAATGAGCGCATCCAAAGCGGAAAATGAACTTAAGTCCGCCGGATTTGAATTCGCATCCGAAACACAGTATGACGACAGCGTTCCGGAAGGAAACGTAATTTCCTACAGCCCGACGGGAAAACAACCCGTTGGAACAACGATTGTTTGTTACATAAGCCTTGGACCGGAAAGAGTTGACCCTCCGAACGTTGTTGGCAAAGATGTTTCAGCAGCACAGCAGGAACTTTCCGACGCAGGATTTACTTCGACCGTAAGCTATGTTCACAGCGAAGATACTGCCCACAGTATTGTAATGAGCCAGTCCAACAGCGAAGACAGCGTTGCACTTACAGTAAGCAAGGGAACCGCCGGAAAATATGTTTCCGAAAGCGAACTTGGAAATTACCCCACATCCCAGTATTCCGTAACGGAGAAAACCCAGTATTCTTACCGCCATACAGGAAAAGAAACCACCCAAAGTGGTTATTCCTCTCTTTCCGGATGGAACCTTGACCACAGGGAAGTTGTTGCAAGCTATACCGAAACTTATTCAAGCGAACCTTCAACCGGAACTTCCGTTCAGGGTGACAGAGAAGTCACAAGGGAAATTACCGGCGGAGAGGGAGAATATATAACCTATTATTGGGTCGATGTTGATGGCGGCGTTCACGCCGCCGGAAGCGGATATTCAAGCCTTGATAACTGCGCGGACATAATAATCGATACCTACGGCGACCAGGTTGAAGACGTTTATCAGGACAGTATGACAAAAAGCTTTTCAAACGGAAGCGTTCCTTCTTCCATAAATGAAAACGGAACAGACTGGCGCCTTGTAAGCGCAACATATGAGGTAACGGTTACCGAAGCTGTATATCATTATTGGAGATGGCATGATGGATGGTCTGAATGGAGCGAATGGAGCGATATCGATGATGCGCCTGTGAGTGATGACCTTAATGTTGAAAAAAGAACACAAACGATTTATTACGTAGTAGGAAAGTAAAATAAAAATCTGCCGTTTCATGAAATCTGAAACGGCAGATTTTGCAAGGAGTGAAAAATTTGCAGGAAAAGTATTGCTACGGATGTATGGAAATTTTGCAGGAGAGCAGTTCGCTCTGCTGCAAATGCGGTTATGAAATAAACACTCCGCCGAAAGAAGCATTTTATCTTTATCCGGGATCAATATTGAAAGACAGATATCTTATAGGAAGATGTCTTGGAAGCGGCGGTTTCGGCGTTACATATATCGGAAGAGATTTGATTCTTGGCAACAAAGTTGCAATAAAAGAATATCTTCCTTCGGAATTTTCAACAAGAACACCGCATCAGCAGACGGTTTCGGTTTATACCGGCGAAGCTGCGCGCCAGTTTGAAGCGGGTTTGAAAGGATTTGACGAAGAAGCAAGACGCCTTGCAAAACTTTCAAATATTCCTGGCGTTGTAAAAATATTCGATGTTTTCCATGAAAACAAAACTTCGTATATTGTAATGGAATATCTCGAAGGTGAAACCGTCAGCGAAAAACTTAAAAAATCCGGGACTTTCTCGTATAAAGAAACCGAAGAAATTATGTCGGTCGTTCTCTCAACCCTCGACGAAGTTCATGCAACGGGAATTATACACAGGGACGTAAGCCCGGGAAATATTTTTATTACAAACGACGGAAATATAAAGCTTATAGATTTCGGCGCGGCGCGTTTTGCTTCCGCATACCATACAAAAAGCCTTTCAATTATCCTTAAACCCGGATATGCCCCGGAAGAACAGTACCGAAGCAAAGGAAACCAGGGCCCTTGGACAGACGTTTATTCCGCCGCGGCAACAATGTATAAAATGTTAAGCGGAAGAACTCCCCAGGAATCGGTTGACAGAATGGTAAAAGATGAACTTTTGCCTTTGGGAAAAATCGGAGTTTCTATTGACAAAAACAAAGAAAACGCGATTATGAATGCGCTCAACGTGAACGCAGAAGAAAGAACGCGCTCTGCGGGAATATTCCTCAATGAACTTTGCGGAAATGAAAAAATAGTCCGCAAAAAGGAAAGCAGAAAAAAGACTGATGAAGGAAAATTTCCATTCTGGGCAAAAATTTTTGTTGCAATAGTTCCGGTTCTGATAGTTGCGGCAGGCTTTATGATTTTCAATCACGGAACCACCGGAGCGAACGATAATTTTACCGTCGTTCCGAACGTTATCAACAAAAACGGGGAAGAAGCCGAAAAAATCCTTTCGGAAAAAGGCCTTGATATGGTCATTTCCGGAACCGTTGACGTAGAATTCGGCGAAAGCGGCCTTGTTCAAAAGGTCGTTCCCGGAACGGGAACGTATCTTGGAAAAGGCGAAAGGGTTGAAGTTTATCTTTCGAAAAACAGTTCCGTAAATATGCCGAACCTGCTTTACTGGGGTTCTGAAGATGCCGCCGAAAAAATGGAAGAAGCCGGCCTTAATACAAAAATCGAATACGTCGAAACAAACGATTTTGCGGAAGGCGTTATAATTGAGCAGGAATATGCCGAAGGCAAGGTTCTTCCCAAAAACAGCCTTATAAAAATAAAGGCGGCGAAAAGAACCGAAGAACAGAACCCTTCCGATGAAATTCCCGGAATTGCGGGAATGGATATCACGGATGCTGCAAAAATCCTTATGGAATCCGGCTACGGCCTTGTTGTAAAAGAAGAAAAATTCGATGACAGCCCCGTCGGAACGGTTCTTGAGCAGAAAAATCCGGAAGATGAATCCGCCGTTGTAACGGTAACCGTAAGCCGCGGCGAAAAATACGCCTATATGAAAGATTTTTTGCTTGGTACAAAGGCGGAGGTTGAGGAATTTTTTAAGGATTTCGGAATAAAAATCAACTATGAATATATCGGAACCTTTGAATATGCGCAGGATATGGTTCTTGAACAGAAACCTTCCGCCGGAGAAAAACTTTTTGAGGGCGATGAAATAACCGTTTCTCTTTCGCTGAGAAGCAACAAAAGTTTCAAAATAGGGGAAACTATGACTTTCGGTTCCTATCAGCAGAAAACAAACCCAAATGCAGGAAAAGACCCCATTGAATGGCAGATTCTTGAGGTTCAGGACGGAAAAGCGTTTGTTATAAGCAAATATGTAATCGAGGCAAGAAAGGTATTCGATAACGATTTAGGATACGGAAGACCAAAATGGAAATGGGAAACAAGTGATTTCAGAAAATGGCTCAACAAAGATTTTATAAACGAAGCTTTTTCTGCAGAAGAACAGGATTCGATTATTAAATTAGCGATAAAAAATCCTGCGAACCCTAAATCCGGTAAAAGCGGAGGAAACAATACTTCCGATAAAGTTTTCCTCTTGTCCTGTGAAGAGGTGGAAAAATATTTTCCAACTGAAAAAGACAGAGAAGCAGAGGCTGTAAGAAAAGTTGCAGATCTTGACATGCTTGATCCTTACGGTATAAATTATAATAATGAATGGTGTACACGAACGGCAGGAGAAGATGCATACGGACCGGTTCATATTATTTCAAGCACCGGATTGATGGAATATGACAGAGAGGGATCGTGGGATACTGCAACAGGCCTCCGCCCTGCAATGTGGCTCGACGTTTATTCTTTTTCTGAACCGGAACCGATTTCTTCCGGAGTTAAAGTCGGAGATATTGTCACTTTCGGTTCTTACGAACAGGACAACAACTTTGAAAACGGCGCGGAAGCCATTGAATGGCAGGTGCTTGAGGTCAAGGACGGAAAAGCGCTTGTTATCAGTAAATATGGACTTGATTGCAAACCTTATAATGACAGTAAGGTAAATGTAACTTGGGAAGCCTGTTCTTTGCGCAAATGGCTGAACAGTGAATTTTTGAATGATGCGTTTAACGCGGAAGAAAAGAAATCTGTTTGCACGACAAAACTTTCAACTCCGGATAATCCAAAGTACGGAACCAACGGCGGAAACGATACAGAAGATAAAGTTTTCCTTCTGAGCTTTGAAGAAGGAGAAAAATATTTTCCGAAAAAGGAAGAAAGGGAATGCGAACTCACTGAATACGCAAAGCAAAAAGAAGACTCTATTTGGTGGTGGTCCCGTTCTCCGGGTTATCCTCAAAATTGCGCGGCCGCACTTAACAATCATTACGATACATACGGACTTTATTTTGCATCAAACAATGTTGTTACTAAAAACGGAATAGATGTTAACAAAACCGTAGCTGTCCGCCCCGCAATGTGGGTGGATGAATCTGCTCTTACTGTGGAAAATGAAATAAAAGCAGGAAGCGTTATTAAATTCGGTTCTTACGAACAGGACAACAATTTTGGAAACGGAAATGAACCAATTGAATGGCAGGTGCTTGAGGTCAAGGACGGAAAAGCGCTTGTTATCAGTAAATATGGACTTGATTGCAAACCATATAATACTTTAAAAACAGATATTACATGGGAAACCTGTTCTTTGCGTAAATGGTTGAACAGCGATTTTATAAATGAAGCTTTTGGGGCAAAAGAACAACAAAATATTGCAGTTACAAAACTTTCCAATCAGGATAATCCTAAAACCGGAACAAAAGGCGGAAAAGATACAGAAGATAAAGTTTTCCTTTTAGACTTTGTAGAACTAAGGACATATTTTGACTCTGATAATGCTAAACAGTGCAAAGCTACAAAATATGCAATTGAAAAAGGAGCAACAAAAGATTTTCAAGACAATTGCTATTGGTGGTTGCGTTCTCCCGGGGTTAATAAAAATACTGCCATATTTGTTGATATGAGCGGAAGCACAAATAATGGAGTTGGCACATATAACCAGTATGCTTATTGTACTGTCCGCCCTGCAATGTGGATTGATTTAGAAAAAGCAGCAGATGATATCTCTGTAATTTCATAAACTGTTGTAAAAAAGCGTCCGGCAAGCCGGACGCTTTTTTACAACAAAACCGCATGAGCATGCGGTTTTATTCGCTTGGTGCTCAAAAATAAAAAGCCGAGCATAATTGATTAGAAAGGGTATAACTGATTGACATATTTTCAATAATATTGTATAATGAAGGATACACCAAATCGAACAAATGTTCATCAAAAAGGAGGCGGTTTTTTTGGATTTCAAGCTTGTTTCACCCTTTAAAGCCACCGGCGACCAGCCCCAGGCAATTGAAAAACTTGTTGAAGGAATAAACCGCGGCGACAGGGAACAGACCCTTCTCGGAATAACCGGTTCAGGCAAAACCTTCACAATGGCTTCCGTAATCGAAAAAATAAACCGCCCCACAATCGTTCTTTCCCATAACAAAACCCTTGCTGCCCAGCTTTGCAGCGAATTTAAGGAATTTTTTCCGGAAAACAGCGTTGAATATTTTGTTTCTTATTACGATTATTACCAGCCGGAAGCATATATCGCTTCCACCGATACCTATATCGAAAAAACAAGCGATATCAACGACGAGATCGAAAAACTCCGCCATTCCGCAACCGCCGCCCTTTCCGAAAGGCGCGATGTTATAATCGTCGCTTCCGTTTCATGCATCTATACTCTCGGCGACCCAATAGATTACCGCACAATGGTGCTTTCGCTCCGCCCGGGAATGCAGAAAGACCGGGATGAAGTTATAACCCAGCTTGTAAACATGCAGTACGAACGCAACGACATGAACCTTATCCGAAATAAATTCCGCGTTCGGGGCGACGTAATCGAAATTTGTCCCGCATATTCGGACGAAAAAATATTCCGTATCGAATTCTTCGGCGACGAAGTTGACCGCATTACCGAAATCCAGGCAGTCACCGGCGAAATCAAGGGCGTTCTTAACCATGTTTCAATATATCCCGCTTCCCATTACATCGTTCCGAAAGACAAAATGCTCAAGGCTGTTGATGAAATCCGCGAGGAATGTGAAGAGCGGGTAAAATATTTTAAAGAAAAGGGTAAGCTTATCGAAGCCCAGCGAATTGAAGAGCGTACCAACTACGATATGGAAATGCTGACGGAAGTCGGCTTCTGCAAGGGAATTGAAAACTATTCCCGCGTTCTTTCCGGAAGAGCCCCCGGTTCCTGCCCGACAACTTTGCTGGACTATTTCCCGGAAGATTTTGTTCTTTTCATCGACGAAAGCCACGTAACTCTTCCCCAGGTTCGCGCAATGTCCGGCGGTGACCGTTCAAGAAAAGAAAACCTTATCGAATATGGCTTCCGTCTTCCTTCCGCAATAGATAACCGCCCGCTTACCTTTGAGGAATTTGACGGAAAGCTGAACCAGATCGTTTACGTAAGCGCAACCCCGGGTCAATACGAAAAAGACCGCAGCACCCAGAAAGTTGAGCAGGTTATAAGGCCTACAGGCCTTCTTGACCCGGAAATAAGCGTCCGGCCGGTCGAAGGCCAGATTGAGGACCTGCTTTCCGAAATCAATATGAGGGTCGAAAAAGGCGAGCGCACCCTTATCACAACTCTTACGAAAAAAATGGCGGAAAATCTTACGGACTATCTTATACAGATGGGTGTAAAAGTCCGCTATATGCACCATGATATCGATACAATCGAGCGAATGGAAATAATCCGAGATTTAAGGCTCGGTGAATTCGATGTCCTCTGCGGAATAAACCTTCTGCGCGAAGGATTGGATATTCCGGAAGTAAGCCTTGTTGCGATCCTCGATGCGGATAAGGAAGGTTTCCTCCGAAGCGAAACTTCCCTAATCCAGACTATCGGACGAGCTGCACGAAACGCCGAAGGTAAGGTAATTATGTATGCGGATACCGTTACTGAAAGTATGGAAAAAGCGATTCGCGAAACGGAACGCCGCCGCAAGATTCAGGATGATTATAACAAGGAACACGGGATAATCCCGAAAACCATTAAGAAGGATGTCCGCGACATCATCGAAATTTCAAGTCACAAAGATGATGATAAAGGCGGCAAGCGCCGCATGAGCTATAAAGAAACCGAAGAGGAGATCAGGCGCCTTACAAACGAGATGAAGGCCGCTTCGAAAATCCTTGAATTTGAACACGCGGCATATCTCCGCGACAGAATCAAAAAACTCCGTGAACAGTTGGAGGATGTACAGTATGAATCAAAGTTCCATCGTCATAAAGGGAGCAAGGGAACATAACCTCAAGAATATCGATGTTGAAATCCCGCGCGATAAACTGGTCGTTCTGACCGGTCTTTCCGGTTCGGGAAAAAGTTCCCTTGCCTTCGATACAATTTATGCGGACGGCCAGCGCCGCTATATGGAAAGCCTTTCTTCCTATGCAAGAATGTTCCTTGGAATGATGGAAAAACCGGATGTGGATTCCATCGACGGCCTTTCTCCGGCAATTTCCATTGACCAGAAGAACACAAGCAAAAACCCCCGTTCAACCGTCGGAACGGTTACGGAGATTTATGACTATCTCCGCCTGCTCTATGCAAGAATCGGCATTCCCCATTGCCCGGTTTGCGGAAGAGAAATTAAACAGCAGACCATCGACCAGGTTGTTGACCAGGTTCTTGCTCTTCCGGAAGGCACCAAAATCCAGCTTATGGCACCGATTATCCGCGGAAGAAAAGGCGAATATGTAAAGGAACTTGATGCCGCAAGAAAAAGCGGATTTGTCCGCGTCCGTATCGACGGAAGCATCTATGATCTTTCGGAAGAAATAAAACTTGATAAAAACAAAAAACACACCATTGAAATAATTGTTGACCGCCTTGTTGTAAAACCGGAAGTCCGTTCCCGTCTTTCGGATTCTCTTGAAACCGTAATGCAGCAAAGCGGCGGCCTTGCGGTTGTTAACGTAATCGGCGGCGAAGATCTTATGTTTTCCCAAAACTATGCCTGCCCGGATCACGGCGCTGCAATCGACGAACTTTCACCAAGAATGTTCTCTTTCAACAATCCTTTCGGCGCCTGTGAAAAATGCACCGGTCTCGGCGTTTTTATGCAGGTTGATCCGGATCTTGTTCTTCCGAACAAGAATCTTTCCATCCGCGAAGGTGCAATCCATGCTTCCGGCTGGTATTATTACGAAGGCGGAATTGCCACCAATTATTACGAAGCCCTTGCAAAAGAATATAATTTTTCTCTCGATGTTCCGGTAAAAGATTTGCCTAAAGAGGCAATCGACGTTCTTCTTTACGGAAGCAAAGGCAGAAAAATCAAGGTGAAACGTGAAAGTAACAGCATGCACGGATATTTTGAAAGCGAGTTCGAGGGCATTATCAACAATATGGAACGCCGTTTCCGTGAAACAAACAGCGAATGGATGAAGGAAGAAATCGCTCTTCAGATGCGTTCCGTCGATTGCCCGGATTGCCACGGCGAAAGGCTTAAACCGATTTCCCTCGGAGTAACCGTTTGCGGAAAAAACATCAGCGATTTTACAAAGATGTCCGTAAAAGAAGCGCTTGATTTCGTTGAAAATATGCAGCTTACCGAGCGGGAAAAAATGATTTCCTATCTCATCATCAAGGAAATAAAATCCCGTCTGGGCTTTCTTAAAAACGTAGGACTTGAATATTTAACGCTTTCCAGAAGCGCAACAACGCTTTCCGGCGGCGAAGCCCAGCGAATCCGCCTTGCAACCCAGATAGGTTCCTCGCTTATGGGGGTTCTCTATATTCTTGATGAACCGAGCATCGGTCTTCACCAGCGCGACAACGAAAAACTTATCGGAACCCTTCATCATCTCCGTGACCTTGGAAATACGGTTATCGTAGTTGAGCACGATACGGATACAATGCTTGCGGCGGACCATATCGTCGATATCGGACCGGGAGCGGGTATCCACGGCGGAAACATCGTCTGTTCCGGAACGGTTCAGGATATTATGAATTGCCCCGAATCCATAACCGGCGCCTATCTTTCCGGAAGAAAGAAAATCGAAATTCCCGAAAAGAGAAGGGAAGGCAACGGCAAAAAAATCGTTGTAAAAGGTGCAAGAGAAAACAACCTTAAAAACCTCGATGTTGAATTCCCTCTTGGAAAATTCGTTGTTGTAACTGGTGTTTCCGGTTCGGGAAAAAGTTCCCTTGTAAACGAAATTCTTTATAAAACCCTTGCCCGTGACCTCAACAGAGCAAAATGCATTCCCGGACATTGCGACGGAGTTGAGGGTGAAGAATTCCTTGACAAAGTTATCTGCATTGACCAATCGCCCATCGGAAGAACTCCCCGTTCCAACCCGGCAACCTATACCGGAGTTTTCACAGATATCCGCAACCTTTTTGCGGAAACCGCGGAATCCAAAGCAAGAGGATATAATGCAAGCCGCTATTCCTTCAACGTCCGTGGAGGAAGATGCGAAGCCTGCGAAGGCGACGGAATTATTGAAATTGAAATGCATTTCCTTCCCAACATCTTTGTTCCCTGCGAAGTATGTAAGGGAAAACGCTATAACCGCGAAACCCTTGAGGTTCATTACAAAGGTAAAAACATCAGCGACGTTCTCAACATGACCGTTGAGGAAGCGCTTTTGTTCTTCGATAACGTTCCGAAGATAAAACGCAAAATTGAAGTTCTTAATGATGTTGGCCTTGGCTATGTAACCCTTGGCCAGGCGGCAACAACCCTTTCCGGCGGCGAAGCCCAGCGAGTTAAACTTGCCACCGAACTTTCAAAACGCCCAACAGGAAAAACCGTTTATATCCTTGATGAACCCACAACCGGACTTCATACCGCGGACGTCCATAAGCTTATTGAAGTTCTCCAAAAGCTTGTGGACAGCGGAAATACCGTTATACTCATCGAGCACAACCTTGACGTAATAAAGGTTGCCGACCATATAATCGATCTTGGTCCGGAAGGCGGCGACGGAGGCGGAACTCTTGTTGTTGCAGGAACTCCGGAGGAAGTTGCGGACTGCGAAAAATCCTATACAGGCCAATTCCTTAAACCTATTCTTGAACAAAAACTTTGACGGAGGAAAACAGAATGACCTATTATTTTACAAGCGAAATTCCGGATCTGAAAACCGCCGAAGGCGAAGCAAAACTTACGGAAAACAAGATGATCGCCGCTTTCTGCCTTGCCAATCCTCTTGAAGAACCTTATAATTGGTTCCCCTGCGATTTTGGTTCCGACGGAACGGTTCAGTACCACGAACTTTTTGAAAACGCTTTCAAAGAGGCAACCGAAAATAAAAAGGGTTTTCTTTATACCGTAGAAGCGGAAGATGAAGATGTTGAAGAAACCGGCGAAATTCTTACGGTTTGCAAAGCAAAAAAGCCTCTTGAAATAACCGCCGCGGAAGAGATTGAAAATCTTTATGACTGGCTTATGGAAGAGGAAGATATGGGCCGTTTTCGGCTTTATCTTTTTGAACAGCACAGCAGACAGGAACTTCTTCTTTGGGATAACTCGATCCTCCGCTATCTTTCAAAAAACCGCATGATGGAAAACGAAAATTGTGCATACGCGGAGTTCGTCAAGAAAAAACTTCCGGCAGTTTGGGCAAAATATATGAAGCTTTGCGGAAAATAATAAAAAAAGCGCCAGGAACTTTGTTCCCGGCGTTTTTTTGCTTTGTTTTTTTGAAAAATTTCCGTAAAACTATATTAAATATTTTAAAAATATGTTATGATTAATTATCAATACATATCAAAAGGAGAGAGCTTCCTATGGCTGAACAGGCAATTTTCAAAAGCCAGACTTTCGGCGGATTCAATAAAGAAGAAGTACTTAGATATATCGACAAACTCAACACAGAATATTCAGATGAACACGAAAAGGCGGAATCTGAAATTTCCGGACTTAAAAACGAGCTTGCAGAAAAAGATATAAACCTTGCAAAAGCCGAAAACAGCCTTGAGGAACTCCAGTCAAAATATGACGAGATAATGGAAGCCTATGAGGAACTTCGCCAGCATTACCTTATGCTCAAGGAGCACAGCGACAATATTGAAGCCGAAAACGAAAAACTTTCCGCAAGGCTTGAAACCGCAGAAAAAGAGTTTGCAATCGAAAAAGAACTCAATTCCCAACTCCGTGATAAACTTGAGGAAGAAGCGGGAAAAGCGGAGATTTTTGTTCTTAAAGAGCGGAAAATCAACGCGGCAATCGACGGCGCAGGCGAATCTGCAAAGCTGATGCTCGCAACAGCAAAATCCGGTGCTCAGGCAATGATAGACGATGCTCAAAATTCTGCGGCGAGCATTAATACTGAAATAGATTCCTTCAGAGCAGAGCTTGAAAAAACAAAAGAATTTATGCAGGATTCTCTTGCGGTGCTCATCCAGCGCCTTGATTATATCGGAAAAACCGCAGAGGAAGCAAAAATTCCCGAAAATGAGCGTATCAGCAAATCTGCTGAAATAAGAAAAAAATATGACGAACTTGTTTCCGAAACGGATTTAAAAACTGCATCTATTAAGGAACGCTTTTTTCGTTGAGCCGCAAAAATCTTCGGTGATCGTTTCCAAAAAGATTGAAAGCGGCGGGGAAAAAGGTTTTCCTCCAAGGCAAACCCAAACCCAGCTTATAAAACGCCCGGTTACCGCGATAAGGAAAAAACCGAAACGCCAAAGTTTTGCCGAAGGGGTAAAAAGCCTTCTTAAAGCGATAAAAAATATGTTGTAACACTTTTCTGACCGGATTTTTCCGGTCAGAATTTTTGACAAAAAGGAGCAAATTTGTGGAAAAACTTAAAATATCCTGTCCCTGCCTTCTGGGGCTTGAAAGCGTGCTCGCCGGCGAAATGAAACGTATGGGAGCACAAAATATCGTTGCGGAGGACGGAAGAGTTTCATTCGAGGGAACTTTTGAGGATGCCGCTGCGGCAAACCTTCGCCTTCGCACCGCCGAAAGAGTTCAGATAATAGTCGCTGAATTTGAAGCGAGAAGCTATGAAGAACTTTTCCAGGGAACCCTTGCGGCGCCTTGGGAAGAATTTATTGGAAGAAAGGACGCTTTTCCGGTAAAAGGAAGAACTGTACGGAGCCAGCTTTACAGCATGTCCGACTGCCAGTCCATTATAAAAAAAGCAATCTGCAAACATCTTGAAGGCGTTTATCACCAAAGCTGGTTCGACGAAACCGGCGCAACTATCCAGATTCAGTTTATGATCCTTAAAGATAAAGTTCGCCTTATGCTCGATACTTCCGGAACGGGACTTCATAAACGCGGCTACCGCAAAAATTCCGTTGCCGCCCCGATAAAAGAAACCATCGCAGCCGGAATTGCGGATCTTGCCCATATCTATCCTGACAGCGTTGTCTGCGACCCGATGTGCGGTTCCGGAACTCTTCTTATTGAATCTGCGCTTAAAGCGCTTAACATTGCCCCGGGGCTTAACCGCCATTTTGCTGCAGAACAATGGGGCTGCTGGCCTTCCGAAACCTGGCAGCACCAGCGCAGCGCATGCCTTGACGAGATTCGCCACGACACAACTTTTGTTGGTTATGGTTCCGATATCGACCCGGAAGCTGTCCGCCTTTCCATCGAAAACGCAAACAATGCCGGGGTTGGTTCAAAGCTCCATTTTGAACAGCGCAATATGAAAGATTTTGTGTTTCCGGAAGCGGAGAAAAAACTAATCGTCCTTTGCAACCCGCCTTATGGCGAAAGACTTCTTGATATTAAGGAAGCGGAAGAACTTTACCGCAGACTCGGAAAAGTTCTTACCATGGACGAAGGCAGAAGCTTTGCAATAATTTCTCCCCACGAGGAATTTGAAAGTCTTTTCGGAAAAAAAGCAGACAAACGCAGAAAACTTTATAACGGCATGATAAAATGCCAGCTTTATATGTATTACAAATGATGAAAAACGAAAGCAAAACTCTTTATATTCCCCTTTACGGAAAAGCTTTGGTAAGCAAAAAAGAGATTATTCTTGAAGATAAAAAGGCCGAAGAAATTTGGGAAAAAGAAGGCTTTTCTCTTGGAAGAAAAAGCAAATCAAAATGGCTTGCATATTTTATGGGTATGCGCGCCGCGGTTTTTGATAAATGGCTTTCGGAAAAACTTTTTGAAAAGCCGAAAAGCGTTGTTTTCCATATCGGCTGCGGGCTGGATTCGAGGATCGAAAGGGTAAACGCGCCTTTTGAAAAATGGTTCGATATAGATCTTCCGGATGTTATAAAAATCCGAAAGGAATATTATTCCGAAACGGAAAAATATAAAATGCTCGGCGCTTCGGCAATGGAAACCGATTGGATTTCCGCTCTTCCGGATTCCGAAAAAGCGCTTGTTGTTCTTGAAGGAATAAGCATGTATCTTTCCGAAGCTGCAATCAAAAATCTTTTTGGCGCCATTGAGGAAAAATTTCCGGAAACGGAAATTATCATGGATGTTTACACAAGCTTTGCGGTAAAAGCGACAAAATTCAAAAACCCGATAAAGGATGTAAGCGCCGGCGTTTCCTTCGGTGCAGATGATCCTTTGCTTTTCGAAGATGAAAAGATAAAATTTTCCGGGGAACTTTCCATGACACCGGAAGAAAAAATAAACGAACTTTCCGGTTTTGAAAAAGCTTTTTTCAAAAAAATGTTCGCCGGAAAATTTGCAAAAAGCCTTTATAAAATTTATACTTATAAGAAATAAAAAAAGCTGCGGAATTCCGCAGCTTTTTTTATTTCTTGTATTTTGTTTTGGTAAGCGTAAGGATACAAACTTTTTCCGCACCTTTGTCGTAAAAGGCGCTTGCACATTCGTTTACGGTGCTTCCGGTAGTAAAAATATCGTCAACAAGAAGAATCTTCTTTCCCTTAACAGAAGGATCCGCTTCAAAAGCGCCGATAATGTTTATGCGTCTTTCCGAAGCGTAAAGGTTATGCTGTTTTTCGGTCTTTCTTATTTTCCGAAGAAGTTCCGGCCGGAAGGGAAGATTTGCAAGAAGAGAAAATTTTCTTGTCAAAGAAGAAAGCCTTGTTTCGGAAGTTTCAAAAGCCGGGACCGGAACAACCGCATAAAAATCTTTATCGCCGAGCTTTTCATAACCAAGCAGCAGCCAGTCGCAAAAGGTGTCGAAACAGAATTTATAATCTTTTCCAAATTTGAACCGAAGCAGGGCATCTCTTGCGGGCCCGTCATAATAAAAAGCATATGCCGAACCGTTTTGATAATCTCCGGCAGGTTCAAGCTTTTCGGAACATTTTTTGCAAAGGCATCTTCCGCCTACATCTTTTCCGCAGGAAATACAGTTATAGGTGAAAAGCGAATTTCCGAAACGCTTTATCATATATAAATATTTTGAAAGAGACGACAAAAAATCACCTCAATCCGAAAGCCCAAGAATATAATCCGTTGTAACTTTGTAAATTTTTGAAAGAGAAATCAAAATTTCGCTTGGAATATCAAGAAATCCGCTTTCATATCTGGAATAAGTCGGTTGACTTATATTAAGCATTTCAGCAAGCTGTTTTTGGCTGAAATCCCTGTCTTCTCTTAAATCTCTGATTCTTTTGTACATAGTAATCACCGATATTTATCATATATTATGCAAATAATGCATACATGGTTTTATGCAATAATTGCATAAAACTTCGGCAGTTATATAAAAAGGACGCACGAAAAAAAGTGCGTCCTTTTTATAAATATCTTATTTTAGTTATCAAGAATTTCAAGAGAGGCTTTAACAACGGCGTTAGCGGTTTTTTGAATATCAAGCTTGTCAATAAGGCTTTCAAATTCCTTCGGATTTGAAACAAAGCCAACTTCAAGCATTACCGCAGGGCACATTGTAAGCCGGGTAACGGAATAATATCCGGCTTCGGAACCTTCGTTGTCGCGTTTTGTTGCGGCGCTTATGTAGTCGCAAAGCTTTTTGGCAAATTCGGCGCTGTGGTCATAATGATAATAAACATAAGTTCCGCACCAAAGGTTTGCCTGGGAATTTTCTGCAACCGAGTTTGCGTGGCAGCAGATATAAAGATCGGAATAATTATATCTTGCGGGGTCGGTGCGGCCGTATGTATCAAGCTTTTTGTCATAGGTTATCAAAAGGACAACGTTTGCACCGAGATTTTCAAGATTTTCCGCAATGGCAAGAGAGTTTGCAGCGTTTATCTGTGCTTCGTTTACACCGTGTTCTCCGGCAACGCTTAGAGCGCCCGGGTCGGTTCCTCCATGGCCGGCGCAAACTGTTACAGTAATGCCGGAAAGAGGCTTTCCGGGAATTTCAGAAAGTTTTGGTGCGCCTTTAAGAACGACTGAAAAAGTTTTGTTTTCCGGGTCGGTAAAAATATCCCAGCCCCAAAGTTCTTCAATTGAATAAATGTTAAGAGTAATGCTTCCGTCGCCGTTGTTAACAGCGACAATCCTTCTCATAAGGTCGGAATCTGTGTCGATTCCGGAAAGATCGCTCCATTCGGTGTTGAAAAGGGTAAGAACAAGGGCTTTTCCCTTTATTTCACCTTTGAAAGCCGGAATTGAAGAGGAATTTATGTTCAGTTTTTCAAAGTTTTCTCCAATTTCTTTTGAAGAAGAAAAGATGGAACAAGTTATGTCGGTTTCACCGGTTATGATCTCGCATTGGGAAGGTTTTATAAATCCTCCGCAGGAAAGTTTGTACCATCCGTTTTCGGCAATTTCGGTAACGTAATCGGAACATCCGGTTCTTAAAGTGGTGATATAATCGCCGCTGTCGCCGGGGTTTCTTTCAACGCCGGAAAGTTCAAGCGAAGCCTTTACAGCAAGTGAAGCATTTTTGCCGATATAGTAATATGCTCCGGCGCTTTCATATTGTGTATTTTTTCCGTTATATGTAAGGAAATATGTAACTTTTCCAATTTCGCTGACGGAATTTTCCGGATATTCTGCCGGAATTTCAACGGTTTTGCTGAATCTTGCGGGAACACCGCTGTCGGCATAGGCAACTTGTTCAAGAATATAAGTTTTTTCTCCGATTTTTGCGGTTACATAACCTCCGGAAGGGCCTATGCAGGAAAGAGTTACCGTTGTTTCTCCGCTTTGCGCGGGAATATCGGAAGCGGGGGCGCAGGAAGTAAGTTTTTTTGTGGTTCCGGTTCCAATATTGGAAACGCCGCGTTTAAGAGTTACCGAAAGGGATTTGCCTCCCTGGGAAAAAGTATAGGTTTTTCCTTTTTTGGGTACGTTTACTGTTGCGGCAAAAAGCCCGGAACTGCTTATGCGTTCAACTTCGCTTCCGTTCATGTAAAGAGGTTTTTTCGGGTCGGAAGTTCCGAAAATTGTATATTTTTCGGTTTCAACGCTGAGCACGGAAGTTGTCGGGCGTGTAATCTCAAATTCCCGAGAAACCGAAAAATCCGCATGCTCATCAAGAATATTGCTGCTCATATAGCTGAGCAAAGAGGAAACGGATATGTTTTTATTTTCTGAAATTTCAAAATAATCAAGAACGCAGAACCCAAAACCGTTTATTTTGTTGACGAGATACTGGTTGTTGATTTCAAAAGCATCGCCATAAAAATCGCCTTTTGCAACGGGAGCAAGAACCCTTTTGATGTCGTTTATGGTGATGATTTTTGCGTCCGGAAATTCGGAAACGACATCAAGAAGATACTGTTCATATCCGGATTCGGAATAACATGAATACAGATTTTCAACAAAAAGGGTTTTGAAATATCCCTTTTCGTAAAAATATTTTGCCGCTTCAAAGGATTTTTCGTCTTCAAAAGAAAGATAGAAAGAAACAAAACCGCTTCCCGAAGCGGAAGAATATTCCGAAATTGCTTCTTCGGAAATTCCTTCGGAAAACACAAGGTTGCTTCCGGGTTTAATTCCTTCAAGATGGCTTTCGTCAATAAAAGCGTAAACCTCAAAATTTTCAAGGCCGGAGGCATTTGTATATTCCGAATAAAGTTCTGCGGAATCGCTTTTTCTTAAATCGAGAAGAATTCCGCCAAAACCTTTTTCGGCGGCGAAGGAACAAACTTCTTCCGGAAAGGCTTTATCATCAACATAAAAAAGCCTTGGAAAAGCTTCCGCCGCAAAAGCGGTTGTTGACAAAATAAAAACAGCCACAAAGGCAAAGAATAAAGAAATAACCTTTTTCAAATTTTAAATTCCTCCGGGTCAAAGGTCGGGAGTTCGGGTGCTTTCGGTCGCGGAACTCTTAAAAGCGGGTCGTAATCAAAACCAAGGCAATGATATCCTTTTTCAACAATTCCCTTCTTTTTGCAAAGAACATTCTTTCCGTCGGAAGAAAGATATCCTTTCGAGCAATATTCACATCTCGGTTCGATTTTTCGGTCGAAGAATTTTTTATCAAACATAAAGCATTACCGCCCTTTTTACAAAAAAATTTATAAATTTATAATACCACAATTAAAACGGTTTGGCTACGATATAATAACTTCTTTTTATTCCGAATACGACTTAAAAACACAAAAAGCATCATAATTTTATTTGCAGCAAACAATATATTATATCTTTTTGAAAAAATATTATTACATAAAAAAACTGTTCCGGAAAACGGAACAGTTTTTTTATGTTATCGGTTATTTTTTTGAAAGGGAATGTGCGGTTATAAAGGCGGTTATTGGAATCGAAAGAATAACGCCGATGCTGCTTGAAATTCCGCTTATCACTTCAATCGAAAGATATGAGGAACTGAGCAGCTGGTGGGTTGAAAGACCGATTGAATAAAGATAGAGAATAAGAACAAATCCGCTTCCGAGGAAAGCGAGGATAAGGGTGTTTGTCATGGTGCCTACCATATCTCTTCCAACGTTCATTCCGGAACGGAAGAGTTCTTTTCGCCCAAGTTCGGGGTTGGCCGCGCTGATTTCAAAAAGGGAAGAGGATATTCCCATGGTTACGTCCATAACAGCGCCAAGTGCACTTATTATTAATCCGCCCACGAGAAGACCCGTAAGGCCGATGGGGGTTCCGGTCTGGCGAAGCTGAAGAAGAGGTTCAACATCCGGAACACGAAGCCCGTCGATTCTTGCGATATGCTGGGCAAAAATTCCGAAAAACATTGCAATGGCCGTTCCGGAAATGGTTCCGAGCATTGCGCAGACAGTTTTTTTGCAGATACCGCCAAGTATTGTAAGGCTTACAACCGCGATATAGGCGCATATCAAAAAAACAGTAGGAAGGGTGGGCGCTCCTTTCATAAGAGCGGGAAGAAGTACCATAAAGAGCGAAGCAAGGGTTACAACAAGCCCCGCAAGAGATTTTGCGCCGGTTTTTCCGCCGACAAGAATTGCCGCCGCAAGAAAAACAATTACAGAAACGGAAAGGGCGGCGGTTCGGTTGAATTCATAAACGGTTGCAATATGTTCGCCGTTTGAATAGGTTGAGATTATAAGAACGGCCCCGTCGCCTTCATAAAGGGGAACTCCGTAGAGCGGGCCTACAAAGTTTGAAACCTGAAGAGTTTCGCCTTTGTATTGGCCGGAAAGCACTTCCGCAAGAAGAAGCTGCTCCCCGCGCCATCCTCCGTCGGAAGTTTCGTCCCTTTCGGTATTATCCGCAAGAACCGCGGTGATTTTCGCTTTTTCATATTCCGAATATTCCGTTGCTTCCTGCAGATTTTCTTTTTCCGGGGAAGCAAGAAGATATCCGATAACAAAAACCGCGGCGCAGATTATCAGAACAAGAAAGGTGTTTTTGTTTTCGGAAAACCAATTTTTCGGAGAAATTTTTGTTTTTTCCATACGGTTATTTTTCCTTTCGGATTCAGCAAATATTAATATATAGAAAGGATAGCAATTCTTTTTAAAGGTGTCAAGAGCAGAAAAAAATATTGTATTTTGGTGCAAAACGACGAATTTAAAAAATAACAAAACTGTAACTGGAAAAACATTCTTTTATATGTTAATATAGAATTGCTGATTTGTGTGAAAACGCAAAATCCGGCGGAAAATGCGCAATGTTTTTTTGTTGATTTTATCAAAAAAATATGCGTTTCCGGAATTTTTTCAAAAACTTTTGGAAAGGGTTTTATGAAAGGAAGGTAAAAGAATGAAAACAAGCAAAAAATGCAGACTTTTGTCTGCAATGCTGGCGATCCTCATGGTCGTTACCATGTTCCCGGTAACCGTTTTTGCGGCGGAAGGGGACGTTGTGACATATGAAAAAGTCACAGTTACACCTGAAGATTGGTCAGGAGAATATCTGATGGTTTCTGAAGAAAGCAATGTTGCTTTGAATGCAAGTCTGGATTCTCCTGATGTAGCAAACAACAATGTTCCAATAACAATAAACGATGGAAAAATCGAGATGGAAAGCAGAGAGTATTCTGTTATCATTGAGAAAGTAACCAACGGTTATGTTATGAAAACAGCAAGCGGTGTTTATCTTTACAGTACATCAAATGCAAACAAAATAAACACTGATAAATCAAAAGAAACAGCAGATGATTATCCGCTTAGTTTTTCTTTAGCAGATGACGGAATTGATATAGTGGGAAGTTCCGGAGCCCACATGCGTTATAACGCAAATAAAGATAATTATCGTTTCAGATTTTATAAATCGAGTACATATACTAAACAGCAAGCTGTTACTCTTTATAAAATTGAAACTCCTTCCGGCGGCGAAGAAGAACCCCCCGTAGAACCGGAAGAACCCCCTGTAGAACCGGAAGTAAAAATCGTTCCGATTTCCACCGCACTTGAAGGAGAAACCGGAACCGAATTTACTGTAAAAGGTGTTGTAACTCTTATTGACGGCAACAACCTTTATCTCCAGGATGAAACCGGAGCAATCTGTGCAAGAATGGCGGTAAAACCGAGCGAAGTTGCGCTTGGTGATACAGTAATTGCAACCGGCAGCAGAGCAGATTATAACGGTCTTCCTCAGCTTGGAAGTGGAACATTTGAAAAATCCGAAGGTCTTGTTCTTTCTGCAAAAGAAACTACCATCGGAGCACTTACCGCAGCAGATATCTGCACCTATGTTGAAATTAAGAATCTTGAAGTTACCGAAGTTTATGATAACAACGGTGCATATTCAACTCCCAACATCACCGTAAAAGACAGCGAAGGCAAAACTATTCAGATTTACAAAGCTGTTATCGGAAAAAACGATGACGGAACATGGAAATATGCAGTCGGCGATAAGATCAACGTAAAAGCGGCAGTAGGTATTTATAATGGAAATCCTCAGCTCCGCAACACCGTTGCAGAAGAAATTACGCTTATTCCTTCCGCTCCGGAATATGTAATTCCAGACGGCGAATATGTAATTTGGGAAGCGACCAAAGGCAAAGCAATGACCGCGCATGCAGAAGACAAAACCTATGGTTATATTTCGGCTACTGATGTGGCTCTTACCGAAGGCGTTCTCGGCGGTTACAGCGAAGCTAACAAGCTTAAAGTTACAAACGTTGGTAAAGAAGGCTTCACAATCCAGGATATCTATGGCAGATATTATTATATGAGCGGTAATTATAATAATTTTAACGTATCTGTCGATGTTCCCAAAGAAGGACATATCTGGACCGCAAGCGATAATTCCGACGGTACTTTCACTGTTGTAAACGCACTTAAAGAAAAAACCGTAGCCTACGACACCGGTTACGGAAGCTATGGTGCATACGCAACCCCCGGTGATACTCATATTACTGCTCTTACTTTTACAGAATATGTTGAAGCAGCCGAACCCCCTGTAGAACCTGAAGAACCCGAAGTAAAAATCGTTCCGATTTCCACCGCACTTGCAGGAGAAACCGGAACCGAATTTACTGTAAAAGGTGTTGTAACTCTTATCGACGGCAACAACCTTTATCTCCAGGATGAAACCGGAGCAATCTGTGCAAGAATGGCGGTAAAACCGAGCGAAGTTGCGCTTGGCGATACAGTAATTGCAACCGGCAGCAGAGCAGATTATAACGGTCTTCCTCAGCTTGGAAGCGGAACATTTGAAAAATCCGAAGGTCTTGTTCTTTCTGCGAAAGAAACTACAATCGGGGCACTTACTGCAGCAGACGTCTGCACCTATGTTGAAATTAAGAATCTTGAAGTTACCGAAGTTTATGATAACAACGGTGCATATTCAACTCCCAACATCACCGTAAAAGACAGCGAAGGCAAAACAATCCAGATTTACAAAGCTGTTATCGGAAAAAACGATGACGGAACATGGAAATATGCAGTCGGCGATAAGATCAACGTAAAAGCGGCAGTAGGTATTTATAATGGAAATCCTCAGCTCCGCAACACCGTTGCAGAAGAAATTACAGAATATGTTCCCGAACCCGAAGGCGGAAAAATCACCTCCAAAGATCAGTTCGTAACCGGAACTTATGTAATGGTTGTCGAAACCGGATATGCGCCCGGCGTTCTTGACGGAACCTGGGTATCTGCGGTTCAGCCCGTTATTTCCGGTGATAAAGTAACTGACGCAAAAGGCGGAATTTGGACACTTACTGTCAATGGCGATAAAGTAACCATTAAAGACAGCAACGGTGCTTTTATTAAACCCAAAGGCGGCAACAGTAACGGAATTAGTTCCGGTTCTTATGATTGGGTTTGGAATTTTGACGAATCAAAAGGAACCTTCACTTTCAGCGGAACCGGTTCCGACACTGTAAAACTTGCAAGTAATGCAAATATGGATCCCCAATATGGTGGATTTAACCGTTTCCGTGGATATAAAAACACAACTATTTCCGGAAAACCTTCCGAATATCCTTGTGATTTCACCCTTTATGCTTATGAAGAAGCTGCAGAGGAATTGCCCCTTCCTTCCGCAGGCGACAAAGTTGTAATTTATAACGCTTCTTCCGAAAGTTCCATCGGTCTTGAAGACAGCATGAAAGTTTCTATGGAAGCCGTTCATACCGATATCGTTGACGGAAAAGCAGTTCCCGAAAACGGAGCAAGAGTATTCACTGTTTCCGTTGACGGAGATGATTTCACCTTCGAATCCGGCGGAAAATATCTTGCTGCAAACGATGCAGAAGAAATTTTCATGGCGGAAGAAGAAAGTGAATATACTAAATGGAACCTTTCCGCAAAAGAAAACGGATATGTTCTTAACAACAAAGCGGCGCTTTATACTTTCTCAAGCGGCAGTACAGGAGTCGTTGTTATCGAATATTATGGCGGTTCTTTCTCCGGCTGGACTTATAAAGCAGCTGAAAGCGAAATTTTTGAATTTGCTTTCTACCCCGTAGCAGAAAACATTAACGTAACCGAAGGCGTTGTAAACGTTCCTTCCGTTGATTTCGAAGATGCCGCCGAAGCATACGTCGGAAGCGATTATACTTTCAGCTTCACCGTAAACGCAGTATTCGGTGTTGACGGCGAACTTACCGTTAAAGCAAACGGAAAAGAACTTTCCGCAAATGAAGACGGAAGCTACACCATTGCAAAAGAAGATATCAGCGGAGCTGAAATCGTCATTACCGTTGAAGGTAAAGATACCAAAGGCGTTGCTATCCGCGGCGAACATAAAGTAACCGTAAAAGACGAACCTTCCATCGGCAACGTTTCTCCCGAAGCGAACGCAGAAACAAAGGATGAAAAACGCCCCGAAATTTCCGCTGAAATTCTTAACGCAGGCGAAAACGCAGTTGTTACCATGAAAATCAACGGCGAAGAAGTCGAAGCAGTTTATGAAAACGGAAAAATCACCTATATTCCTTCCGAAGATATGGAAGACGGAAGAACTTCCGTAACCGTAGAAGTAAAACGCGCGGACGGCAAAGAAACTTCCAAAACCTGGAGCTTCACCGTTGGCGAAGCACAGTATCAGCTCTATTTCGGACAGCTCCACAGCCATACAACCTATTCCGACGGTTCCGGTTCTCTCGAATCCGCTCTTGAATACATTGCAAACCTTCCGGAAAGCGCAAACGTTGATTTCGTTGCGTTTACCGACCATTCCAACTATTTCGATACTTCATCTGCGGCAAACCCCGAAGGCGCACTTTATGATATGAGCCTTGCAACCGCAGAAAGCCAGAAAACCTGGAGAGAATATAAAACCGCAATCGAAAGTTTCAACAATTCCCAGAGCAAGGTAATTGCAATCGGCGGTTTCGAAATGACCTGGTCCGGCGGCCCCGGCCATATCAACACTTTCAATACCCCCGGTATTGTTTCCAGAAACAACGCCACCCTTAACAGCAAAACCGCCGACGCAGGTATGAAAGCATACTATGCTCTTCTTTCAAGAGCAGAAGGCGCAGATTCCCTTAACCAGTTCAACCATCCCGGTTCCACCTTCGGTACCTTTACCGATTTTGCATATTGGGATGCTCTTATCGACACCAGAATCCAGATGGTCGAGGTAGGTAACGGCGAAGGCCAAGTCGGCGCAGGCGGCTATTATCCCAGCTATGAATATTACACCATGGCTCTCGATAAAGGCTGGCATGTTGCTCCTACAAACAACCAGGACAACCACAAAGGTAAATGGGGTAACGCAAACGATGCCCGTGACGTAATCATCACCGATAACTTCACCGAGGAAGGCATCTATGATGCGATCCGTGCAATGCGTATGTATTCCACCGAGGACAAAAACCTTGAAATCGGATACACCGTAAACGGACTTATGCTCGGTTCCTCCATCACCGAAGTTCCGGAAAAACTTGATATCAACGTAACTGTTTACGATCCGGATATCTCCGATTCCATCAGCAAAGTTGAGGTAATCGTAAACTCCGGTAAAGTTGCTTACACTTGGGATGATCCTGCGGATCTTAAAGACGGCGAACTTAACGTAACCCTCGATCCCGATTACAGCTATTATTATATCAGAGTAACCGAAGGCGACGGCGAACTTGCAGTAACCGCTCCCGTTTGGGTTGGCGAAAGCCTTAAACTCGGAATTTCCTCCGTTATATGCGGAACTTCCACCCCCGTTACCGGCGAAGAACTTACAATTTCCACAACCCTTTTCAACAGCGAAAACAAAGACGCAAAACTCAAATCCGTAACCTATACCGTTGGAAGCCAGGTTATCGGCTTTGATGACAGCGGAGCTACGATCAGCGCTTCTTCCACAGAAACTGTTAATTTCAAATATACTCCCGAAACTGCAAAACTTATGACCGTAACCGTAACCGCGGTTGTTGAACAGGACGGCGTGGAATATATTTTCACCATGGATGTTGAACTTGACGTTCAGGATGCGGATAAACTTGTATATATCGGTATTGACGCTTCCCATTACAACGAATACGTAGCGGGCAACTATAAAGACAGCATGGGCAACTTCGGCGCTCTTGCTGCAGGATACAGCGTACGTACCGTTGATCTCAAGACCAGCGAGGAACTTATTGCTGCATGCTCCAACCCGAAATACAAAGCAATAATCCTTACCGCTCCTTCCAGACGTCTTGCAGCCGCACAGACCGACCCGAGAACTTACAGCGAAGATGAACTTGCGGCCATTGTAGAATTCAATAAAGCCGGCGGTATGATCATAGTTGCAAACTGGTCCGATAACTATGAAAACTATGATGTAATCCAGAGCAACCCGGCAATCAAACACATGGCAGAAACCCAGAACGACATTCTTGAAGCTCTCGGTTCCTCCCTCAGAGTCGGCGACGACGCAACTTATGACGACGTAAGAAGCGCAGCGGACGGCGTTGATAAATGGAGACTTTATTTCAACACCTACGGAGATTCCTTCCTTACAGAAGGCATTGAAGTTGACCCCGAACATCCTCACGACAGACTTTATACCGAGGTATTCAGCCATTACGGCGGTTCCACCGTATATACTGTTGACGGAACTCTTCCCGCAACCGTTTCTCCCGTTGTATTCGGACACGCAAGCACCTATTCCGTTGACGTCGATAAAGACGGCCTCGGCGGCAATATTCCGAAATATGAATATGCTGAAGGCGACGAACGCCTTATGGTAATGGCTTCCGAACAGCTTGAAGGACGCGGACTTATAATCGTTTCCGGCGCCGCATTTATGTCCAACTTCGAAGTTCAGGCAACTATCGAAGACAGCGGTTCCGAAAAGAACTATTCCAACTATAAGATTTGCGAAAACCTTGTAAAACACATTAACCCCATAACCGTAAGCAATATTTCCGAAGTTAACGGCCAGCTTGAAGCAGGTTATAAATACACCATCGAAGGTATTGTAACTTCCAACGCTTCCGGATATGACAAAGACACCGCATTCTTCGACTGCATTTACGTTCAGGACGAAACCGGCGGTATCTGCTGCTTCCCCGTTGCAGGAAATTATAAAGTCGGCGATAAAGTACGCATCACCGGTACCACCGAATTCTATCAGGGCGAACCGGAACTCCAGGTAAGCTCCATCGAACTTATCAGCGAAGGCCACGAAGTTAAACCCGTTGAAGTAACCGCAGAACAGATCAACAACCGTTCTGTCGAAGGCAGACTTGTTACGATAAAAGGTACCGTTGAAAGCTTCGAACTTGCAAACGGCCTTGTACAGACCATTATGGTAAAAGATGCTGAAGGCAATGTTGCAAGAGTATTTATCGACGGTTATATCACCGTAAATTCCGTAAGATCCAGAGCTGTTGCACAGACTGAAATCCCGAACCTTGCAGTAGGACATGAAATTACCGTAACCGGTCTTGCTTCCTATGATAACACCTTCAACGCACCCGAAGGTCCTTTCGCAAGAATCCGTATCCGCGACAGAAAAGACATCCAGTGCGGCGGACATAACGAAATCGTTGACGAAGCAGTTGCTCCCGATTGCGAAAACACCGGTCTTACCGAAGGCAAACACTGCAGCTGCGGCGAAGTCCTTGTTCCTCAGGAAGTTGTTCCCGCACTTGGACACACCGAAGTAACCGATGAAGCAGTTGAACCCGATTGTGAAAACACCGGACTTACCGAGGGCAAACATTGCGGCCGCTGCGGAAAAGTTCTTGTTGCACAGGAAGAAATTCCCGCGCTTGGACATGACCACAAATACGAAACCGTAAAAGAACCTTCCTGCACCGAAAAAGGCGAATTCAGAAAATATTGCGCAAACTGCGACTTTGAAGAATTCGGCGAAATCGAAGCTCTCGGCCACGATTGGAGCGCATGGAAAACAATTGTAACCGCAAACTATGTCCGCGGCGGAATCCTTGAACGCAGATGTGAGGTTTGCGGAGAAATCGAAAGAATCACAACCCCGAAACTCGGCGACGGTATAGATGAGGATAAAGATCCTTCCTTCATCTACATTGGAAATGATTCCAAAGAAGACGAAAACAACCCCGAAACCGGTGCTCCGGTATATACCGGCTCCGCATTTGCGGCAATCGTTGTTCTTGGTGCAGTTGCTTTTGTTTCCAAAAAAAGAAAATAAAAAATCGATCATTATTAAAATGTTCTGATTAAAAAGAATGACGCACCCTTTTGGGTGCGTCATTCTTTTTATACTTTAGTATGTACGCCGCGAAGCGGCGTACTACAGCTGTCTGCTATTGGGGTTGTTCAAATCACTTCTTTTAGGGGTATTTATGACTTTAAAAAAATTTTTTCTTTGATTCTTAAAAACAGAGGTTCTTTTTTGCTTTCCGGCGGAACAAGCGAAAGAAGAAAAAGCGAAGCCATGCAAAGAAGGCTTACCGCCGCCGGAGCGGAAGCGGAAAGTGCCGCCTTTAGGACGGTATCTCCGGAAGAAAAAACTTCTGCGGTGTCTTTTGAAAAAAGCAAAAATATGCGAAGAATTCCCGCGGTGATTCCGGCATGGAAAAAACGCGAAATGACGAACGGAAAAAGAGGAATTTTGCTTTCTTCCGTAACCGCGGCAATCTGTAAAATTACCGATATTCCTGAAAAGGAAGCGATAGCTCCCGCAAGGATTATTGATGAAAATCCTTCAATATCGGCGCAGGCGAAGCACCCGGAAGTAACTTCAAAAAAACCGCTGAAAACCGCATTTGCGGCGGCAGAGTTTTTCAGCGAAGAGAAAGCGGCGTTTTGTTCAATAATCCCGGTAATTCCGCAGGCTATAACGATAAACGCGCACATTCTGAAACAGCTTTCTGCGGAAGAAACGACGGATTCAACAATACAAACCGATGTTTTCGGCTTTTGCGGTTGAGGCAAAGATTTAATATCTGAAATTCTTTCGGAAAACAAACTGATAAAAAATGCAATTAAGGCGGCGGAAAAAAGCTGGGCAAAAAAGATAAGAAAACCGGTTTTTATGTTCCCGAATATTCCTGCTCCGATTGCCGAAATCAAAAAAGGCGGGCCGGCGTTTACACAATAGCAAAGCATTTTTCCGGCGGTGCGGCTGTCGATGACGCCTTGAAGAGCAAGATCGTTTATATTTTTTGCGGCGGCGGGGTATCCTCCAACCAGGGCGGAAAGCAAGATTCCGCCGCAGGCTTTCGGTATTTTCAGCAAAAAAGTAAGCGGAAGAAAAAGCTTTTCAAAAAAATCTGCGGCTTTGCTTCTGCATAAAAAAACAGAAACAGCCATAAACGGAAAGACCGCGGGTATTACAGAATATGAACATAAAAAAAGACCTTTTCGGATTCCTTCGCTAAGTTCGCGGCTTTCAAAAAGAAAAATCATACAAACTGAAAAAGCCGTAAGCGCGGTCAGAAAATTTTGTTTAGTCAAAAGCACCAACCCTTTTAAGCAAGTTTGGAACAATTCGCGCCTTGATGTAAAGCGTTTTATGTGATATTATATTTTTATGATAAAAAAAGTTGTTTTAGAAAGGGGAAGTGCTTTTCTTGAAAAAACTTTTAATTTTAATTTTAATTTTTACTTTGATTTTTTCCGGCTGCGGAACACAAAAAATTGGAACAGATTACGATTTTTCCAAAGTTATGGAAGAAACCATGGCCAATATAATAAGCAACGCTCCAAATCCGGGGCACAGCAGCATCGCCGGGGAATGGTCGATTATTGTTTCGGCAAGAAACGGCGCAAAGGTTCCGGAAGGCTGGTACGAAACATATTATAATAACCTTTGCAAAACTTTGGAAGAAACTTCCGGAATTCTTACAAAAACAAAGCACAGCAACTATTCAAGGGCGGCGCTTGCGGTTACGGCAATCGGAAAAGACCCGATGGATGTTAACGGATACAACCTTTTTGAGCACCATGATGATTTTGAATTTGTTTCAAAACAGGGGATTCCGGGCAGCATTTTTGCTCTTATTTCTCTTGACTGTCTGGGTTACGAAATCCCCGGAACAGACAGAAATATCTTCATCGACCATATTCTTTCGGAAGAATATGAAGTCGGCGGATGGGCTCTTAAAGGCGAGGAACCGGACGTTGACATAACCGCCCAGGTAATCCAGGCCTTTGCTCCTTATTACGGAAAAGACGAAAGAATAACCGCGGCAGTTGACAGAGCTGTTGAACATCTTTCGAAAGTCCAGCAGGAAAACGGCGGATTTTTCGCCTGGGAAGGCGAAAACGTCCAGACAACGGCCCAGGTTATAATCGCCCTTTCTTCAATCGGAATCGATATCCGCACCGACGAGCGTTTCATCAAAGAAGGCGGCTGGATAGGTTCCTATTTCATGCAATATTATCTCGGTGACGGAGCTTTTTGTCACACTCTCGGAATGGCGAAGGACCCTATGGCAACCGACCAGTGTATGCAGGCTATGATAGCTCTTGAGCTTTTTGAAAAAGGCGAAGGAAGATTTTATGATTTTACAAAAATCAAATAATTAAAAACCTATGGCGGGGGCTTGCTCCCGCCGTTTTTTATCGAAAAATCCACTGGCTCAACAGTCCATTGACGAAAAAAAGTTTCTGAATTAAAATAGCGGGCAGGAGGTGAAGAAAATGACAGATAAAAAAACTTTCGGTTCGTTTATCAAAAGCAAGCGGATCGAAAATAACTATTCCCAAAAGGAACTGGCGGAAATGCTTTATGTAACAGAAGGCGCCGTCAGTAAATGGGAAAGGGGAATATCTTATCCTGATATTACGTTGGTTTCCGATATATGCCGGATTCTTGATATAAGCGAGCACGAATTTATTACTTCATCAACTGATACGGCCGAAAGGGAAATGAAGCTTGATGCAAAAAAGTTCCGCGTAATCCGCGGAACCTGGTTTTGGGTTCCGACAATTTCCTATATTACCGCGGCAGTGATTTGTTTTATCTGCAATCTTGCGGTGAACCGCACTCTGTCCTGGTTTTTCGTTGTTCTGGCGGCGCTTATCTGCGCCTATTCATTCGTGCCGACTTTCACAAGTTTTTTTGAATACAAAAAGCTTTTTGTTTTTGCGGCAACAAGCTGCCTTTCGATATGTCTGCTTTTGTTTGTCTGTGCGGTATATACAAAAGGTTTTTCGTGGTTTATAACAGCCTGCCTCGGAATTTTAATGGGCTATGCTCTGCTGTTTTTACCGATATTACTGTCTGAAACAAAACTATCCCGCTGGAAATTTTTAATTGCCTTAGGTTCGGTTTTTGTTTTGAGCATTCTGATGATTTTAAATATCCGCATTTGGGAAACTTTTCCGCTTTGGAAAGCTATAGCTATGACATGCTATGGTTTTGTGCCGGTTATTTTGTCCGCATATATTTGCACTCTGAAATTTGATGTGTTTTTAAAGGCCGGAATCTGCACCGCGTTAAGTGTGCTCATGCTGTATTTTGCTAATTTTGTTGCGGAAAAACTTTTTGGCCCTTCCGACAGCAGTTATAAAATTGATTTTTATAACTGGGAAGAATGTATTAACGGAAACATAAATTTTATCTGTCTTGTTTCGATTCTTTTTATTGCCGCAATTTTTTTCGGAATAGGAATTTACAGAATCCGCAAACTGAACAAATAAAAAAATCCCGGTCAGAAGACCGGGATTTTTTTATGGTTATTTTTCTTTTTTGCTTGCAAGTTTCGGGTTTTTTGCGCGTTTTTTCTTTACGGAATAACCCATCTGGCCGATTTTTTTGCCCTGAGCAAAATATTCGCCGTGGGAATAGAACATAATTCCCGCTTTGCGAAGGTCAAGTCTTCCGTCTTCGTCGATATATTTATCCTCGACCTGGATAGCAACGATTTCTGCAATAAACATATCGTGGCTTCCAAGATGCTTTACTTCGGTTACTTTGCATTCAAGAGAAATGGGGCTTTGGGCAAGTATCGGTGCGGAAACTTTGGATGCAGGAAGAGCGGTGAGCTTCATCTCAGCAAATTTATCGGTGTCTTTACCGGAACGAACTCCGCAAAAATCCGCCGCACGGACAAGGGAATCGGTTGTTACGTTGATTACAAATTCTCCGCTTTCGGAAATAATATGGTGGCTCCATCTTTCGGGGCGGACTGAAATATAGGTCATTGCGGGGCTGGAGTTGATGATTCCGGTCCATGCAATTGTAAGAACATTGGGTTCTTCAACAGTTCCGCAGGTTACAAGCGCCGCCGGAAGGGGAGAAAGAAGGGTTGCGGGTTTCCAGATTTGTTTTGCCATAGTTTCCTCCAAAAAATATTTGTGATATTTTATTATATCATCTTCATAATAATGTCGTCAATATAAAAAAGTTTACTCTTTTGCAGTAGAAAGGGGCCTTTCTCCCGCAGCAGAATTTTATAATGAATTAAGATAATTTTCTGCCTGTTTTCTGTTTTTAAAAACAATTACGTCCGGATTATATTTTTCCAAAATTGTTTTTGTTTTCGGGCGGTTCTTTTTGTTAAAACGCAAAATCGCTTTGTAAAATTCAAGGTCAAATTTTTCCGGGCAGTTTCCGCCCATATCCGCCCTTGTTCTTCCGTAATTTTTTAAAACTCTTTCAGTAACTCCAAAAAGACAGCGGATGGTTGAAAAATCAAAATAAAAAACGGTGTCGCAATATTGCACTCTTTTTTCAAGGGTTCGCTCAAAGTTTCCGTCGATTATCCAACTTTCTTTTTTTAATTCGCTGTCGAGCAAAATGTCAAATTTTTCCCGGGAAATATATTCCCAGTTTCCATGCCAAAAAATTTTATCAAGATGAACGACCGGAAGACCGGTTTTTTCGCCGAGTTTTTTTGAAAAAGTGCTTTTTCCGCTTCCGTTTCCGCCGATTACAAGAATTCTTTTCATAAATTTCTCCTGAAAATTATTTGTTGGGCAAAAAAATTATACCACCTGTTACGAACAAATAAAACCCATTTTTTACGGGGAATTTTTGTGCCTTTTCCGTAAAAAATAGTTTTTGGGTGATTTTATGGAAAAATTAAAAAACAACGGAAAAATTTTTGTTTTCGGTGCGGCGGGATATTATCTGCTCGAAACTTTGTGGCGCGGCCACAGCCATTGGTCAATGGCTGCTGCCGGAGGAATTTCGCTTCTTTTTCTTATAAATGTTTTTAAAAAACTTAAAAATGCGCCGCTTTATTTTAAATCCATAGTCGGCGGAACAATAATAACAGCGGTCGAATTTGTTTTTGGAATTGTGTTCAATCTCTTTCTCGGAATGTCTGTTTGGGATTATTCTTCCGTTCCGGGAAATATCCTTGGACAAATATGCCCGGTTTTCAGCCTTCTTTGGTGCGGCTTAAGCTTTATTGTGGCGTTTTTTGAAAAAATGTTCTCAACGGGAAAAATTGTTTTTCCCAAAAAAGCTCTTCCATGATTTTCAGGGAATATAACAGAATCTTCGGTCAAAAATAAAACCGAGGTGAAAAAAGATGAGCAGTAACAGAGAGAAACTTAAAAACATGGGCGGGCCGGCGTTTGAAAATGACCCCAAAAGGTCAAAACCGTTTGGAGCTTTCAACCCTATGCAGCAGGAACGTATCATTACTCATATGAATACAATTGGTTCCAAAAAAGAAGAGATACATCGGTCAAAAGATTCCATGAACATCGCGGATATAACCGATATAGATTCGTTTTAAAATTCCGCAAAGGGTTTCCGCAAAGGGGAAGGAAGAAGTTTCTCCTTTGTTTACATATTAACCTAAATTCTTCCTTTGGAATAAAATGAACTACGAAGGGAGGAGATACATAATGCAGGATTTGTTGTCGGTTCCGTGCTGGTTTCTCGGAACAAACGCCCCGAAAGGATATTATTCAAGGTTCGATAAAATTTTTTGCGTTAAATCTGACGGAAAAGTTTTTCTTTTAAAAGGCGGCCCCGGAACGGGAAAATCAACAATGCTCAAAAAAATTGCTTCCGTGCTCGCGGAAAAAGGTTTGAGCACGGAACTCGTTTTTTGTTCGGCGGATACAGATTCGCTTGATGCGGTTATAACTTCCGACGGAAAATTTGCATTTGCGGATGCAACCTTGCCCCATGCTTATGAACCAAAGTATCCCGGAACGTCGGAAATTCCGGTTTCGCTTTGGGATTGTTGGGATGAAAAAAAGCTTTGGAAAGAAAAAGAAGAAATCATAAGGCTTTTTGATGAAAACAGAAGACTTCATGAGGAAGCAAGAAGATATATTTCCGCGGCATCCGGACTTCTTGACCAGGCGGCAAAGCTTGGGTTGGATTCCGTTTTTCCGGAAAAAGTTGAAAAAACAGCAAAAAGGATCTGCATGAGAGAATTTGGAAGAAAAAACAGCCAGCGGGGAACAGAAAAACAGCGCTTTTTAAGCGCGATAACGGATAAGGGAATCTTTTTTCATAAAAACACTCCAAAAATTCTTTGCGATAAAATTTATCTTATAGATGATGATGCGGGCGCGGTTTCAAGAATTTTTATGAGCACCGTCAGAAAATATGCTCTTGAACATGGGCTCGATATAATAACCTGCACCTGCCCGATTTTTCCGCAAGAAAAAATCGAGCATATTTTCATTCCTGCTTTGCGTCTTGGATTTATGACGGATAACCGCAGACACAAAATAGATATCGTTCCGTACAGGATTATTCATGCAAGACGCTTTGCGGATTTTAAAAAATATTCCGCAAATAAAATAAAAATACGTTTTGCGCTTCGCTCTGCAAAAAATCTTATCGACCAGGCGGTGAACTGTACAAAAGAAGCAAAACTTGTCCATAATGAACTTGAAAAGATTTATATCAATGCAACGGATTTTAAAAAAGTTGATGAAAAATTTGAAAAAATAATAAAATCGATATGAAAAAAGCCGCCCTTAAAAAAACGGGCGGCTTTTTTTATTTAATTGCTTTTCCGGCAATGCGGAAGATATCGTCGCTTTTTCCGAGAACAACGACGTGGTCGGATTTTCGGAATTCATAATCCGGTCCGGGCATAGGCTGAAGATGTTCCTTATGCTTGATAGCGATGATGTTTATGCGATATTCTTTACGGATGTTGAGTTCAAGAATGTTTTTTCCCGCCCATTCAGGAAGAATCGGAATTTCATAAATCGAATATTCGCTTGTAAGTTCAATATAATCGAAAATGTTGCCGGAGTTATAACGCATCGCAACGCTTTCCGCAATTTCTCTTTCCGGATAAATAACTTCGTTCGCACCGATTTTCTTAAGAAATTCCGCCTGAATATCCCTTTTTGCTTTTGCAACAACGTGGCGTGCACCCATTTTTTTAACAAGGGAAGTGGTAACAAGGGAAGACTGAAAATCATCACAGATTGTAACGAAACAAACATCAAACTGGTTTACCCCAAGGGAACGGATAACCGCTTCATCGGTGCAATCGCCAATCTGCGCATCGGTAAAAGTGTTGGAATATTTTTCAACAAGCGCTTCGTCCTTATCAATTACCATAACTTCGTTTCCAAGTTGTTGAAGTTTGTGGGCAAGATGTCTTCCAAATCTTCCAAGACCGAGAACAAGAATAGATTTCATTTTATTTTCTCCTTAACCAATCAAAATATTTTCAACAGGGCGTTCCGTAAAAATGGGCGTTTGTTTTTCCGCAAGAACAAGAACAAGCGAAAGCCCGCCGATTCTTCCGAAGAACATAAGCAAAATCAAAAGCAATTTTGAAAAAACGGTAAGTTCTGCCGTTATTCCAACGGAAAGCCCAACTGTTCCGACAGCGGAAACGGTTTCATAAAGCATATCGGAAAGAGAAAAAGGTTCAATAATTGTCATTATTGCACAGGAAAGAATAATGGCGCAAAGATAAATTGTGGAGATGGAAGTTGCTTGATGAACAACGTTTTCGGCAATGCGTTTTTTAAAAATAGTGACATTTTTAATGTTTCTTGCGGAAGCGATGGAGCTAAGTATTACAACAAGAATGGTAGTTGTTTTAACTCCGCCGGCGGTCGAAGCAGGGCTTCCGCCGATGAACATAAAAACGGAAGTAAAAAGCTTCCCTGCTTCGCTGAGCTCGTTTTGCGGAACGGTGCAAAAACCCGCGGTTCTTGTTGTTGTGGATTGGAACATTGCCGCAAGAATTTTTTCCGGAACGGACATTTCAGAAAAAGAAGCGTTCCATTCTGAAACGAGGAAAAAAACAAAACCGAATGAGAGAAGAATTGCGCTCGATAGAACAGCAAGTTTGCTGTGAAGACAATAGTTTCTGAAATTAAAACGGTGTTTTTCAAAATCGTCCCAAACAAGAAAACCTATTCCACCGGTTATAATCAGAGACATAAGAGTAAGGTTAACAAGCCAATCGCCGGAATATGATGAAAAAGAAGTTTCGGAACTGAATTGGCTCATAAGGTCAAAACCCGCATTGCAAAAAGCGGAAACCGAATGGAAAACCGAATAAAAAAGTCCTTCTCCGAAGGGCATTTCGCGGCAAAACCGAAAAGAAAGAACAAGCGCGCCCAATCCTTCGATAAGAAAAGTTCCAAAAATAATTTTTTTCATCATGGAAACAACGCCGTGATATCTCATGTTTCCGGAAATCTGAACAAGGATTTTTCTTTCTCCGAGAGAAATTTTTTTCTTCAAAAAAACCGAAAAAATGGTGAAAATAGACATAAACCCAAGTCCGCCGATTTGTATCAGGAAAAGAAGAA
>JAFSEN010000041.1 GCA_017435745.1 Oscillospiraceae bacterium
AGGAACCGAAAAAGGTTTTTGGTTTTTGGATTTATTGTTTATTCCCGCTTCCGCTTTTGTTTTTGCCGCGCGCAAAAATTTAAAACGGAGGTATTTTTTTATGTTCGAAAATTACAGAGTTTTTGAAACCGAATACTGCGGCAGAAAAATCAGCTTTGAAACCGGCAAAATGTGCTGCCTTGCAAACGCTTCTATCCTTGTAAGATACGGCGAAACCGCTGTTCTCTGCAACGTTACCGCAAGCAAGACCCCCCGCGAAGGAATTGACTATTTCCCTCTTTCCGTCGATTTTGACGAAAAGCTTTATTCCGTCGGTAAAATCCCCGGCTCTTTCCCCAGAAGAGAAGGCCGCCCCACCGACAGAGCTATTCTTGACAGCCGCGTAATCGACCGTCCTATGCGTCCTCTTTTCCCGAAAGACATGAGAAACGACTGCGCAGTAGTAATGTCCGCAATGTCCGTTGACCCCGATTATTCCTACTGCATGTGCGGAATGATCGGAGCTTCCATGGCTGTTGCAATTTCCGATGTTCCGTGGAACGGACCTATTGCAGGCTGCGAAGTCGGTCTTGTTGACGGCGAAATCATCCTTAACCCTACCGCTGAACAGGATGCAAAATCCGACCTTCACCTTATCGTTTCTTCCACCGATAAAAAAGTTGTTATGATCGAAGCAGGCGCAAACGAAGTTGACAACGCCACCATGCTCAAAGCAATCATGACCGCTCATGAAGAAAACGTTAAGATGGTAAACTTCATCAACAGCGTTGTTGCTGAAATCGGTAAACCGAAATTTGAATATCAGGTAATCGATGTTCCCGCAGAAATGTTCGAGGAAATCAAAGAATTTGCAATCGAAGATATCAGAAAAGCTCTTGATACCGACGATAAAAACGTCCGCGATGCAGCTCTTCAGCCCATCATCGCCGCTGTTCACGAAAAATTCGATGAAATCTATCCCGATGATATTCTCAAAATCGACGAAGCTATCTACAAACTTCAGAAATACGTTGTAAGACGCTGGCTCATCGACGACGGCAAACGTGTTGACGGACGCGGTCTTGATGAAATCAGACCTCTCGCGGCAGAAGTCGGCCTTCTTCCCAGAACCCACGGCAGCGGTATGTTTACCCGCGGCCAGACCCAGGTTCTTACCATTGCGACCCTTGGCCTTGTTTCAGAATCCCAGGAACTCGACGGCATTGACGGCGTAGCAACCAAACGCTATATGCACCAGTACAACATGCCTTCCTATTCCGTAGGCGAAACCAGACCTTCCCGCGGCCCCGGCAGACGTGAAATCGGCCACGGCGCTCTTGCAGAAAGAGCTCTTGAACCCGTTATTCCGCCCGTTGAAGAATTCCCCTATGCAATCAGAACCGTTTCCGAAGTTCTTTCTTCCAACGGTTCCACCAGCCAGGGCGCAATTTGCGGTTCCACCCTTGCTCTTATGGATGCGGGTGTTCCGATTAAAAAACCCGTTGCAGGTATCTCCTGCGGCCTTATCACCGAAGGCGAACGTTGGATGACCATGGTCGATATCCAGGGTCTTGAAGACTTCTTCGGCGACATGGACTTCAAAGTTGCAGGTACCAAAGACGGTATCACCGCAATCCAGATGGACCTTAAATGCGATGGTCTTACTCCCGAAATCATTGCCGAAGCTCTTGACAAAACCGAAAAAGCAAGATTCTATATCCTTGATGATATCATGGCTCCCGCAATTGCAGAACCCAGAGCAGAACTTTCCAAATATGCTCCGAAAATGCTCACCATCAAAATCGATACCGACAAGATCCGTGACGTTATCGGTTCCGGCGGCAAAACCATTCAGAAAATCTGCGCAGAATGCGACGTTAAAATCGATATCGAAGAAGACGGCAGCGTATTTGTTTCCGGTATGGATATTGATAACGCAAGAAGAGCTATCCAGATTATCCAGACCATCACCATGGATCCCGAAGTCGGCGCTATCTATAAAGGAAAAGTAACCCGCCTTATGCAGTTCGGCGCTTTCGTTGAGATTGCTCCCGGAAAAGAAGGCCTTTGCCACATTTCCAAACTCGACAAAAACCGCGTTGAAAAAGTCGAAGACGTTGTTAAACCCGGCGACGAAGTAATCGTAAAAGTTGTCGAAATTGACCAGCAGGGCAGAATCAACCTTTCCAGAAAAGACGCTCTTGCAGATATTGAAGCAAGACAGAAAAGAAACGGCTGATAAATAAAAGAAAAAAGCAAACAGAAAAGAGGCGCTTCGTAAGGAAGTGCCTCTGTTTTTTTGTAGGCGTATGGAACGGTTTTGACCGTTCCATACAATAAAACAACAAATAATATCCGGCTCTCTTTAGGCAAGGGGGCTTTTTTACAGAAAAACGGTTAAAAAAATCCCGTGCTCAAAATGAGCACGGGATTTTTTGTTTGTTTTTATTGTCCGCGGTCCTCAACAAGTTTTATCGTTATTGTAAAGCTGAGGTCGTTGTTTCTTGTTGCGGAATAGCGATAGAGCGAAATTTCAACTTCGTCACCGGGGGCATAGTTTTGAAGATAGCGGTGAATATCTTCGATGCTGGAAACATCTTTTCCGCCGAAAGCGGTGATGATGTCGCCGACTTTGGCTTCGGTTCCGGCAAGGCTTCCGGTTTCATCAATGGTAACGATCTGAACGCCTTCGGGAACGCTGTAATATTTTGCGGTTACGGAATCTATGGTAACGCCGGTAATTCCGATTTTTGCTCTTCCGGAAACATATCCGTTTTTAATAATGTCTTCAATAATGGGTTTTGCGGTCTGGGTGGGGATTGCAAAACCAATTCCTTCATAATCGGTGGAAATAATTTTTGCGCTTGTAATGCCTACTACCTGGCCGAATTCATTGATAAGAGCGCCGCCGGAGTTGCCCGGGTTGATGGCCGCGCTGGTTTGGATAACGCTCATATAATAACTGCTTTCGGTGTTGATAATGCGGTTAAGGCCGCTTACCATACCGTCGGTAAAGCTGGATTGAAGGCTGAGGCCGCCGGGGTTTCCGAGAGCATAAACGGTTTCGCCGATTTCAAGCTGGGAAGAATCGCCGAATTCGGCTTCAACAAGGTTGTTTGCTTCAATTTTAAGAACGGCGATATCGGTTTGAACGTCGGAACCTATGATTTTTGCTTCATATTCCTCTTCGTTGTAAAGAACAATTTTTACGGTTTCCGCATCATCGATTACATGCGCGTTGGTAACGATATAACCGTCGTCGCTGAGGATGATTCCGGAACCGGAACCGGCAGGTTCAAGGGAAACGCTGTACTGATACTGAACAACGCCAACAACGGAAGGACTTACAAGTTTATAAACATCTGTTGCGGAAAGTTTTCCGTCGGTGGAAAAAGTGTTTTCCTTGGGGATATCCTGAAGATCGATTTCCGGGGGAATGATTTCTTCCGGCAAGGTTTCGGGTTCTTCGTTATTGAAATGCGATCCTTCGATCACCGGGTCGCTTATTCTGTTTTCGCCGGTAAGCCAGCGGTAAATTCCGATTGAAGAAACGGAAATTATACATACGCAGAAAAGGGAAAGAATGATTCCGAGGAAGACCCGAAGGCCTTTTCCGGAAGATTTTTTTGCTTTCGGAACAGGTTCCGAACGGTCTGCGCTTTCATATTTGTTGAAATCCCACTGATAATTTCCGTTGGTGCTGTAATAATTGGTATGGGGTTCTCCGCCGTAATAACCGTACTGAGTGCCGTATTCTCTTCTGGGGGGCTGCTGCTGGCCGGGGTTCTGGCCGGAAGGATTCCATTGTGTGCTGTTCACGTCGGAAGTTCCGTCCCAGGAAACATATTGATTGGTGTTTGCGGAATAGGTCCAGCCGGAAGGAGCGTTTGTGTTTCTTTCCGGTTGGGAATTAAAGGAATTTTCCTCGGGCTGGGGCTGTTCCTCAATTCCGTCTGCAAGATTTTCGTTAAGTTCGTTTTTCTCAAATTCGTCCATATTAAAAATACCTTTCGGGGATATAGTTTTTGCGATTTTTATTTTACATTCAAATTGTTAAATAACAATAAACAACGGTTGAATTTTTTGAAATTTTCTGAAGAAAAACAAGGCTTTTTATCAGTTTTCATCTGGAAGTCTGCGTTTGTTCCGTTCTTTAAGAACTTTCGGGTCGGTTGCGGGAACGGAGAAGGTAAATTCGGTATATTCCCCTTCAACGCTTTTTACAAGAAGGTCGCCCTTATGCTGGTTGACAATCGTTTGGACGATATAAAGCCCGAGCCCAACGCCGGTTTTGTCAAGGCTTCGGGATTTGTCCGTTTTATAAAATCTGTCAAAAAGCCTCGGGAGTTCCTGCTGGGCAATTCCGGAACCGGTGTTGCGGACGGAAACAAAAACTTTTCCGTCTTTTGCGGCATAGGAAAAAGAGATGCAGCCTTCTTCGTTTACAAATTTAACAGCGTTATCGATAAGATTGTAAACAACCTGGTGGATAAGGTCGCTGTCTGCATTTACAAAAACTTCGTCGGATTCAAGACCGATTATTTCAAGCTTTTTCTCTTCGATTTTTTGCTCAAAGGCAAAAACCGTTCTGCAGACAAGCTCGTTGATGTCAAAATCCGTCGGATTAAGTTTCATATCTCCGGCTTCGATCCTTGCGATGCTGAGCATTGATTTTACCATTCGGGAAAGACGCTTTACCTCTTCGGAAACGACACCGAGATATTGTTTGTGCTTTTCGGGGGGAACCGTTCCGTCCAAAATTCCGTCGATAAATCCGCCGATGGTCATCATCGGGGTTTTAAGTTCGTGGGATACGTTTGCAATAAAGCTTCGCCTTACGGATTCAAGATCCGCCATGGAATCCGCCATGTGGTTGAACGAGCGGGCAAGCTGCGCAATTTCGTCTTCTCCTTCTGCGGGAACGCGGACTGTGAAATCCCCGGTTGAAAAGCTTTTTGCCGCCGCAGCCATTTCGCGAAGCGGTTTTGTCATGCTGTTGGTGACAAAATAGATTGCAACGGAAGAAACGGCTGTTGCAATAAGCGCACAAAGGAAAATAATATCCATAAGGTCCATTATGAAGAACCAAACGTCGGTCGCTTCTGTGGAAGCAAAAAGAACGGCAATGGTTATATCCCCGTGCTTTATCGGAATTCCGACAGTGTAATGGGAAGTTTCATATATCCCTTCAAGAGTTCCAAAACCGTCGTATTCGCCGGAAATCGCTTCCTGCATAATGTTTTCGGAAATGATGTAGGTTCTGTGGCTGCAATTTTCGCCTTCGGAACAGATAAGAGTTTTTCCGTCAAGATTTACAAGAAAGATATCCGATTCGGTTGTGGAAGAAATTATGCGGTATCCGTTCTGTACCGTTGAAACCGGTATTTTCATATAATCATAATCCGACATTCCGACTATGGTTACCTGGGCGGCCTGTTCGGCATTTTTGCGAAGTGCGGAACGGCTTGTTTCGCTGAAATAGCTTGCCGAAAAACCTATGACAAGCCCGCCCATAAGCACAAGAGTTGCAAGGATGACCGCGGAACAAATTGCAAAATACCGGTTAAAAAGTGATTTTTTTAAATTTTGCTTTATTCTTGACATAAATCAGTCATCTTTCGTTTCAAATTTATATCCAACGCCCCAAACGGTTTTAAGGCTCCATTTTTCGGAAACACCCTCGAGTTTTTCGCGAAGACGTTTTATGTGTACATCAACGGTTCTGGAATCTCCGTAATATTCAAATCCCCAAACTTCATCAAGAAGCTGGTCGCGGGTATAAACGCGGTTGGGGTTTGAAGCAAGGTGGAAAAGAAGTTCAAGTTCCTTCGGGGGGGTGTCAACAACTTTTCCGTCAACTTTAAGTTCATATTTTGTCATGTTTACGGTAAGTTTATCAAAGTTAACTTCCTTTTTGTCGTTTTCTGCGTTTGTTTTGCCGGTTCTGCGAAGAACGGCTTTTACCCTTGCAACGATCTCCTTGGGTTCAAAGGGTTTTACAACGTAATCGTCCGCGCCGAGTTCAAGACCGAGAACTTTATCAAAAGTTTCGCCCTTTGCGGTGATCATGATAATGGGACATTCGGATTTTTTGCGCAGTTCGCGGCAAACTTGCCAACCGTCAAGCCGGGGCATCATTACGTCGAGAAGAAGTATATCCGGGTTTTCCTCGTCGAATTTCAAAAGAGCTTCTTCACCGTTGCCCGCAAGAATAACGGAATAGCCTTCTTTTTCAAGATAGATTTTTAAAAGTTCGCAGATGTTTCTGTCGTCATCCGCAACAAGAATTTTTGCGTTTGTCATTTATATTGTCCTCCCTTTCTGGAAAAGGTTTTGTTCCCGATAAAGCCGGCCGTAAAAAAAGCCGGAGCTGTTTACAATAAAATTGAATTTATATATATTATAGCGCATTTTTCGGCGGAATAGTGAACACTTCTTGAACATTTTTTGGATTTTTTCATAAATTCTCTTGTTAATTCGCCAAATTGCTGTATAATTATGATGTTATATTATCGAAACACGCTTTTGATATTCAAAAACTACTTAAAGAAAAGGACGTTTTAAGTTATGAAACTCGGAATGATCGGACTTCCCAACGTAGGAAAGTCCACCCTTTTTAACGCAATCACAAACGCCGGAGCACAGGCGGCAAACTATCCTTTCTGCACCATTGAACCCAACGTAGGTATTGTTGCAGTTCCGGAACCCCGCCTTGATAAACTTGCGGAAATTTATCAGCCGGAAAAATACACCCCCGCAACCGTTGAATTCGTTGATATTGCGGGACTTGTAAAAGGCGCTGCAAAAGGCGAGGGACTCGGCAACAAATTCCTTGCAAACATCCGCGAGGTAGATGCCCTTATCCATGTTGTTCGCTGCTTCAGCGACGATAACGTAATCCATGTTGACGGAAGCGTCAATGCCGGAAGAGATATCGAAGTTATCAACCTTGAACTTATCTTCTCCGATATCGAAATCCTTGACAGAAGAATTGCAAGGGTTGAAAAGGATATGAAAGGCGACAGAACCCTTGCGGACGAACTTGCACTTCTCAAACGCCTTAAAGAACACCTTGAAGAAGGAAAATCCGCAAGGGCATTTTCCTGTGACGAAGATGAAAAGGAAATTATTAACGCTCTTCCGCTTCTTTCCAACAAACCTATCATCTATGCGGCAAACATGAGCGAAGATGACTTTGTCGAAGGTGTTGAAAACAACGAAAACTACAAAGCCGTCGAGGAAATTGCAAAATCCGAAAATTCCGCAGTAATGCCCGTTTGCGCAAGATTTGAGGAAGAAATTTCCGATATGGAACCGGACGAAAAGAAAGAATTTCTTGCGGAAATCAATCTTGAGGAATCCGGACTTGACCGTATGATAAAAGCCAGCTATGACCTTCTCGGACTTATGAGCTACCTCACCGCAGGCAAAAAAGAAGTTCGCGCCTGGACCATTAAAAAAGGTACAAAAGCTCCCAAAGCCGCCGGCGCAATCCATTCCGACTTTGAAAAAGGCTTTATCCGCGCGGAAATTGTCAAATATGACGACCTTATCGCTCTCGGTTCCTGGAACGCAGCAAAAGAAAAAGGCCTTATGAAGAGCGAAGGTAAGGAATACATCATGCAGGACGGCGATATTGTCGAATTCCTGTTCAATGTATAATTAAACCACAAAATTGTCGGGAGCAATGCTCCCGACAAAATATTTTTACCTGCAAAAAAAGGAGGCGCAGATACCATGAAACCGAAACGCCTTGTTACAAATGCAATGCTTATAGCAATGTATGTTGTACTCAGCCTTGTTGCCACAATAAACGCCGGCAACATGAAATTTACCCTTGACAGTCTTCCGATAATCGTCGGAGCCGCTTTGTTCGGTCCGGTTGACGGAATGCTCATCGGACTTTGCGGAAGCTTTATTAACCAGCTTATCACCTGGGGACTTACCCCCACAACGGTGCTCTGGATAATTCCGGCGGGAGTTCGCGGACTGCTCATCGGGCTTTATGCGAAGCATCATAATTTTGATATGAGCTTTAAGCAGACCCAGTTTATTACAATTTCAAGCGCGCTTGCCGTAACCGCGGTAAACACTCTTATGATGTTTATTGATTCCAAAATATACGGTTACTATTCCGTTGCTTATGTCTTCGGCGGAATTGTTCCGAGAATAATTGCCGGAATAATAGTTGCGTTTGTTTTCGGCGCGGTTCTTCCGCATATAATAAAACCGCTTAAAAGAATTGTTATTGAACCTAAAAAACAGCCTGCAAAAAGGGAAGAGCCGGCGGAGATCCGCTGCCCCTATTGCAAAGCGCCAATTTCCAAAGATGCTGAAAAATGCGAATATTGCGGAACTGAGTTTTGAAAAAACAGCCCCCTTTTTTAAGGGGGTATTTTTTTGCAGTTTTTTGTTAAAAATATTGCGCTTTTGTCGTTTTGGTGCTATTATAAATAAAAATGATCTTTAAAGACGGTACAGAGAGACCGGCAAGATCGAAATTCCGGATTTCCAGGAGCAAAGTTGGAATTTTCACGGTTCTGCCTGTCTTTGGCAGAACCGTTTTTTGTTGCCGAAAGGTGGTTTTTCCAAAATGGAGTTCAAATCCGACCTTATGGATTCTGACGCAGTAAAACGCTGCCTTATAAGAATTTCTCACCAGATTCTTGAACGCAACGGAGGAACAGAAAACCTTTGCCTTGTGGGTATAAAAACCCGCGGCGTTCCGATTGCGGAAATCATCAGAGAAAACATTTTTGCAATCGAAGGAAAAGAAGTTCCGGTCGGAACGATCGACATAAGCTTTTATCGGGATGATATCGACCATTCCACAAGGGATCCGAAAATAACCGGCGCGGATTTTCCTTTTGACGTAACCGGAAAAACCATTGTACTTGTGGATGACGTTGTTCATACCGGAAGAACGACCCGTGCGGCAATGGACTGCCTTTTGAAACACGGAAGGCCGGCATACATCCAGCTTGCCGCGGTTATAGACCGGGGCCACAGAGAACTTCCCATAAGACCGGATTTTGTGGGAAAAAACATTCCAACTTCGCGTGAAGAGCTTATTTCCGTAAGGGTTCCGTCAATTGACGGCGAATTCGGAGTAAAGCTTTTTACAAAATAAAAAAACCTTTTTTAAAGGAGGAAACCCCAAGATGAAACTCATCTACAACGTTGAAGACAAACCTAAGTTCAGCCAGCTTATAGTCTTCGCATTCCAGCAGCTTCTTGCAATCATTACCGCTACTATCGTTGTTCCGATCCTTGTTAACGCATTCGGCGTAGTAAACCTTGAAATGGACCCTGCAGCGGCGCTTCTCGGTGCAGGCGTCGGTACCTTTGTTTATCAGTTCTTTACCAAAGGCAAAAGCCCCGTTTTCCTCGGAAGCTCTTTTGCATTCCTTTCTTCCATGTATTCCGCAACCGTTTTCGGTTATTTCGGAATAATCCTCGGCGCTTTTTTTGCAGGCCTTGTTTACGTAGTTATCGCTCTTATAGTTAAAGCTGTCGGCTCCGGCTGGCTCAACAAACTTATGCCCATCGTTGTAATCGGACCCACCGTTGCGCTCATCGGTCTTTCTCTTGCGGGCAACGCAGTTGCAGACCTTACCAAATCTTCCGCAACCGGCGAAGCCTACAGCCTTGCCGCAATCGTATGCGGACTTTTCACCTTCGGTGTAACCATCTGGGTTTCCGCAAAAGGCAAAGGTTTTGCAAAGCTTATTCCGTTCATAATCGGCGTTCTTGCGGGTTATGCTCTTGCTTCTGTTTTCACCCTTGTCGGAAACATTGCGGGAATAGATGCTCTTAAAATTGTTGACTACACCGCGCTTGTAAACAACTTCAGCACAATAAATCTCGGAACTTTCTTCCATATGCCCAAATTTGCATTTGTTGAAGCATTCAAAGAAATTACCGGCGAAAACTTCGCAATGACCCTTGCGGATTTCGGTTCCCTTACTCTTCTTTATGCTCCTGTTGCGCTTGTCGTATTTGCGGAACATGTTGCGGACCACAAAAACATTTCTTCCATTATCGAACGCGACCTTCTTGAAAACCCCGGCCTTGACAAAACCCTTCTCGGCGACGGCGTAGGTTCCATGGCAGGCGCATTCTTCGGATGCTGCCCCAACACCACCTATGGCGAATCCGTAGGCTGTGTTGCAATTACCAGAAACGCTTCTGTTGTAACTATCAGAACAGCGGCTCTTCTTTCTGTTCTTCTTGCATTCTTCAGCCCCTTTGTAGCTTTTGTAAATACTATCCCAAGCTGCATCCTCGGCGGAATCTGCACCGCACTTTATGGCTTCATCGCTGTTTCCGGCCTTAAAATGATCCAGACCGTTGACCTTAACAAAGAACACAATCTCTTTGTTGTAAGCTCCATTCTCGTTCTCGGCATCGGCAGATTCATTCTTAATTTCGGCGCTCTCCAGATCACTTCCATAGCAGCATCCCTCATCGTAGGTATCATTGTAAACCAGCTTCTTAAAGAAAAAGAAGCTTGATTAAAGTTGCGGAAAACATTTTTGAACAGCCCGGGTATCCCGGGCTGTTTTTTTTGTTTTTTTAAGAATTGTTTCGTTTGTTAACAAAAAATTTACGATAAATATTCCAAAAAAGCCAATTTTATACTGTATATAAGGAAAAAATAGCTTGAAGTATTCGGTGATTTGTCGTAAAATAGTAATGTATAAAAATATGCCTTTCAATATTAAGGAGGACAAAAATGAAAAAAAGAATATTCAGCGCTTTTCTTGCTGTTCTTATGATTGTATTACTCATGCCCATCAATGCATTCGCAGCAACAGAAGAAATCAAGGGCGCATACGTTGGCCAGAAATTTGAAACCGTTATCGACACCGTTCTCGGAGCAAAATCTTTCTCCAAAAGCGGAACCATTCCGGACGGACTTAAACTTTCCGGTTCCTGGGCATACAAAAACACCTTCGGCGACTATGTTTTTAAAATGTCCCTTACCGGTGTTCCCACCAAAGCAGGAACCTACAACTTCTCCGTAACCTATAAAAAGGAAGACGGTACCGTTGCAGAAAAAGTCGATTACGTTGTAACCGTCGGAGCAGAAGCACCTTACGATTATGTCGAATCCATTTCCGTTGATAAATGGCCGAACAAAACCGTTTATTATCTCGGAGATTCCGTCGATCTTACCGGTATGAAAGTTACCGCTGTTGCATACAAACTCAACCCAGAAAGAAAAGTATATGAATCTTTCATCGTTGACGTTACCGACCTTGTATGGGTCGAACCGGCAGTTTTCACTTCCGACGAAGCACAGAACGTTGAAGTTTTCCTCAAAGCTCCCGGCGACCAGAAGGGAAATCTTGAAACTTTCAGCGACCATTTCCGCGTAAGCTTCAAATACGCAGATTCCAGCACCGTTCTCAGAATCGAAATTTACGAGAAACCCACCAAACTTGAATACACTGTCGGCGAAACTCTTGATACCACCGGCATGACCGTTCGTCTTCATAAGGGCGACGGAAGCGCAGAAGACATTACCGAAGGTTTTACCACCGACGTAAAAACTCTTGATACCGTCGGAACCCAGACCGTAACCGTAAGCTACGGCGAAGAAAATGCAAAACAGACCGCAACTTTTGATGTTACCGTAAAAGAAAAAGTTGAGGAACCCGTAACTCCTTCCGAGCCCGAATCTGAACCGGAACCGGAAGTTCCCTCTGAACCGGAAGTTCCTTCCGAATCCGAGCCCGAAGTTCCTTCTGAATCCGAACCGGAGGTTCCTTCCGAATCTGAACCGGAATCCGAATCTGAACCCGAGCTTCCTTCCGAATCCGAACCGGAAGTTCCTTCCGAATCTGAATCCGAACCCGACGAAATCGAAGTAATCGGCGGAGAAGTTGAAGAGGAAGAAGAAAAAGACGGCGGAATTCCTTTCTGGGTCTGGATTATCATCGGACTTCTTGTAATTCTTATTGCCGCTGCTGTTGCGCTTTTCATCATCGGCAGAAAACGTATTGATGACTGATATTAAGTTGTGAATAATAAAAAAACGTGCTTCATAAAGAAGCACGTTTTTTGCTTTTTATGAAAACTTTACACAGAAAAGAAAAAGTGGTATTATTTTTCTATTGTTTTGAAAAAAAGAGGTAATCAGCGTGATTGAAAAACTTTGGATAAATCTTCCGCCGAGATATAACAGAATTGTTAAAATGCTGTGGTCGGCTTTTACAATGTTTTTTATCGGTTTCGGAATATATCTTCAGATTGAAGCGGATATCGGTTTTCCTTCCTGGAACGCCCTTAACCAGGGTTTTTCAATTGTGTTCCCAATAACATACGGAACCGCAAGCATAACCATCGGGCTTTCAATTGTTGTGATAGACCTTGTTCTTAAAGAACCTATCGGAATGGGAACCCTTATCGATGCAATCTGCGTAGGGCTCGGATGCGACTTTTTCTCGATGCTCGATCCTGTTCCAGAAATGGAATCACTTGTTTTAAAAATCGCTGTTTTTATGATAAGCCTTTTTATTCTAAGCATCGGGCAATATATGTATATGATAACCGGTCTCAGCTGCGGACCGCGCGACGCTTTTACCGTTGCAATCGGAAAACGCTGCAAAAAAATTTCCATAGGAACGGTCAATAATATAATAAGCGCAATCGTTCTTGCGGTTTCCTGGGCGATGGGCGCGACCATCGGAATCGGAACGGTTCTTTCCGTTTTCGGAATGGGAATGGTTATGGACTGGACTTTTAAACTTTGCCGTTTCGAACCGCGAAACGTTGAACACGAGGATATTGTCACAACCGCAAAAATTATAGTTACCAATAAAGATTTAAAAAAGCAGGAATAATTTCCTGCTTTTTTGATTTTTTGGGAAAAAATCAAAAAATAGTCGCTTTTTAAATATAAATAATATATTAATTATAACTTTAAAATATTGAAAAAAGATATAATTTTGTGTATAATAACTCTGAATAATGGAGAATTATGTTCATCGGAGGCGGAATTTTGAAAGAAATTTATCTTGACAACAGCGCGACCACAAAAGTTTATAAACAGGCCGCCGAAGCCGCCTTTAACGTAATGACGGAAATTTACGGCAACCCTTCATCCCTCCACATGAAAGGGGTCGAAGCGGAAAAGATCCTTGAGGAAGCAAGGCGGGATATTGCCGAAGAACTTGGGGCAAACCCGGACGGCCTTTATTTCACTTCCGGCGGAACCGAAGCCAACAATCTTGCGGTTATCGGCGGCGCCCTTGCAAAGAAAAGAAAAGGCAACAAAATTGTTGTTTCTGCCTATGAGCACGATTCCGTTATCAAAAGCGCAAAACAGCTTGAAACCATGGGCTTTTCCGTAACTTGGGTAATGCCCGACGAAAACGGAATTATAACTCCCGCTTCGGTTTTTGAAGCCGTTGACGAAAAAACCGTTCTTGTTTCGGTAATGCTTGTAAACAACGAAATAGGTTCAATAAACCCGATCAAAGAAATATGCGCCGCGGCAAAACACAAAAATCCGGATGTGGTTTTCCATACGGACGCGGTACAGGGATTTTGCAAAGTTCCGTTCAAGGCGCAGAAATCCGGCGTTGATCTTGTAACGGTTACCGCCCATAAAATCGGCGGCCCGAAAGGAATCGGCGCTCTTTGGATCAAAAAGGGAGTAAGAGTTCTTCCCCAGCATTTTGGAGGAGAACAGGAAAAACAGCTCCGCCCGGGAACCCAGGCGATGCCCCTTATTGCCGCATTTGCAAAGGCGGTTTTTCTCGAAAGAGCTTCCGCCGTTCCGCGTAAGGAAAGAATGGAAAAACTTGAAAAATATTTTAAAGAATCCATAAAGGATGTTGACGGAATACTCCTTAATTCAAAGGAAGGCGCTATACCGAACATAGTCAACATTTCCGTTCCCGGAATCAGAAGCGAAATTATGCTCCATTTTCTCGAAAACAGAATGATCTATGTTTCAAGCGGTTCGGCATGTGCTCTTGGAGCAAAAAGCCATGTGCTTGCGGCAATGGGTTATGACAGCGCAAGAATTGACAGCGCGATAAGAATAAGCTTTGGGCGCGACACCGAAAAAGAAGACATTGATGAACTTGTTGATGCTCTTAAAGGCGCAATGAGCACACTTTGCAGATAAAGAGGTTTACAGATGAAAGAAATCATACTTATAAAATGCGGCGAAATTGCCTTAAAAGGCCTTAACCGCTCCGGCTTCGAAGACAGACTTGTTAAAAACTGCAAGCGCCGTCTTGAAAGTCTTGGAAAATTCAAATGCTGGAAATCCCAGTCAACAATTTATATCGAACCCCAGGACGAGGATATCGACCTTGACGAAGCGGTTGAACGCCTTCAGAAAGTTTTCGGAATTGTAGCTCTTACAAGAGCCTGCGTTGCCGAAAAGAATTGGGAAGATATTGTTGAAAAAGCAAAGGTTTATCTTGCGGATACTCTTCCTTATCTTAAAACTTTCAAGGTTGAAGCAAAACGAAGCGACAAAAGCTTTCCGATGCAATCTCCTGAAATTGCAAGAGAGATGGGCGCTGTCCTTCTTTCAAAATACCACCATCTTCGTGTTAACGTAACCAATCCGGATATTATCGTAATGGTCGAAATCCGTGAAAAATATGCCTACATCCACGGAAAACAGCTTCCGGGCGCGGGCGGAATGCCCATTGGAACCAGCGGAAGAGGACTTCTTCTTCTTTCCGGCGGAATCGACAGCCCCGTTGCGGGATATATGCTTGCAAAACGCGGTGTTGAAATCTGCGCTCTCCATTTCCAGTCCCCGCCATATACCGGCGAAAGAGCATGGCTCAAGGTCCAGACCCTTGCGCAAAAACTTTGCGATTATTGCGGCGTTATCGATCTTTTCTCTGCCGGGTTTACCGAAATTCAGGAAGAGATCAAGAATAAATGTCCCGAAGAACTTTTTACTGTTATAATGCGCCGCTTTATGATGAGAGTTGCGCTCCGCCTTGCTGAAAAGGAAGAATGCGGCGCGATCATCACCGGCGAAAGCCTTGCGCAGGTTGCAAGCCAGACAATGCCTGCAATCGGCTGTACCGATGCAGTTTCAACTCTTCCGGTTTTCCGCCCCCTTATCGGTATGGATAAACAGGAAATCGTTGAAATTTCCGAAAAAATCGGAACTTTTGAAACATCGATTCTTCCTTACGAAGATTGCTGCACCGTGTTCACCCCGAAACATCCCAAAACCCGCCCAACTCTTGAAATGATCGAGGAAGCGGAAAAGGCTCTCGATATCGAAGCCCTTGTTGAAAGATGCGAAATCAAACACCAAAGATTAAGACTTTTTCCGAAAAAATGAAAACAATAACAACCAATGAAAAAATTTTTCTGAAAGGAGTGGTTTCTTGCAGTCACAGATAATTCTTCTGAGCAACGTGAAACAGGACAATGTGGCGCAGCTTGTTCAAAAAGAATTCGAAATGCTCGGGATCACCAACATCAAAGGCAAACGCATCGATGCTGACAGACCTTCGATTCATAAATCCATTGCCGAAGCTCTTGCGGATTATAACGTAATTATGGTGATCGGCGGAATGGGCGAAGCGGACGGAAATATGACAGTTTCCGCGGTTTCTGCGGCAATAGGTTTTTCTACTGTTGCAAAAGACGGCGAAGTTTTTCCGGAAGGCGCGGAAATTTTACGCAATAAATGCGGAAAACCAAGCGGCTGTGCAATTTCCCAGGGCAACCAGTGCATAATAATGCTTCCGGGCAACAGCGATACTCTCCAGTTCATGCTTTGCTACCGCGTTCTTAAATATCTTGCGGAATTTACCGGGGAACAGTTTTCCATAAAGAACCTCCGAGCCTGCGGAATCACAAAATCCGAAGCGGAGGAAGCTGTTTCCGAAGTGGAAACTTCCGGAACTTTTGTACGCGTTTTTGAAGACGGAAACGAAATCGTTATCCAAATTTTTGCAAAAGGCGACGACAGAAAAGAAGTTTTTGCAAGAACAAACGAATCCCTTAAAAATATAATCGCAAAAATCGGCCCTGCCGCTTATGCGGTCGGCGCAGAAAACGTTGGCCAGGCTTTTGCGCAGGAACTTTCGAAAAAAGACCTTAAAGCCGCAATCGCCGTTGAAGGGATCCAGCGCGGAGAAATTGCAAGAGCTGCGTTTACCGAAGAATATGTTGGCAACTATCTCGGAACTTCCCAGGGAGTTTCCAAATACGATATTCCCGAAAAGCTTCTTAAACGCCACGGTGTCAACAGCACCTGGACTGCGGCGGTTCTTGCCGGAGAAGTCAGCAAAAACTACGGTTCCAATATCGGAATTGCAATAACCACCGATCCTTCCAAGAACAACGACGGCGCAAATATCGCCGTATGTATGGGCGACAACGTCTGGACCGAACACATAACCGCAGAAACAAGGGAAGAACTTGTTGCTGCGGCAGGCGCAAGAGCGGTTCATATTGCCCGCTGTGTTGTTTCCGCATATCCGAAACTTTACGAAAATTCCGTTTCGCTTATGGGCGCGGTTTCCGGAAAATCGAAGTTCAAAACTTCAAAATCCACCGCCGGCGGAACAAAATGGTATTCAAGATTTGTTCCGATGAAGGGCGACAGCAAGAGCGAGCTTATAAGAAAATCAATTTTTATTCTCTGCGTTCTTGTCTTTATCGGATGCATGGGATATTTGAGCACAAAGCTTTTTGACAGCGTTAACCACAGAAACCTTGCTGCAAACCTTCAGGGACTTCTTAACGAAGAACCGGAATTTGTTCCGAGCGAATGGGATTACAACCCGAAACTTTATAATCTTTATCGTGAAAACAGCGACCTTATCGGATACATAAAAATCGATGATACAAACGTCGATTTCCCGGTAGTCCAGACCGAAAAAGCAAATGATAAAGGTAAAAAAGGCCAGTTCTATCTCAGAAAGGATTTTTACGGAAGCTATTCCATGTACGGAACTCCCTTCCTTGATTACAGATGCAAGGCCCAGACCGAGATTCAGAGCAGAAACTTTATCGTTTACGGACACAACGTCTATGATGACGGACAGATGTTCAGCGACCTTATCAAATACAGACAGCTGAAATTCTATAAACAGCATCCCGTAATTCATTTTGACACCCTTTACGGCGACGCCGATTGGCTTGTTGTTGGCGTAATCCTCACCAACGCATACGAAAAAGACGGCCCCGTATGGGATTACAACAACTTTATTGAAGGCGACGAGGAAGAAACCAAGGAATTTATTTCCCAGGTAGCAAAACGCACTATGGTTGTAACCGGCGTTGATTACAACACCGGCGACCATTACCTCACTCTTTCCACCTGCAGCTATGACTTTACCGACGCAAGGGTAGTAATTGTTGCAAGACAGGTAAGGGAAGGCGAAGATATAAGTGCGCTTGATACAAGCAAAGCGTATTACAACTCCAATCCTCTTATGCCGGATAAATGGTACAAAGCTGTTTCCGAAGCGCAGAAATCCGAATCCGATGCTTCCTTCGGCGAAGCTGAGGAAATTGTAAGCGATCCGGGCGAAGTTGAGGAAATGTATATCAACCAGCTTCCTTACAAGACCGAATATATCATCGGCGAAAGCCTTGATACAACCGGGCTTTCCCTTGCGGTTTACAGAGGCAACGACACCTATGAAGTTGTAACCGAAGGCTTTGAGATATATCCCGTCGGCCCTTATTATGACGAAGGCGAATATGAAATAATTGTCGCATACGGCGGTTTTGAGGACAGATTTGTTATCAACGTCACAAACGGAGAAGGTTCGGGTTCAACTTCCTCCGATCCTGTTCAGGAAACTGTTGTAAACAATCTCGGAATCTTTATGCTTCCGCTTAAAACAGTTTATGCCGTCGGCGAAAAGCTTGATCTTACAGGAATCGTTGTAAGAATTTACAGAAGCGACAACACCTATGAGGATGTTGTGGATGATGACGTAATCCTTAAAGAGGGAATGACCATTTCCCGCGATCCGGAAATTCCTTTTAAAAAAGCCGGAATTGAAACTATAAGGATAACCTACGCCGGATATACCGCAACTTTCGATGTTGAGGTAACAAGCGGCGTAACCGTTACCGGAATTGAAGTAATTCTTCCCCCGACAAAAACAGTCTATACCGTCGGCGAAAAACTCGATACAAGCGGAATGCTTGTAAGAGTTTCTAAATCCGACGGCAGCAGCACAGACATAACCGAAGGATTTACAACCGATGTAACAACTCTCGATACCGCCGGAAAAAAGAAGGTTACCGTAACCTATGAAGGAAAAACCGCCGTATTCGAAGTTGTGGTAAACCCCGCGCCGATATCTTCCGCTCCGGAATCCGAAGCGCCTTCCGAAAGCACTCCGGAAGTTTTGGAACCCCCCTCTTCCGGTTCTGAAAGCGGTTCCGAAGGCAATTCCGGAAACAAAAAGCCGGGTTCCACAGGAAATGTCAGCACAACATACGGCGAAAAAAGCGAATATTACCTTATGTCAACCGAAGATACCGTAAAAGTCAACGGAGAAACAATGACCGTTTATGACGCTGTTTGCCAGATCGTTGCCTATGAAGCGGGAACAGGCCAGCCGGATGAGCACGTAAAAGCCCAGGCTGTTGCAAGCTATACTTATCTTATGAACAACGGCGGAAATGTTTCTGCGGGAACAAGCACCAAAAAGCTTGATGACCAGATCCGCAGATGCGTTGCCGAAGTTATCGGTTATGCGGTGCTTGATGATAAGAGCAACGATTTTATCCTTGCAACTTATTTTTCCGAAAGCTGCGGACAGACTGCGGACGCCGAATGGGTATGGGGCTATGCAAACAGAAACCTTCTTTCTGTTTCCTCCCCGGTTGACGGAAAAACTTCCAAAACATACACAATTTCTTCTTCCGATTTCAAAAGCAAGGTTAAAGAAAAAGCGGGAATCACCCTTTCCGGTGATCCTTCCGGCTGGATCGAAGTTTACAGCCGATGGGGAAGAACCGACTATGTCAACAAAGTTGACCTTGGCGGCACTCTTTACAGCGCAAGAAAACTCCGCGAAACGGTTCTTGGTTCTTCAAAGCTCCGTTCCACCGCTTTTGATGTAAGATATGACAGTTCCAGCGACAACTTTGTATTCACAATGTGCGGATACGGCCACGGCGTCGGAATGAGCGCAGTGGGTTCCATTGCTTACGCAAAACAGGGCTACACCTGGGACGAGATTCTTCTTAAATATTATTCCAATTGCTATATCGGAATGAAATACTGACAACTGAAATAAAACAAAAAAAGCATCCTGTGCTCAACCGAGCACGGGATGCTTTTTTACTTTGTGAAGATACCCGCCGCAAAGCGGAGAATATCTTCGTTTTATAATTAAAGAATAATGCTTTCGCCGGTCATGCTTTCGGGTTTTTCAAGTCCGAGAAGTTTGAGCATGGTGGGAGCAATGTCTGCGAGCACACCGTGCTCGCGAAGTTCACATTCATGGTTGAAAACGATGAAGGGAACGGGGTTGGTGCTGTGTGCGGTAAAAGGGGTTCCGTCCTTTGCGAGCATAACGTCTGCGTTGCCGTGGTCGGCGGTTATAAGGACCGTTCCGCCAAGTTCTTTGACTTTTTCACAGATCTTGCCGAGACATTCATCAACAGCCTCACAGGCGGCTACAGCGGCCGAGAAAACGCCGGTGTGGCCGACCATGTCGGTGTTGGCATAGTTGAGGATTATTACGTCGTGCTCGTTTTTATCGAGCTCCTCAAGAAGTTTTTCTGTAACAAGATATGCGCTCATTTCCGGCTGAAGGTCATAAGTTGCGACATTAGGGGAAGCGATAAGATCACGGTCTTCGTTTTCATAACAGGCTTCGACGCCGCCGTTAAAGAAGAAGGTTACATGAGCATATTTTTCGGTTTCCGCAATGCGGAGCTGTTTAAGACCTTTTTTTGCAATATATTCGCCGAAGGTATCTTCAAGAACAAGGGGCGGGAAAGCAACTTTTACGTTTTCAAGAGTTTCGTCATACTGCGCCATGCAAACGTAGCAAACGTCCTTTGCTTCGCGTTCAAAACCGGAAAATTCCTTGTCGATAATCGCGCGGGTCATTTCTCTTGCGCGGTCAGGACGGAAGTTTGCAAAAATTACGGAATCACCGTCTTTAATGCCTGCGTCTTTTGCAGAAATGAAAGGAACGATGAATTCATCGGTAATTCCTTCGTCATAGCTGCGCTGAACGGCTTCTGCCGGGTTTTTTTCAAACTTTGCATCACCGAGGACGAGAGCCTTGTAATGGCGTTCAACGCGGTCCCAGCGCTTGTCGCGGTCCATTCCGTAATAACGGCCGCCTACGGAAGCAATTTTGCCGATGCCTGCTTCTGCAAGTTTTGCCTGAAGCTTTTCGATAAAGCCTTTTCCGGAGGAGGGGGGAACGTCCCTTCCGTCCATGAAGCAGTGCATATAAACTTTTGAAAGTCCGTTTTTCTTTGCCATATCGATAAGTCCAAAGATATGTTCAAGATGGCTGTGAACTCCGCCGTCGGAAAGAAGTCCGAGAATATGGAGCGTGGAACCGTTCTTTTTGCAGTTTTCAATTGCGGCGCAAAGAGCTTCGTTTTCGAAAAAGCTTCCGTCGCGGACTGCGTTGGTGATTCTCATAAGGGGCTGGTAAACGATTCTGCCTGCACCGATGTTGGTGTGGCCAACTTCGGAGTTGCCCATCTGTCCGTTCGGAAGACCAACGTCAAGTCCGGAAGCACCGATTATGGTTTTGGGGCAGGTTTCTTTTATTTTGTCAAGGTTCGGCATTTTTGCGGCGCGGATTGCGTTTCCGTAATCGCTTTCGTTATAGCCGAAACCGTCGAGGATCATTAAAACAAGTGGTTTCATTGAATTCTCCTTATTTGGAAGCTGCAGCGACGATTGCTGCAAAATCAGGAGCTTTGAGGGAAGCTCCGCCGATAAGGCCGCCGTCAACGTTTTCTTTGGAAAGAAGTTCGGCTGCGTTCTTTGCGTTCATGCTTCCGCCGTACTGAATGGTAATTCCTTCGGCGGCTTCTTCGGAATAAAGTTTTGCGATAAGTTTGCGGATAAATGCGCAGGCTTCTTCTGCCTGGTCTGCGGTGGCGGTAACGCCGGTTCCGATTGCCCAAACAGGTTCGTAAGCGATTATGATATTTTTAAGTTCTTCTTCGGAAACGCCGCCGAGAGCAACTTTAAGCTGTTTGCCGACAACTTCTTCCATAATTCCCTGTTCGCGTTCGTTAAGAAGTTCGCCGCAGCAAAGGATTACGGTAAGTCCTTCATCAAGAGCGGCGCGGGTTCTTTCGTTAACGGTTTCGTCGGTTTCGCCGAAATACTGTCTTCTTTCGCTGTGGCCGATGATAACATAATCGGCGCCCACTTCTTTGATCATGGAAGCGGGAATTTCGCCGGTGAAAGCGCCGGAAGGTGCCCAATGGCAGTTCTGTGCGCCAACTTTTACGTTGGAACCGGAGGTTGCGCTAACTGCGGTTTCAAGATCGAGGAAAGGGGTGCAGACAACAACGGAGCAGTCTGCATCTTTTACGAGAGGAAGAAGTTCTTCGATAAGAGCTTTTGCTTCTGCGCGGGTTTTGTTCATTTTCCAGTTGCCGGCAATAACAGCGGCGCGTTTGGATTTATTCATGACATAACGTCCTTTCTTAAAAACTGTAGGGAACGGTCTTGACCGTTCCGTCTTTCGGCGGGAGCAAGCCCCCGCCCTACGGTTTTGTTTAAAAAATTATTTCTCGTTAAGAGCGGCAATGCCGGGGAGTTCAAGACCTTCGAGGAATTCAAGGGAAGCGCCGCCGCCGGTGGAAATATGGGTCATCTTGTCAGCAAAGCCAAGTTTGGTTACTGCTGCAACGGAATCGCCGCCGCCGATGATGGAAATGCAATCGGTTTCTGCAATTGCTTCAGCAACAGCAAAAGTGCCGCCGGCGAAGTTTTTGAATTCAAAAACGCCCATAGGTCCGTTCCAGATAACGGTTTTTGCGTTTTTAACAGCTTCTTTGAAGAGCTCAACGGATTTGGGACCAACGTCCATACCCATAAGACCATCGGGAATGTCTTTGCCTTCAACAGCAACGGGTTCTGCGTTTTCGTCGAATTTGTCTGCGGCAATGTGGTCAACGGGAAGAAGAAGAGAAACGCCTTTTTCTTTTGCTTTTGCAAGAAGTTCACAAGCGAGTTCAAGTTTGTCTTCTTCGCAAAGGGAAATGCCAACGTTGTGGCCTTCTGCTTTAAGGAAGGTGTAAGCCATTGCGCCGCCTACGATAAGGGTGTCAACTTTTTCAAGAAGGTTGGTGATAACGCCGATTTTGTCGGAAACTTTTGCGCCGCCGAGAACAGCAACGAAAGGACGAACGGGGTTATCAAGAGCTTTGCCCATAACGTCGATTTCTTTCTGGATAAGGAAACCGCAGACAGCGGGGATGTAATCCGCAACGCCGGTGGTGGAAGCATGTGCTCTGTGAGCGGTGCCGAAAGCATCGTTTACAAAAATTTCTGCAAGGGAAGCAAGTTCTTTTGCAAATTCGGGAACGTTTTTGGTTTCTTCTTTGTAGTAACGAACGTTTTCAAGAAGTGCAACTTCGCCTTCTTTGATGGTTGCGGAAATATCTTTTGCGTCTTCGCCGATAACGTCTTTGCTCATTCTGACTTCGCATTCAAGAAGTTCGGAAAGTCTTTTTGCAACGGGAGCAAGAGAAAATTCCGGGAGCCATTCGCCTTTGGGGCGGCCGAGATGGGAACAAAGAATTACTTTTGCGCCGTTTTCTTTAAGATATTTGATGGTGGGAAGAGCTGCAACAATTCTTTTGTCGTTGGTGATAACGCCTTCTTTAAGCGGAACGTTGAAATCGCAGCGGACAAGAACTTTTTTGCCGGCTACGTCGATGTCTTTTACGGACATTTTGTTTGCGGTGTTCATGGAAAAAAAGCATCCTTTCTATGATGAATTAATTAAAAACGTTAAAAGTGAAGCCAAATTACTTCATATTAACTATATAATAAAATCTTATATTTTTCAAGAAAAAAACGCCGATTCGGCAGATTGTTCAAAGGGGGATTTTTTAAAATAAATTAATGTTAAATTTTTATAATATTAACTGCATTTGGAAAAAGCCACAGTTGTGCAAAATTACCTTTTGCTTTAAAGTTTTTACAAAGTGACCACTGAAAAAGCGTATTTGGAACCTGCGTTTGTGGCTTTTGCCAAAAGGCAAATTTCCTTTTGAAAAACCGCAGAAAAAGCTTTGTTCAAAACCACAAAGAAGCGGCATTTAAAATATCTTGCGGTGGATATTTTACACAAAACCGAAAAAAACAAAACCGAAAACCGAAATTTGTGCAAACCAAAAAAACGGAATATAATTCAAACAGATTTTAAAACATCGGAGGCGGAGATATTGACAAATCAGAAAAAATTTACCGTTCGCGATCTTGCGGAAATCGGCGTTCTTGCTGCTCTTGTTTTTGTTGCAACATATTTCCTTAAAATCGGTCCGATACCCACCCCAGCCGGCCCGACCCAGTTTAAAATGGGAAATGCGGTCTGCCTTCTCGGCGCAATGGTTTTCGGAAAAACAAAAGGCGGGCTTGCCGCCGGAATCGGTTCCGCAATGTTCGATCTTACCCAGCCGGCTTTTGTTGCCGGGGCGCCTTTTACCTTTGCATTTTTCTTTATGATGTCCTATGTCTGCGGCCTTGTTTCCAAAATTGGCGGAAACGACGGAACAAAAACAAAACAGAACATAATCGGCGCTGTTTGCGGCGCAGGAACCTATCTTGTTCTCCATATCGGAAAATCTTTTATAACCCTTCTTCTTGAAGGAAGCGAAGCCCAGGCGGCGCTGGTCGCTTGCAGCACAAAACTTTTTACTTCCGGAATAAACGCGGTTTTTGCAATAGTTGTTTCGGTGCTTCTTGCCCCGGTTTGTAAAAAAGCTCTTGACAGAGCGTATAGAGGAAGATAATTTATACAAATTGTAAAACAAAAAGCGGCCGAGAGGCCGCCTTTTTTCTTTACTTTGAAAGGAAAAGATGATATTCTTTTTTAGGGAAAGGCGGTGGTTTGGAAAAATGAACTATCCGGGTTTTTTGATTAAAAGGGAACGTCTTTTGAAAAACTGGAGCCAGGAAGGACTTTGTAAAGGAATTTGTGCCGTTTCCTATCTTTCAAAAATAGAACAGGGAAAGGCGGAAGCTTCCG
>JAFSEN010000042.1 GCA_017435745.1 Oscillospiraceae bacterium
ATCAAAGCAGCTGATGTTGCTGCAAAAGCTGCACAGATCAGCCTCGTTGGTATCACCATGGGTTATGCTGTCGGCGGTAAAGGTATTGTAACCCTTACCGGTGACGTTGGCGCTGTAAGAGCCGCTGTTGCTGCAGGTATCGAAGAAGCAGCACGCATGGATCTCTATATCGGTTCCACCGTTATTCCGAAATATGCACCCGAACTTTTCGATTCTCTTCTGTAATCGCTGTACCGCATTTAAAAAATCACACCCTGCTTTTCGGCAGGGTGTTTTTTTATATATAACTTATAAAATTAATCTTTACATCTGTTCTTTATTATAGTAAAATAATATAGAATAGGGAGAGGAATAAGCTTCTTCCTGAAATGACGATTGGAGCGATATGACATGGGACTTAAATACAAAAGGGTGCTTATAAAAATAAGCGGAGAAGCCCTTGCCGGACCCAAAGGCGTAGGCCTTGATTTTAATATCATAACCCCTATTTGCGAAAGTATCAAAAAATGCGTTGAACTTGGAGCAGAAGTTGCAATCGTTGTGGGCGGCGGAAATTTCTGGCGCGGCCGTTCAAGCGGAAATATGGACAGAACAAGAGCAGACCACATGGGAATGCTTGCAACTATTATAAACGCAATTGCTGTCGGCGATACTCTTGAACAGATGGGCGTCAATGCAAGAGTTCAGACCGCTATTTCAATGCCTGAAATTGCAGAACTTTTTATAAAAGGAAGAGCCATAAGACATCTTGAAAAAGGCCGTGTTGTAATTTTCGGCGGCGGAATCGGAAGACCTTGCTTCTCAACCGATACAGCAAGCGCTCTCAGAGCTGTTGAGATCAACGCAGATATATTCTTCAAAGCAACTATGGTAGATGGCGTTTACGACAAAGATCCCCATAAATTTGAAGATGCAAAACGTTACGATACGCTTACATTCAAAGAAGTTCTCGATAAAGAACTTGCAGTTATGGACGCAACTTCCGCAGCTCTTTGCCGCGACAACAATATGCCAGTTCTTGTTTTCAGCCTTGATGATCCGGATAATATCGTCAAAGCCATTCAGGGCGAAAATATCGGTACTGTTGTAACCGGCTGATTTTAAAAAAGTTAATTATGCCGTCGGAAAAACCCGGTGATTTTTTCCGTAAATGCGGCTTTTATAATTTCCATTCACCGAGAAAAAGGAGGACAATATGAAGGAACAGCTTATCCCCTATAACGAAAAAATGGAGAAAACCATTTCAGTACTTGCAAATGACTTTGCTTCAATCCGTGCAGGACGCGCAAACCCCGGCGTTCTTGACAGAGTTGCAGTTGAATATTATGGTACCATGACCCCTGTAAACCAGGTTGCCGCTGTTTCTGTTTCCGAAGCAAGAATCCTTGTTATTCAGCCTTGGGACAGAAGCTGCCTCAAACTTATCGAAAAAGCCATCAACGCTTCCGATATCGGCATTCCGCCCCAGAACGACGGCGTATGCATCCGCCTTGTTTTCCCGCCTCTTACTGAGGAACGCCGTAAAGATCTTTGCAAAACCGTTGCAAAACATTCCGAAGAAGCAAAAGTTAACATCCGCAATCATCGCCGTGATGCAAACGATTTCTGCAAAAAACAGCAGAAAGATAAAATTATCACCGAAGATGATCTTAAAGATCTTGAAAAAGATATCCAGAAGCTTACCGATGAATTTATTGCAAAAATCGATAAACTTGCAACAGAAAAAGAAAAAGAGATTATGGAAATCTGATTTTCATTATTTAAAATTGGAGGTGCCGATATGACCGATAAAATTATTTTGCCGGAACATGTCGGCATTATTATGGACGGAAATGGCCGCTGGGCAAAAAAACGCGGCCTTCCGCGCAATTCCGGACACAAAAAAGGCGCGGAAGTTTTTGAAAACGTTTCGCGCTATTGCCGCGATATCGGAATAAAATATCTTACTGTATATGCTTTTTCTACAGAAAATTGGAAACGCCCGAAAGATGAAGTTGAAGGCATAATGAACCTCATGCGAGGTTATCTTAAAAATATGGCAAATGCAAAAAACGAACATATTGCTGTTCGCTTTATCGGGGACAGAACGCCTTTCGATAAGGATTTGCTGGAACTTATGGAAGAAGCTGAAAATGCCGATGTGGGTGAAATAACCACAACGGTGCAGATAGCGCTTAATTACGGGGGAAGGGACGAAATTGTCCATTCTGTCCGCGAAATAGCGAAAAAAATCGCTTCCGGCGAAATTTCTCCGGAAGACATCGATGAAGAAACCATAGCCGGAAATCTTTATTCAAAAGTTCCGGAATGCGATCTTATAATCCGGCCGAGCGGGGAAGAAAGGCTTTCAAATTTTCTTCTTTGGGAAAGCGCATATTCCGAATTTGTATTCATGGATGTGCTTTGGCCCGATTTTACAAAAGCTGATTTCGATTTTGCTCTCGAAGAGTACAGCAAAAGAAACCGCCGCTTCGGCGGAGTTTGATTTATACTTTAGTATGTACGCCGCGAAGCGGCGTACTACAAACTGCCCGCTACGCGGGTAAGTTTCCAAACTTACAGAAAAAATTTGTTTTGTTGTGCGAAAAGTTTGAATGTTAATAAAACAAAATCAAGCGGTAAATTTGCAAAGAACAAAATAGATTTTGCTAATTAAATTATTTCAGCATCTTTAAGGTGCAGCAAGCAACAAGCCCTTACAGGGCGTTCCAAGCCACCCCTTTTAGGGGTGGTCATGACTATTAAGGTGGAAAAAAGAAGGTTTTTTAAAATTGAAAACAAGAGTTATTTCCGCATTGGTGGGGCTTTTGGTCCTTTGTGCGGTTTTATGTCTGTTTGATACAATTGTTCTTGACGTTGCGGTAACCGTTCTTTCGGTAATTGCGGTATATGAAATGATAAATGCGGTGGGCCTTGCAAAAAACAAGTCTTTTATGGCGTTTTGCGCCGGATTTGCCGCGCTTTTTTCAACGGCGTATTATCAAAGCTTTTCATCAATAGGCGGATATGTGGAGCTTATATTTGCCATTCTTGTTCTGTTGTTTGCTCTTTCTAACCATAATGAATTCAAAGTTACGGATGCTGCTTTTGCGTTCTTTTTTGTAATTATGATTCCAAAGGCGTTTGCAACTCTTCTTCTTTTCAGAAATTATGGTGAACCGGTTTCGTATTTCCTGGTATTTTTAAGCCTTGCGGTGGCATGGCTCAATGATACTTGCGCATATTTCAGCGGTTATTTCTTCGGAAAACGCAAGCTTTGTCCTGAAATCAGCCCAAAAAAGACTGTTGAAGGGGCAATCGGCGGGGTTTTCGGCGATGTTATTCTTTGCTGCGTTCTTGCGTTGATTTTTATTAAAGTAACAGGATATGCGGTGAACTGGATTAGTTTTGTAATATTCCTTCCTGTCGGCGCGGTTGTTGCAATTTTCGGAGATCTTTGCGCTTCGATAATAAAACGCCAATTTGGAATTAAAGATTACGGAAAAATAATGCCCGGCCACGGCGGAATTATGGACCGTTTTGACAGCTGGATTTTTGTTGCTCCGGTTCTTTACCTTTGGAATATTTATTTTCCGTTCATATTATAAACAAAGATTTGTGATATTATTTTATTGCCGCTTAGTGCGGCAATAATTTTATAGATAAAAAGGGGGCTTTGATAAAAAATGAAGAGCCTTTCTGTTTTGGGTTCAACCGGTTCCATAGGAACCCAAACCCTTGATGTTTGCAGAAATCTCGGTTATAAAGTGGTCGCTCTTGCGGCAGGAAGCAATGTTGAAATAATTGAAAAACAGGCGCGGGAATTTGAACCGAAAATAGTCGCGCTTTATGATGAAAAGGCCGCAAAGCGTTTGAGCATCGCACTTTCCGACACAAACATAACCGTGCTCGCGGGAGAAAACGGCGTGCTCAAAGCGGCGTCTGCCGATTGTGATATCGTGCTCAATGCTGTTACCGGCATCGCAGGTCTTCGACCGACAATAGCCGCAATTGAAGCCGGAAACGATATTGCCCTTGCAAACAAGGAGACCCTTGTTGCCGGCGGAAAAAGAGTGATGGATTTTGCGAAAGAAAAAGGAGTAAAAATTCTTCCGGTTGACAGCGAACATTCCGCAATTTTCCAATGCCTTCAGGCAAAAGGGGATTATGCAAGGATACAGAAACTTATTTTAACTGCTTCCGGAGGTCCATTTTTCGGAAAAACCGCTCCGGAACTTGAAAAGATGAAACCGGAGGATGCGCTTAATCATCCGACATGGAACATGGGCAGAAAAGTGACCATAGATTCTGCTACAATGGCAAACAAGGGCCTTGAAATTATCGAAGCGGCGCATCTTTTCGGCGTTTCGCAGGATAATATTGATGTGGTGATCCACAGAGAAAGCATTGTCCATTCTCTTGTGGAGTTTACCGATAATTCGGTACTTGCCCAGCTGGGCATTCCGGATATGAGAACGCCGATTCAATATGCGCTCACCGTTCCGGAAAGATGCGAAAGCAATGTTGAACACCTTGACCTTGCAAAAATCGGAACTTTGCATTTTTATCCCCAGGATAATATTGCTTTTCCCGCAACGGATATTGCAAGACACGCCCTTTCGATAGGAAAAACCGCCACAGCCGCATTTAATGCTGCGGACGAAATAGCCGTTGCGGCTTTTCTTGAAGGAAAAATCGGTTTTAACGATATTCCAAAGATTCTTGAAAAAACTGTTGAAAAGAATTTTTCAAACGGCGACAGTTTTGACGAAGTTTTTTATACAGATAAAGAAGCGAGAAAATTTGCAGCTTCGCTTATTTAATAAGGAGATAATTTTTTGAGTATTGTAATTGCAATTTTACTTTTTGGTTTTATGATTTTTTTCCATGAACTCGGTCATTTTGCAACAGCAAAATGGGCGGGAGTTCGTGTTAACGAATTTTCACTTGGCATGGGTCCGAAAATAATTTCAAAAACGGTCGGAGAAACAGCCTATTCTCTCCGGCTTCTTCCGATAGGCGGCTTTGTCGCAATGGAAGGTGAGGATGAGGAAAGCGACGACGAAAGAAGCTTTATGTCCTGCCCGGTATGGAAAAGAATTATTATAACCTCTGCCGGAGCAATAATGAACCTTATTCTCGGCCTTGCGGTTATTTTTGTTCTTACCTGCGGCCAAACCCTTATCGGTACCACAACCGTAGCTTCTTTTCTTGATAATTCCTCTTCTTCGGATTATCTTGAGGTCAACGATAAAATTCTTGCGGTAAACGGTGAAAAATCCGGCTGCGACTATGATATAGTCTATTCGCTTATCCGCGATACGGACGGAATTGTTTCAATGGATGTTCTTCGCGGCGGCGAAAAAATCCATCTTGATGAGGTTGTTTTTGATACACAGGAAATAAACGGAATGAAATCCATAATTTTGGATTTCAGCATCTACGGCGAAGAACCTACTTTTTTGGGCAGAATAGGCTATTCTTTCCGCTGGACCTGGTCCCTTGTAAAACTTGTGTGGCATTCTCTTGGTGATATCATCAGCGGCGAATTTGGAATCAGCCAGCTTTCCGGACCTATCGGAGTTACCGAAACAATTTCCGATGCTGTTCAGACAACCAACTATAAAGGACTTCTTCTTATTCTTGCAATAATTACCGTTAACCTTGGCGTGTTCAACCTTCTTCCTTTGCCTGCTCTTGACGGCGGAAGAATATTCTTTATGATAATCGAACTTTTCCGGGGAAAACCAATCGATCAGAAGGTGGAAGGAATCATCCATACCGTTGGAATGGGACTTTTGATGCTTCTTATGGTAATAGTTGCCTATAACGATATTGTAAGACTTGTTACCGGAGGATGATGCTTATGGCGAAGGAAGTTAAAATCGGAAAAATCGCTATCGGCGGAGAAAATCCCGTTGCGATACAATCCATGATAAGCGTTCCTTCTACGGATATTGAAGGAAGCGTAAAACAGGCGGTTGAACTTGAAAAAGCCGGTTGCGAAATCATCCGCGCAGCAATTCCGGATATGGAAGCGGTTCAGCTTATTCCGGCAATCAAGGATAGGATTTCAATTCCGCTTGTGGCGGATATACATTTTGATTACCGTCTTGCCCTTGCTGCGGTCGAAAACGGAATTGACAAAATCAGGATCAATCCCGGAAACATCGGTTCAGAAGAGCGTACCCGCCAGGTTGTGGAAGCCTGCGGAAACGCCGGAGTTGCAATCCGCGTCGGAGTTAACGGCGGAAGCCTTGATAAGCGTCTTTTGGAAAAATACGGCGCGCCTACGGCGGAAGCTCTTGCGGAAAGCGCGATGGATCACGTTGCGATACTTGAAAAATACGGTTTTACCGATACGGTAATTTCTATAAAATCCAGCAACGTAAAAACAATGATAAACGCATGCCGCCTTGTTGCGCAAAGATGCGATTATCCGCTCCATCTCGGCGTTACCGAGGCCGGAACGGAACATATGGGAATTATAAAAAACGCTATCGGAATCGGCGGCCTTCTTGTTGACGGAATCGGTTCAACGATCCGTGTTACCCTTACCGCCGATCCGGTCCGCGAAATATATGCCGCAAAAGATATTCTTAAAGCGGCAGGAATCCGCAATTTCGGTGTAAACATCGTTTCCTGCCCGACTTGCGGAAGAACAAGAATTGACCTCATCAAACTTGCAAACGAGGTTGAAGAGGCTCTCAGAGGCTGTGAAAAGCCCCTTACCGTTGCGGTTATGGGCTGTGCGGTAAACGGACCCGGCGAAGCAAGAGAAGCCGATATCGGCGTTGCCGGCGGAGATAAATGCGGCCTTATATTTAAAAAAGGTGAAATTTTGAGAAAAGTTCCGGAAAACGAAATTCTTCCGGCGCTTCTTGAAGAAATCGGACGGATGTAAAAAAATGGGAAAAACTTTTTCCGATATTTTCGGAAGCGGTTTTTGCGAAGAACTTTCCATTGCGGAAATTGTCGGTATGAATATCGACATGGACAGAAGGGAAGTTACGGCAAAAATTGCTCCGCAAAAAACGGTACATAAAAAAGACCTGTATTCAGCGCAAAAGGAACTTTGTGAAAAGCTGGGCGTAAAAAGCGTCCGGCTTATTCCTGTTTATGTTCCTTCAATGCTCGGCGCGGATTATTTTGACGATATTGCTTTTGAAGCAAATATGCGCGGTGTTCCAATAAACGGTTTTTTCAGCGACAGCAAAGTTGTTTTTGAAAATGGTGTTTTCAAAATCGAACTTGCCCATGGCGGAGCGGAGCTCCTTCTTGGAAACAGATGCGACACGGTTATGAAAAACATTGTCCGGGAAGAATTCGGAACAGAAATTGAAATTGAATTTTCCGGAATAACCGAAGTTGCGGAAATCAGCGAAAGAAAAACTTCCGCAGTTTCCTATTCGGAAGCAAAAACCAAAACCGCTCCGAAACCCAGAGCACCGAGGGCCGTTCCTTTCGGAAACGGCGGATTTGATACCACCGGTCTTCCGATAGATGTTTCCCAGATGGAAACGGTTATGGGAAGACCTATAAAACAGCGTCCGATGAAACTTTGCGATGTTGATATGCAAAGCGGAAGGGTCGTTGTCTGGGGCGATATTTTTTCCACAGAAAGCAGAGAAACAAGGGACGGCGAAAGCGTTATTATAACAATAATGCTCACCGACCTTACAAGTTCAAACATTCTTAAAATTATTGCAAAGAAAAAGGAAGCGGAAGGCGTTCTTGCCCTTAAAAACGGCGATACAATAGTTGTTGCCGGCGAAGCTTCCTTTGATAAATATGAACACGACGTAACTATCCGTCCGAGGGATATCTGTAAAGTAAAAAGACTTCACAGAACTGATGACGAGGAAGAAAAGCGCTTTGAACTCCATTGTCATACTAATATGTCCCAGATGGACGCCGTTTCTTCACCGGAAAGCCTTGTAAAACGTGCACATAATTGGGGACACCGCGGAATCGCAATTACTGACCACGGAAATGTTCAAGGATTTCCGGAAGCGGCCGAAACAGCAAGAGCCCTTAAAGACCCGAACTTCAAAGTTGTTTATGGTGTCGAGGCATATTTTGTTGACGACACCGTAAAAGCAGTTTTCGGAGACCCGGATGTTTCCTTTGAAGACGAAATAATTGTTTTTGACCTTGAAACAACCGGACTTTCCGCCGCTTCCGAAAGAATGACGGAAATCGGTGCGGTGCGCGTTGTGGGCGGCGTGCTCAAGGAAGAATTCAACACTTTTGTAAATCCGGAAAAGCATATTCCGGAACGCATTACCGAACTTACCGGAATCGACGATTCAATGGTTGCGGATGCTCCTTCCGAAGAGGAAGCGCTCCGTATGTTCTATGAATTTTGCGGAAACTGCAAATTCCTCGTTGCGCATAATGCCGGATTCGATACCGGATTTTTGCGTGCGGCAGGTGAAAGATGCAATATTCCTTTTAACTGTGCCTATGCGGATACTGTTGCAATGGCCCGTTCAATGTATCCGAATATCAAGAATCACAAACTCGATACAGTTGCAAATCATCTTAAACTTGCTCCTTTTAACCACCACAGAGCCTGCGATGACGCAAGGGAGCTTGCGCTCATTCTTGTTAAAATGATGGAACAGCTTCGTGAAGATGAGCATATAGATAACTTTGCTGACGTAAACGGAATTCTTCGCGGAGCAGACCCAAGAAAGCTTCCGACTTATCATCAGATAATAATTGCAAAGACCCAGCGCGGACTTAAAAACCTTTATGAACTTGTTTCCCAGGCTCATGTAACTTATTACAAAAAGCGTCCCCGCGTTCCGAAAAGCCTTCTTATAAAGCACAGAGAGGGTTTGATTGTTGGTTCGGCCTGTGAAGCTGGTGAGCTTTACAGAGCTATAACCGGGGCTAAATCCCATGAAGAAATAGTTGAAATTGCAAAATTTTACGATTTCCTCGAAATCCAACCCGTTGGAAACAACGAATTTATGGTTCGCGACGGAAAAGTTGAAAACGAAGACCAGATCCGTGAATGGAACAAACAAATTGTTGCTCTCGGCGAAGAACTTGGAATCCCGGTTGCCGCAACAGGCGACGTCCATTTCCTTGATCCGGAAGATGCGGATTACCGAAAGATAATTCAGGCTTCGCAAGGCTTTGCCGATGCGGTCAACCAGGCGCCGCTTTATCTTAAAACGACCCGCGAGATGCTCGACGAATTTTCCTATCTCGGCGAAGAAAAGGCAAGGGAAGTTGTCATAACCGTTCCGAACCTCATTGCGGATATGTGCGAGGTGCTCAAGCCCATCCTCGACGGAACCTATACTCCTTATATCGAAGGCGCGGAAGAGGATCTTAAAAACCGCTGTTGGAAAAAGGCTTATGAAGTCTATGGCGAGGAAACCCCAGAAGGAAGAAAGATCCCCGAGCTTGTTGAAAAACGCCTTGCGAGGGAACTGGATTCAATTATCAAGCACGGTTATGCAGTTCTTTACGTAATTGCCCAAAAACTTGTTACAAAATCCAACGAGGACGGTTACCAGGTAGGTTCCCGTGGTTCCGTAGGTTCTTCCTTTGTTGCAACCATGAGCGGAATTTCCGAAGTTAACCCCCTTGTTCCGCATTACGTCTGTCCAAATTGTCACCACAGCGAATTTTTTGAAAAAGGCGAAGTGGGTTCCGGTTTTGACCTTCCACCAAAAAACTGTCCCGTTTGCGGAACAAAATATAAACAGGACGGCCACGATATTCCTTTCGAAACTTTCCTCGGTTTCCATGGCGACAAAGCGCCGGATATTGACCTTAACTTTTCCGGCGAATACCAGTTCTGGGCCCACCGATATACCGAAGAACTTTTCGGAAAGGACCATGTTTTCAAGGCCGGAACAATCGGTACCGTTGCGGATAAAACCGCTTTCGGCTACGTTAAAAAATATTGCGAAGAAAAGGGAATAATTTACCATAAGGCGGAAGAAACCCGCCTTGCTCTCGGATGTACCGGTGTCAAGAGAACAACCGGACAGCACCCGGGCGGAATGGTAGTTATCCCGACCGGATATGATATTACCGATTTCTGCCCGATGCAGCATCCTGCGGACGACGCGGATACGGATATGCTCACCACCCATTTCGACTTCCATAAACTACATGATACTATCCTCAAGCTCGACGAGCTTGGACACGATGTTCCGACCCTCTGTAAACACCTCGAAGATATGACGGGGCTTCTTGTAACAGATGTTCCAATGAGCGACGAAAAGGTTTACAGCCTTTTCACTTCACCGAAGGCTCTCGGCGTTGAACCGGAAGATATAGATTGCCAAACCGGAAGCCTTGCTCTTCCGGAACTTGGAACCGGTTTTGTTCGCGGAATGCTTCTTGAAACCCAGCCGAAAAACTTCTCGGCGCTGATACAGATTGCGGGTCTTTCTCACGGAACGGACGTTTGGCTCGGAAACGCCCAGGAACTTATCAAAAACGGAACATGCACCATCGAAAACGTAATCGGTACCCGCGACAGCATTATGACCGACCTTATCCGCTATGGCCTTGACCCGAGCATGGCATTTAAAATCATGGAGATAACCCGTAAGGGCAAGGCGAAAAAACTTCTTACGGAAGAACATAAGGCCGCAATGCGTGAATGCGGAGTTCCGGAATGGTATATCGACAGCTGCCTTAAAATCAAATATATGTTCCCGAAAGCCCATGCGGCTGCTTATCAGATAGGCGCAATAAGACTTGCGTATTTCAAAGTTTACCACCCGGTTGAATTCTATGCGGCGATTTTTACGGTTCGCGGAGATGATCTTGACGGCGGAATCGTTATGAAAGGTCACGAAGCGGTAAAACGCAGAATCAAGGAAATGCGCGCAATGGAAAGCCTTAATAAAGGCGAGGAAGACCAGCTTACAATGCTCGAAGTTGCAAACGAAATGCTTGCAAGGGGAGTAGAAGTCCTTCCGGTCGATTTTTATAAATCCAGCGCAACAAAATATGTTCCGGAAGACGGAAAACTCCGCCTGCCTTTCGTTTCGCTTAAAGGATTGGGTGCAAACGCCGCGAAACCTCTTGAAGAAGCGGGCAGAAAAGGCGAATATCTTTCCGTCGATGATGTTTCCGCAAGAGCGGGAATCGGTTCCGGCGTTATGGATATCCTTCGTACAAACGGTGTGCTCAAAGGTCTTCCGGAAAGCCGCCAGATGAGCTTTTTTGAAATGTGAGGTGTGAAAAATGATATATCTTGACGGAACAAAATTCTTTTTCGATATAGAAGGTTGTTTTTCAAACCTTGTTCAAAAGGCAAGGGAGGAAAGCAAAAATTCGGAACCGGACAAAAAAGCAGGGGAACTTTGCGGCGGTTTTGCAAAGTTTTTTGGAACAAAAACGGAATTTGTAAAAGCGGGGAAGGATTATAAAACCGTTCTTAAGGGGATTCTTTCCGGAGGAAAAACCGTTGTTCCGGAATTTGATATTTCTGCGGAAAATTATCTTTCTGCGTTTGATTCCGAGCCTGTTTTTGTAAAAAAAGCTCCGGATATGAAGATAAAAGCGGAAAATCTTGCCGCTGCAGCGAATGAAAACAAAGCGGAAGCGGTTTTTCTTTCAAATCCATGCTGCCCGACCGGACTTGAGATCCTTCCGGCGGAGGTTTTAAAACTTTGCTCCCTTACCGATGCAAAAATTATCGTTGACGAAAGTTTCTGCGTTGACGAAAGCGTTTCAGTGCTTAAAAATGTTCCGGAAGCGGAAAATCTCGTAGTGCTCAAAAAAATGCGTTTTGGCGGGGAACCTGTTTTTGCCTGCGGCAAAAACCTTCCGGAATTTGAATGCGAAATTTCCGCAGAGGATCAGGCGGCCGGAAGCATTGTTTTCGACCACAATTCCGCCCTTAAAACAGCCCAGAGAAAACTCCTCGACAGCCGGGACAGCCTTTATATCCGTATCAAAAAACTTGCGATAAAATTCGATTCCCTCGAGCGTCTTTACCGCGCAAAAGGAAATTGCGTTTTCTTTAAGGTAAAGAACGCGGAAGAAAGAGCGAAAAAGCTCTTGGATATGGGAATTTCCGTTCGCTGCAAAGACGGATATTTCTGCGTTTTTGCCGGCGAAAAAGACGAAAACGAAGCGGTGCTCAAAGCGCTTGAAGAAGTGCTCAAATAAAAACAAGGCTCACCAAAAGGTGAGCCTTGTTTTTATTTGAAAAATATTGTAAAATATCTTTATAACAGCTCTTTCGGGAACTTAAAACCGAGCTTGTCGATGAACCATGTGTCCTTTACGGCAAAGGTCTTTCCGTCAAGATAGGCAAGATGTTCCGCGTCTTCCTCAAAGCGGAAAGTGAGCTTGTAGGAGCAAAGTGCCTGCCATGTAAAACCGCGGCCGTCCTTTGCTTTTCCGTATTTTGTGTCGCCGATAAGCGGATGTCCGATGGCGGCAAACTGTGCGCGGATCTGGTGGGTGCGTCCGGTAAGAAGTTCCGCTTCGCAAAGGCTCATTCCGTCATTTGAAGCAAGGACCTGATATTTTGTTCTGGCGGTTTTTGCGCCGGGTTTGGGTTCTTTATGAGCCTCGACGGTGTTGGTCTTTTCGTTTTTGAAAAGGAAATGTTCAAGAAGACCGTTTTGCTTTTTCGGAGTTCCTTTAACTACGCAAAGGTACTTTTTCTCAAGTTCCCTGTCTTTGATTTTATCGTTGAGCACCCGAAGGGTTGCGGCGTTTTTTGCCGCAATAACGATTCCGCAGGTGTTGCGGTCGATTCTGTTGCAAAGAGCGGGAACAAAGGAATTTTCCTTTTTCGGGTCATATTCGCCTTTTTTATAAAGGTAGTGCTGTATCCTCGCGATAAGGGTGTCCGCGCACCATTGGTCGCCTTCGTGAACAAGAAGTCCCGCGGGTTTGTTGACAAGGATTATGTTTTCATCCTCATAAACAACGGAAATTTCCGAAGGAGCAAGCATAAATTCCGGACGTTTTTCCTCCGCTTCAAAAAACTCGTCGGAAACGTAGCACTGAACGATATCTCCGACGGAAAGCCTTGTTGAAATTTCGCAGCGTTTTCCGTTGAGCTTGATTCGTTTAAGACGGATGTATTTATATAGAAGGGAAGAGGGCAGCTTTGGAATTGCTTTCGTAATAAATTTATCCATACGCTGTCCCGAATCGTTTTTGGAAATTGTGAATTCTTTCATCAAAAAAACCTCGCTGAAATGGTATAGATAAAGTATAATATCTTCGCAATCAATTATCAAGAGAAAAAGGAGTGAAAAGTCTTGCCCAGCGAACATGACGGACACAGAAAAAGACTTAAAACACGTTTTGTAAAAAGCGGACTTGATGATTTTGAACCCCATAACGTGCTCGAACTTCTTTTGTTTTACAGCATTCCGAGAAAAGATACAAATCCTGTTGCACATAAGCTTATAAACCATTTTGGAAGTCTTTCGGCCGTTTTTGATGCAAAACCGGAAGATCTTGTAAAAATAGACGGAATAACCGAAAACACCGCGGTTCTTATTTCGATGATTCCGCAGATTGCAAGAAAATATCTTGAAGATAAAGCGGATTCTGTCGGAGTTATTTCCGGTTTTTCGGATATCGGAACATATCTCATGCCGCGCTTTGTCGGAAGGACAGTTGAAACCGTGATGCTTGCGGCTCTTGATAATAAAAACAAGATTATTTCTTGCAGCGTTATTGCGGAAGGAGAAAACGACAAAGCCAACCTTTCGAAAAGAAAGGTGATGGAGGAAGCAATAAGGGTCGGTGCAACAAGAGTTGTGCTTGCGCACAACCATCCCCGCGGATTTGCAATGCCTTCGAAAGAGGATGTTTTTCTTACGGAAGAAATTTATTCTCTTTTGCGTTCGGTTGGAATTGAACTTATTGACCATTTTATTTTTTCGGAGGACGATTTTGTTTCTCTTGCGGCAAGCGGAATAGAATTTCGAAAAAAATAAAAAATATTTTAAAAAAAGGTTTGCATTTTGTTCCGCGGTATGATAGAATTCTAATGTTATGATTTTATGCGAAAAATTGCCAAAAAACGGCCAAAACCGCTTGACAAAAGCATATTATCAAGATATAATAATTTCCGTGGCGTTGCGAGGGATTACTATGATTATTGATATTAAAGAATTGTTCGATGCGCCAGGCACAGAGATTCCGCTTGATACGGAAGTTGATCTTTCGGAAGTGGATATTTGGGGACAGAAAATTTTCCGTTCCCCTGTGCGGATAAGCGGCGTTTTCAAAAACCGCTCGGGCTTGGTTACATTGAAGTACAGGGCTACCGCTGTGCTTGAATATAACTGTGACAGATGCGGCAAGGAAACATCCAAAGAAGAAGAATATGAATTCGAACACTGGCTCGCACGCGAGCTTGAATCCGGTGATGACAATGACGATTATATCCTTGTGCCGACGGGCATGATTGATATGGACGAGCTTGTAATGACCGATGTTACGCTCGAAGTTCCGTTCCAGCTTCTTTGCCGCGAAGACTGCAAAGGGCTCTGTCCCGTGTGCGGATCGGATTTAAACGAAAAGACCTGCAATTGTAATCAAAAGCAGATCGACCCCCGCCTTGAAAAATTAAAAATGCTGCTCGACAGCTAAGAACTAATTCTGTTAAGGAGGTGCTCATCATGGCGGTACCGAAGAGAAAGGTTTCTAAAGCAAGAAAAAATACAAGACGTTCCAATGTTTGGAAGCTCTCTGCCCCGGCATTCTGCAAATGCCCCCAGTGCGGCGAACTCAAAACTCCCCACGTAGTATGCCAGAATTGCGGATACTACAAAGGTAGAGAAGTCGTCAAAGTCGAAGAAGCATAATCTTTGCAAAACAGGAGAGGGTCGAAAGATCCTCTCTTTTTTGTTGCCAAATTGCCTCCCTTGCCTAAAGGGAGGGGGGACCGTTGCCGTATGGCACGGTGGAGGGATTTTATAACGAGGTGATATCATGTCCGACATCCTTTTCAAAAAAGACGGCTATGTGTTTTCATACCGCGTTGCGGGAATTGCCGTTCAGAACGGAAAAGTCCTTTTGCAAAAACCAACCAACGAGGATTTTTATGCTTTTCCCGGTGGCCACGTTGAATTCGGCGAAACCAATGAGGAAACTTTGGTCCGCGAATACAAAGAGGAAATCGGTGCGGATATTGACGTAGGCGAACTTGAATGGGTTGCAGAAGCGTTTTTTCCTTGGGGAGAAAGCCCTTGCCACCAGATCTGCCTTTATTATGCAATTGAAATAACCGATGAAGATATTCCGAAAGACGGAATGTTCATGGCAAAAGAACACCTTGAAGGAAGAAATTTTGACCTTGAATTTCATTGGGTGCCGGTGGAAAAAATATCGGAACTGGAAATTTATCCTGCGGATTCCGCAAAACTCCTTTCCGAGCTTGGAACAGGGGTAAAACACTTTGTTTATAAAGAATAATTGCAAACAAAACTATGGAAAAAACAAATTTAATTTGTTATAATATAATATAAACATTTTATTTTGGAAGGAGGGTACGCGTTGCCGGTTATCATCTCATCTGTTGAAAAAAATTCTCCGGCGGAAAAAGCCGGTATTCTTGCGAGGGAAAGTCTTGTTTCCATAAACGGAAATATAATAAAAGATGTTCTGGATTACCGTTTTTATATGACCGACAGAAAACTTGAAATCGAGATTATAAAAGACGGAGAAACCCGTTTTGTAACTGTTGAAAAACCGGAATACGAAGATCTCGGGCTTGATTTCGAAAGCTACCTTATGGATAAGGAACATTGCTGCAAAAACAAGTGCATCTTCTGTTTCATCGACCAGATGCCTCCGGGAATGCGAAAAACCCTTTATTTCAAAGACGATGATTCGCGCCTTGGTTTCCTTTTCGGAAACTATGTAACGCTTACAAACCTTGAAGAAGAGGATATCGACCGCATTATAAAAATGCGCCTTTCTCCGATAAACGTTTCGGTCCATACGATGAATCCGAAACTCAGGGTTGAGATGATGAAAAACCCCCATGCGGCGGATTCCCTCGGTTATCTTAAAAAAATGGCGGAAGCGGGAATAACTCTTCATCTCCAATTTGTTCTCTGTCCCGGAATAAACGACGGGGAAGAACTTCGCTACAGCTTCCGCGAGGTTGAAAAGCTCGGTCCTTCCGTCGAAAGCGCAGTCTGCGTTCCGGTCGGCCTTACAAAATGCAGAGAAGGACTTCCGAAACTTACTCCTTTTGATAAAGAAAGTTCCTCCGAGGTTATAAAAATCGTTGATGAATTCCGGGCGGAATGTATGGAAAAATACGGCGAACCGGTTTTTTATGCAGCGGATGAATTTTTTATAAAAGCGGAACTTCCGTTCCCCGAATATGAATATTACGGCGAATTTACCCAGCTTGAGGATGGCGTAGGTCTTTGCGCTCTTCTTAAACACGATTTTTACGAAGCTTTAGATTATTTCCCGGAAGGGGAATATGACCGCCATGTAACGATTCCAACAGGTAAAGCCGCATATTCCACAATCAGGGAACTTGCAAATGCCGCTGAGGAACGCTATAAAGGCCTTAAAATTGAAGTTTTGCCGATGGAAAACTACTTCTTCGGCGAAAAAATAACCGTTACCGGGCTTCTTACAGGCGGCGACATTGCAAAGCAGCTTAAAGAAAGAGAAAACGGCGATGCGGTGCTCATCTGCGAAAGCACTCTTCGTTATGAGCACGACAAATTTATTGATGATACAACTCCCGAATGGGTTGAGCACGAACTTGGTGTTCCGGTGCTCATGGTTCCGAACGACGGCTACAAACTTCTTTGCGCAATGCTCGGTGAGGAATCTGAAGACGAATGTGATGTAATTTACGGATAAAATTCCGTTTGGAGGAATATAAAAATGGCTAAACCAATTATTGCGATAGTGGGTCGCCCCAACGTGGGAAAATCCACCCTTTTCAATAAGCTTACCGGAAAACGCCTTGCAATTGTTGAAGATACTCCCGGAGTAACAAGGGACAGACTTTATTGCGAATGTGAATGGCTGAACAGAACGGTAATGCTTGTGGATACCGGCGGTATTGAACCCAAAACCGATGACGGCATCCTTTCCAAAATGAGAACCCAGGCTAATATTGCTATTGAAAGCGCGGATGTTATTATTCTTGTAACCGATCTCAATTCCGGCGTTACCGCAAACGACGCCGATATTGCTGCAATGCTTCTCAAAAGCGGAAAACCTGTTGTTCTCTGCGTAAATAAATGCGACAGAATCGGCGCTCCGCCGCCAGAATTCTACGAATTCTACAATCTCGGTCTCGGCGATCCGTTCCCGGTTTCTTCCGTTCACGGCAACGGAACCGGCGACCTTCTTGATGAATGTTTCAAACATATCGATTTCGACAAAGAAGACGAGGAAGATGATGATACAATAAAAGTTGCTATCATCGGCAAACCGAACGTAGGAAAAAGCAGCCTTGTCAATAAAATTGCCGGCGAAGAAAGAGTTATAGTTGCGGATATGGCGGGAACCACCCGCGACGCCACCGATACCGAAGTTGAAAACGAATTCGGAAAATTCGTTCTTATCGATACCGCAGGTATCCGCCGCAAGAGCAGAGTTGACAACGAAATTGAAAAATACAGCGTTCTTCGTTCTTATATGGCGGTTGACCGCAGCGACGTTTGCGTAATTATGATCGATGCAACCGAAGGCTTTACCGAACAGGACAGCAAAGTTGCCGGATATGCGCACGAACAGGGAAAAGCCTGCGTTATTGCAATCAACAAATGGGACGCTGTTGAAAAAGAAACAAACACCATGAACGAGTTTACAAAAAAACTCCAGACGGATTTCAGCTTTATGTCCTACGCTCCGTTTGTGTTTATTTCCGCAAAAACCGGCCAGCGTATCAACAAGCTTTTCGAGCTTATTGTTTCCACCCACGAGCAGAACAGCAGAAGAATTTCCACCGGTATGCTCAACGATATGCTTGCCTATGCAACCGCAAAAGTCCAGCCCCCTTCCGATAAGGGAAAACGCCTGAAAATCTATTATATGACCCAGGCTTCCACAAACCCGCCGACTTTTGTAACTTTCTGCAACCGTGCAGACCTTTTCCATTTCTCTTACAGAAGATATCTTGAAAACCAGATAAGAGAAACATTCGGCCTTACCGGAACCCCAATAAAAATGGTTGTTCGCGAACGCGGAAACGATAAAGGATAATCTTTTCTTTTTAATTTGGAGGATAAACCTTGAACGAATTTCCAAATATGATTTTTGTTTATATTGCCACAGCGGTTATTTCCTATCTCATAGGAAGCCTTAACATGGCGATTCTTATTTCAAAATTTCATAAATCGAAAGATATCCGCGATTATGGAAGCGGAAACGCCGGAATGACAAATATGCTTCGCACTTTTGGAAAAAGAGCCGCAACCTGGACTTTCATCGGAGATTTTTTGAAGGGCGCAGTCGTTGTTTTTGTTGCCCGTGAAATCGGAAAAAGTCTTCAGATGAATCTCGACCTTGCATATATTGCTGCGCTTTTTGTAATGTTTGGGCATATTTATCCTCTCTATTTCGGTTTTAAAGGCGGAAAGGGAATTGCAACCGCCCTTGGCGCAATGTTTGTTCTCAACTGGATCGCTTTTGTAACAATCGCAGTAGGCGTTGCGCCGATGGTTTTTATCATAAAAATCGTTTCTGCGGTTTGCCTTTGCGGCGCTTCCCTTTATCCGGTTCTTAATTTTGTTGTGCTTTTTCTCCAAGGGAGAAACTTCTTTGGAGAAGTCGTTCCATATACCGTAATGTCGCTTTTAATGGCGCTTTTGGTATTTTATGCGCACAGGGATAATATCAAACGTTTAAGAAACGGTACAGAACCTTCTTTCGGGAGAAAAAATAAATGATAAAAGAAAAATTTTCCGGATTAAAAGAGATTTTGTTTTCAAAAAGATCCAAGCATATAATGGCAACTGCTGCGGTTACGCTGGTTGTGTTTTTGTTTTTCATCTGGCTTGGAATGGGAATGTATGTTTCTGTTCCTGCTGAAAACAGGGGAGAACTTTGGCCTGTTTTCGGAATGTACGGGGTTTTCCCGGCGATAATTTTCTTCTTCGGAGTGAAAAAAGTTCACGGAATCCTTAACGGAGAAGATGATGACGAAGAATCTGAAGATAATGAAGAATAAAGCGTAGGGCGGGAGCTTGCTCCCGCCGTTTTTTTACGCTGTTTTTTATGTGGATAAAAAAAGAGCAGTCGTTTCCGACTGCTCTTTTTTTGTTAACATGTTAAAATATGGTGTTCGAACACTGAAAATTTACCCCGGAACAGCTTCCCGGGGAAAGAAGCTACTTTAGACTCGAAAATCAGATAGCGCGGGTAACTTTACCGGAACGCAGGCAGCGAGTGCATGCATATACGTGGCAAGGTTTGCCATCAACAAGAGCTTTTACGCGACGAACGTTAGCTTTCCAGGTTCTGTTGGAACGTCTGTGGGAGTG
>JAFSEN010000043.1 GCA_017435745.1 Oscillospiraceae bacterium
AAAGTAGTACAGTACGGCTGCGGAAAAATGGCAAAATACATCATCCGTTACCTTTATGAAAAAGGCGCACAGATCGTCGGCGCAATTGACGTTGACCCTGCAGTAGTCGGCATGGATATCGGCGATTTCGCGGAACTCGGCGTAAAAACCGGCGTTACCATCAAATCCAACGCAGACGAAGTTCTTGATAACTGCGACGCGGACATCGCTGTTGTAACCCTTTTCTCCCTCGTAAGCGATTGCTATGATCATTTTGAAAAATGCCTTTCCAGAGGTATCAGCGTAATCACCACCTGCGAAGAATCCACCGGAAGCTGGAGCACCAGCCCCGAACTTACCAACAAACTTGACGTTATTGCAAAAGAAAACAACTGCACTTTCGTCGGTTCCGGTATGGAAGATATCTTCTGGGTAAACATGGTTGGAATGGTAGCCGGCGGCTGCGAACAGATAACCAAAATCGAAGGCGCTGTTTCCTATAACGTAGAAGATTACGGCCTTGCACTTGCAGAAGCCCACGGCGTTGGCCTTACCCCCGAAGAATTTGAAGAACAGATCGCTCATCCGGAAGTTCTCGAACCTTCCTACGTTTGGTCTTCCAACGAATCCCTTGCTTCCAAATTCGGCTGGACCGTTAAATCCAACACCCAGAAATGCGTTCCTTATTTCTATGATTCCGACCTTTATTCCGAAACTATGGGAAAAGTTATCCCCAAAGGCAACTGCATCGGTATGGCAGCAGTAGTTACCACCGAAACCTTTCAGGGACCGGTTATCGAAACCCAGTGCATCGGTAAAGTTTACGGACCCGACGACGGCGATATGTGCGATTGGAAAATCACCGGCGAACCCAACGTTGAATTCCACGTTGTTAAACCCGCAACCGTTGAACACACCTGCGCAACTATCGTAAACCGCATCCCCGACGTTCTCAATGCTCCTGCAGGCGTTGTAACCGTTGATCAGCTCGACGAAATCAAATATCTTACTTTCCCGATGGAAAACTATTGCTGATTCCTTAATTAGCCGAAAAGGGCAAAGCTCCCAATTTGCCCGGTGTAATAAAAAAGCTCACCGCTTTGCGGTGAGCTTTTTTGTTTAATTCCGGGAAAATATTGCAGGGCGGGGGCTTGCTCCCGCCGTTTAAAGTTTAAAAATCACCGCCATAAGATAGGTTAAAAGAAAAGCCGCGGCGGCGCAGCCCATTGCAATCAGGATTTTCTGATAAGGCCGTTTTGCCTTTTCCCGCTCTTTTTCAATTTCATCAAGACGCTTTCCTTCCATAAAGGCGTTTATTTCTTTATATGACTGGATATCGAATTTCTTTTTCTGCTTTTCAACTTTTATCGCTTCAGCAAATCCAAGGATGAAAACAATTCCGTAAATAACTGCGCCCCAGATCCCAAAAAGTTTCAGCAGTGGAACAAGCATGAATAAAGCCCAGATGTAGGCAAGGGTAAGCCGGCGGTTCGCTTTGTTAAAATATTCAATATCCTCTTTTTTGATTTCTTCCTGCATTTTCTCAATATCTCCTTTTACCAAAAGATCGAGAGAAACGCCGAAAACTTTCGCCATTAAAACAAGGCTGTTTATATCCGGATAGCTTTTGTCGTTTTCCCAGTTGGAAACAGTTTGTCGGGTAACGAAGATTTTATCTGCAAATTCTTCCTGAGAAAGCGAAAGTTCCGAGCGGTATTTTTTAATTTGTTTTCCGATTTCCATAAAGCGGCATTCCTCCTTTGCTTTTGATTTTAGCCGAAAAGAAGTTTTTTCGCTATCAAAAGTCTTTTACATCGGCTTTTTTGGGACAAAAAAACCGCCTTGCGGCGGTTTTTTTATTTACCCGATAATTTCAAGATATTCTTCAAGGCAGATTTTGTGTTCCATAATATATGTTGCGGCTTCGATTCCCACATAGCGGTAATGCCAGGGTTCATAGGTGATTCCGGTTATATCCTGTTTGTCCTTGGGATATCTGAGAATAAATCCAAATTCGTCGCAATGTTCATAAAGCCATTTAAAAGAATCGAATTTTTCATAATCGTGTTCAAGGTCGCTGTAATAATTCCAGTAATCGGAAGAAACAAGATCCATTGCAAGCCCGGTGTGGTGTTCGCTTGTTCCCGGAGGGGCAACCCATTTTGCCGCTTCAATTTTTGCGTCTTCTTCCGAATATCCGTAACCGAGATATTGGTTGACCTTGTTGCGGTAAAGTTCGGCGGATTTTTCAACGGTGCGGTATGCGGAACAAAGCTGCATATTAAAACCCGCTTCTGCCGCAGCCGCAACAAGATTTCTTGCGCTTTCCGCCGCTTTTGCGTCAAGTTTATATTTTCCCTGGACCGTTTCAAGCGCAACGGAATAATCTTCCGGAATATAGTTCCAGGGGTTTACAAGAATAAGAAGAGATTTATCCCTTGGGGTTGGAACGATCTGTTCCTTGGATTCCGAAGAATGGACTTCTTCGGAGGAGGAACTTTCCGGAACAACGGGCATTTCCGGTTCCGGTTCGGATTCCAAAACGCTTTCGGAAGAAGAACTTTCCTCCGGTTCTTCCGGAACGACCGGGTCGATTATAACCGTTTCGTTCTTTATCGGAATTTCCGGTGCTGCGGGTTCTTCCGAACATCCCGTGCTCAAAAGAAGCATTATTGCAAAAATTGCGGCAAATATCCTTTTGGTTTTCATTTTATCTCCATTTCTCCGGCGGCATACATTATTGCTGAAAGTGCCGCAACCGGGGCTGTTTCACATCTTAAGATGCGCGGACCGAGGGAAGCGATAAGCGCGCCGTGCTCGGCGGCAAAAGCGGCCTCTTCATCGGAAAAACCGCCTTCCGAACCGACCATCATGGCGATTTTTCCTCCGGTTCTTTTTTCCATTATTTCTTTAAGAGGATATTGTGCGTGCTCAAAAAAGAAAATCGGCGTTTCGGCTTTTTCCATTTCGAGCACCGCGTTTTTAAAACTCAGCAGCTCGCCCACTTCCGGAAGTTTTCCGCGCCCGCTTTGCTTTGCGGCTTCGTCGGAAATTTTACGGAGACGTTCGAGTTTTTTCTTCATTGTCTTTTCGTCCGGGCGGGAAATACATCTTGAAGTCAGCACCGGAACTATTTTTGAAACGCCCAGCTCAACGGATTTTTGAACTATGTATTCAAGCTTATCAAATTTCGGAAGAGCCTGGTAAAGAACAACCTCTGTTTCCGGTTCTGCGGCGGAATTTTTTCTTTCGATTATATCGAGCACAACGCTTTCGGGAAAAGCCTCGCGGATAACGGCTTCCGCTTCTCTTCCCTTTCCGTCGCAAAGAACAAGATGTTCGCCGTTTTTCATCCGAAGGGAAAGGGCAATATGTCTTGCGTCGTCCCCGGTTATTTCTATAATATCGTTTTCAACGTTTTCGACAAAAAATCTCGGCATTGTTTTTCCTCCGATCAATAGAGCGCGAGCTCGAAATCTCCGAAAAAGCTGCTTCCAAGGGGGTTGGTTGCGGCAAAATCCGCGGGATAAAAACTTCCGTAATGGGGTCTTTCCCCATCGCAGAGTTTATAAAAATTGCCTTTCATTTTGTCCCCCGGAACAAGATAGCTTTTTCCGAAAAGTTTTTCAAGAAGCGAAAGGGGAATTGTAAAATTTGCGCACCAATAAACGCCCTGTTCGTCCTCTCCGGTATAAATCCTTACGGAAATGTTTTTTGAAATATCGGTTTCGGTTCCGGAAGTTTCGTCAATATATTTGCAGACCATTATTCCGGAACGGTTTGTGGAAAGCCAAAAATAGCGTTTCCCGCCGTCTTCTTCCGAAAAAGGTGCAATTGCCGCGCCAACAACGCTTTTTTCCTCCGGCGAAACTTCGAAAGCAAGAAGCTGGATATAAAAATCGTCGTTGGAAATACAAAGCCTCGCCTGGGCATAGGGTCTATAATCTGCTTTTTCAAGAGGATAATTTATAATTTTTGCTGCAGGAAGGGAATTCCAAAGGGGATCTCCGGTAATCATGCTGATCGGGAACATTTTTTTAACTTCCTCCTTCAAAAAGGATATGCTTTTACAAATACAGTTTATAACATAATCCTTCGCAAATCAATATTCTTTTATTCCATTTCGGCAAAAAAACTCCGCCTTAAATTGACAAGAAGCCGCTTTTATTATAATATTATGATAGATTATTGTATTTTCCCGCTTTTACGGAGGTATTCGTTTTGAAAAAAATCAGATTTTTTGCGGTAGTTTTTGCCTTGCTTTTTTCACTTATTTTAAGCGGCTGTGATATCATGGATGACATTTCAAAATTCGGCGAAATGGTTTATGAAATAATTACGGATAATACCGAACCGGAACCCCCGGAGGAGGAAGAACCGGAAATTCTTGAACCCGTTGACCCAAACTGGCCCGTTTCCGCTTTCGGAACCGAAATTAAAGCGCAGCCGGAAAAAGTTGCGGTGGCTTCGCCCGCTCTTGCGGAATATATTTATGACATGGGCCTTTCCGAAAAAATCTGCGCTCTTCCGGAATTTTGCGGTTTTGAAATTTCCGAACCGAAACCGATAATCGGTTCTGTCCGTATTCCGGATATGGAAGCGATAAAAGAAGCCGCCCCGGAATATATCCTCACTTTTTCCGCTTATGAGGAAAGCCTTCTCATCGAGATCCAGCAGATGAACATAACCGTAATCAACATCGAAGCGCCGGAAAATCTTGATGAGCTCCGGGCTCTTTATAAGGAAATTGCGCTTTTCTTCGGCGGCGCCGTTGATGGAATTCCTTTTGGCGAAAGCTACGTTGCGGAATACGATTCCGCCCTTTCTTCCCTTGCATATACCGGGGAGAAAAAATCTGCCGCATTTATCCGCGCACTTGATTACATGATGATAACCGGGGACACCATGGAAAGCGAAATTCTTTCCGCCGCCGGAATCATCAACTATGCACAAAGCTGCACCGGCTATGTTTTCCCGGAGGAAAACTGGAAGGATTTTGACCCGGAAATAATCTTTGTCAACACCGACATCCACCTTATCGACCTTGAAACCAGCGATCTTTATAAGAAAAAATCCGCCGTAAAAAACGACAAGGTTTTCAACGCGGATATCGACGTTATCGGAATCGGAAGCCGCCGTTCCTTCGAGATTCTCAAAAATATCCTTGCGACGGTTTATGAGGATTACACCGGCGGAACAGCCCTTGAACCGGCTTATCCCAGTATGTATAAACAGTAAAACAGCGGGCGGAAATTTTTCCGCCCTTTTTTGCAACAAAAATCCGTTTTTTCAGCACTATTATTTTGAAGGGAGTGTTTTTTCCGTGAAAAAATATTTTTTTGTTTTAGCGGCAGTATTGCTTCTGTTTTCCGCCTGCGGAGAAAAAGACAACAATGTGCTTTATGATGAACCAGTTGAAGAAAAACCGGTTATATATCTTTATCCGGAAAAAGAAACGGAAGTTTCCGTAAATCTCGATTTTTCCGGAAAACTTACCGCTACCTATCCGGAATATAACGGCGGCTGGAAAGTTTTCGCAAAGCCGGACGGAACCCTTTTCGATGAAAACGGAAGGGAATATTACTGTCTTTTCTGGGAAGGAATTTCCGGTGCGGAATATGATTTTGAAAAAGGCTTCTGCGTTCCGGGAGATGAAACTGCGGAGTTTCTTGAAACGGTGCTTCCGAAACTCGGTCTTTCTTCGAAAGAAGCAAACGAATTTATAATATATTGGCTTCCGAGGATGCAGGAAAACGAATATAATTTAATTTCTTTCCAGGGCGAAGCTTATACCGAAACCGCAAAGCTTGAAATAGTTCCGAAGCCGGATACGCTTATCAGAGTTTTCATGGCCTGGAAGCCCCTTGATGAATTTATCGAAATCGAACCCCAGGAACTTTCTTCTCCGGAGCGGGAAGGATTCGTTGCGGTTGAATGGGGAGGAGCAAAAATCGGATAAACCGCCGATGTTACATAAAGTTGCGGCCTTTGTTACGCAAAAGTTATTGCGGCAAAGGCCGCTTTTTGTTAGAATTGTTTCAGAAGAAGGAGGCGGTTTTTTTTATGACTTTCGGCGAAAAACTTCTGGAACTCAGGAAGCAAAACAATTTTTCTCAAGAGGAACTTGCGGAAAAACTCGGCGTTTCGCGCCAGGCTGTTTCCCGCTGGGAAAGCGGCGAAACAATGCCGGATTCGCCTAATCTTTTGCAAATAAGCAATATTTTTTCCGTTTCTGCGGATTATCTTTTGCGGGACGAAATTGAAGAAATTTTTTCTAAACAGGAACCGAAAACGGAAAAAACCGAAAGCAAAAAGAAAAATCCGCTTTTTATAATCTATGTTTTCGGGCTTCTCGGAATGGCGGCGCTTCTTTATATAATCGCCCTTTCGGATCTGGATATTGTCTATTGGGTCGCCGGAACGATTTTTCTGCTTGCGGGAATAATTTCCGCCGTTCTTTATTATAAAAATCCGAGGATTGAAACAAAATCTCCCCTTTATCTTGCGGCTTCGATTATATTTTTTGCGGCGGCGGTTGTCGGATTCTGTTCCATAGGAAACGTTGGATTTATTATGGGAGTTGGGAATTTTGTGATTTCGGTAATACTTTTTATAATCTGGGCAAAACAATAAAGCCTAAAAAAAGCCGTTTTTTAACAAAAAACGGCTTTTTTCCTTGTTTTATTCCAAAACTTATTGTATAATGTTGCGGTAATAATACCATTTGGAGGAAAAAATGAGCAAAACTTTTATTGTAGAAACTTCCGCACGCCATGTTCACCTTTCTGCCGCAGACCTTGAAACCCTTTTCGGCAAAGGATATGAACTTAAATTCAGAAAAGACCTTTCCCAGCCGGGGCAGTTTGCAACTTTTGACAAAGTTGACGTTGTCGGCCCGAAACGCACCATTTCCGGCGTTACCATTCTTGGACCCACAAGACCCCAGACCCAGGTTGAACTTTCTCTTACCGACGCCCGTTCAATCGGCCTTACCGCACCCATCCGCGAAAGCGGCGACCTTGCAGGTTCCGCACCCTGCAAAATTGTTGGACCCTGCGGCGAAGTTGAACTTACCGAAGGCGCAATCGTTGCAATGCGCCATATCCACATGCTTCCGGAAGACGCAGAAAGACTTGGCGTTAAAGATAAACAGATTGTAAGCGTAAAAATCAATTCTCCGGAACGCAAAACAATCTTCGGTGACGTTCTCGTAAGAGTTACCCCCACTTCCGCCCTTGCAATGCATATCGACACCGACGAAGCAAACGCAGCCGGAATTTCCGGCCAGAAAGGCGAAATTGTTGAAATTTAATTTTGCTGTAAAAGAAAGACCTGCTGATTACAAATCAGCAGGTCGTTTTTTTATTCAAGTTTAAAAATTTTGTTAAGTGTTTCCGTTTCGGTTTCCGAAAGAGAAAAATATCCCCTTGCCCAAAACATTTCAACAGCCGGGTTATAACTTATATAAAGTTCAAAACCGTTTTCGGAAACAAGAATTATCGAACAGCTTTTTTTACGGAAAAGTTTTCTTGCAAGAACCGAAGGCGAACCGCCGGAAACTTTTTCGCCGTTTTGGTCAATATATGAAACCGGGCCTTTTACCTTTTCGATGCATTTTCCTTCGGTTTCATCGAAAACATAATCCTCGTTTCCGTAAGCTTCGAAGAAAAGCTTTGCAATTCTTCGGTCCTGTTCTTCAGAACCGAGGTTTTCCTTTCCGGAAAGGATTCCAAAAACCCGCTCCCGTTCTTTCCCGTTTATTTCAAAAACCGTTTTTCCCCAGGAATAGCGCACTTCCATTTTTTCAAGGCTTTCCGGGAAACCGAAAATTTCAAAAACCGAATCGGAACTTTCGCCGGTTTCAAGCTGAACCGGAATATATCCCACATAAAATTCAAAGCCTTCGGGCGTTTCGATTATGCATATTTTGTCGGAATCCGGATATTTCGTGAAGTGATAAACCCTGCTTCCGATGATATCCTCTTCGCCTTCAACAACCGTTCCCATAAATTCACCGATATCCTTTTCGGTGATTTTATAGCGGTTTTCTTCCGTAAGAGCAATTTCATCTTCGCCGAGGATTCCGAATTCCTTTCGCTCATCGCCTGAAATCGGACCATATACAACGTTTTCAAAGCCTTCGATTTTTATAAATTGTTCCGATTGAACGAGCGAATTATGTTCAATCGGTTTGACTTCCGCGCCGAAAATTATAACCGCGAATATGGCAGCGGCCGCTGCCCATTTTATAAACGGAAACTTTTTCTTTTTGCCTTTTTCCGCAGCGAAAACAAGCTCCTCATCAATTTTTCCGATTGCATCAAGAAGAATTTCGTTTTTCATAATGCCGCGCCCTCCTTTTCAAGAAAATTTTTGAGTTCGTTTCTCATTCTGAAAAGGACCGAAGCGGTTTTGCTTTCGCTTATTCCGTAAATTTTTGCAATTTCATTTATGGAACAAAGGTGCCAGTATCGGCGGATAAAAATATTCCGTTTTTCTTCCGCCTGTTTCCGAAGAAATTTTTCAACGGCGGAAACAAGTTCCTTTTCCTCGACGGAAGTTTCAACGTTTTCCGGCGAGGAAATACATTCCGAAAGTTCCGAAAGAACAAGTTCCGTCTGTCCTCCGCCGCGTTTTTCCGTCTTTTTCTTTCTGAAAAGATTGAGCGCAAGGTTTCTCGTTATTTTTCCGAGATAGGTCGAAAGGCGGTTTGGTCTTTTCGGCGGAATTGTTTTCCATGCGCAAAGCCAGGTATCGTTAAGACATTCTTCCTCATCTTCCGGATTAAAAAGAATGTTCTCTGCGATTTTTCGGCAATATGGACCGTATTTTTCGGAAGTTTCCGAAATTGCGGTTTCGTCCCTTTTCCAAAAAAGGCCGATTATATCTTCATCTTTCAAAAAAAGTTTCCTCCTTTCCGGTATGTAAAAAAATCCTTTTCACCTATATACACACCGAATTTTGGAAAACATTGCGTCTGTTTTTAATATTTTTTCGCAATTTTATAGCTGTAAATAACGCAGATTATCGTATCAACAATCAAAAGCCCAAGGGCAGCGCACATTGCGGTATAACCTTCCATAAAAATCCCCAAAGCTATCATAACGGCGCCGCAGATAATAAAAGAAATTCCGCCGAAAAGCTGGCATTTTTTCCAAGTTATGTCGTTCTTCATGCTCCAGGGAGTCCTGAGCCCTATAATTCCGTTATTCCGGAGTTTCGGCATAAAATTTCCGGTTACAACAAGACCTATTCCAAGAAGAATGCAGACAAGCTGGTTTATGTCCGCTTCAAAGGAATAGCTCATCGCAGATTTGAATTGAAAAGCCTTAAAAAGGGAATGACAAAATATTACGGTGAACCAAACAGAAATTCCCATTCCGGTATAAAAAACAATTTTCTCGTTGTTGTTTCCGTTTTCCTCCTGTTTTGCGGCAATTTTTGCCATCCAAAGCATAAAAGAACCCATTCCTATTGTGCAAAGCGGAAAAATAAGCATTTCAAATTTACTTCCGATCCGGTCAACTTCCCCGGCAAAATTATAATGCGCGGGAATCTGTTCCGGAAGAAACGGAAGCGCAATAACGGTTATCAAAAGCGGAAGAAACATAAGAGCAAAATAGAGAATTTTTTTCTTATTCATCGGTTTTATCTCCTTTCAGCGTGTTTATCCAAAGAATTGCCTCATCAAGAACAGTAAGATTCAATTCGTAAAATATAAAATTTTTGTTTTTTGTTTCATAGATAAGGCCGGCTTTTTTAAGCTTTGAAAGATGATATGAAAGCGCCTGGGGCGAAAGATTCAGAAAAACAGCCAGATCGCCGGAATTTATTTTTCCTTCCCGAAGCTTTTTAAGGATTTTTCTTCTTGTTTCGTCCGCAAGAGCGGAAAGAACTTCGTTTACCGCCAAAAAAATCCCCCCGTTCCAAACTATTTAAAAATTTCTTTAAATAGATTAAACCATATTATGCGTTATTTTGTCAACGCTGCAAGATAAAAATCTTTTGTTTTTTTTCTAAAAATATTGCAGACGGAACGCTATGCGAGTATAATAATTCTGTTAAAGTGCTTTATCACTACTCTATATAAAATAGGAGGAATTTCCATGTCCAGCAATGTTCGTCCCGAAAATATGGAACGCATCACCACCGTAGAACTTGCCGAAAAATTCATCGAAGAGCAGATTGCCGAAATCCGCGCACAGGTCGGCGAAAAAAAGGTTCTTCTTGCCCTTTCCGGCGGTGTTGATTCTTCTGTTGTTGCTGCCCTTCTCATCAAAGCAATCGGAAAACAGCTTATCTGCGTACACGTCAACCATGGCCTTATGCGCAAAAACGAATCCGAAAACGTAATCGAAGTTTTCAAAAACCAGCTTGACGCAAACCTTATCTATGTTGATGCAACCGACCGTTTCCTCGATCTTCTTGCGGGCGTTTCCGAACCGGAAAGAAAGAGAAAAATCATCGGAAAAGAATTTATCGAAGTTTTTGCGGACGAAGCACGCAAACTTGAAGGCGTGGAGTTCCTTGCACAGGGAACCATCTATCCCGATATTCTTGAAAGCATTAAAGCCGCAGAAGGCAAAAAAGCCGTTAAGAGCCACCACAACGTCGGCGGCCTTCCCGAAGATCTTAATTTTGAACTTGTTGAACCCATTAAACTCCTCTTTAAAGATGAAGTCCGCGTAGTTGGCGAAGCCCTTGGTCTTCCCCACGGAATGGTCTATCGTCAGCCGTTCCCGGGTCCCGGTCTTGGCGTTCGCTGCCTTGGCGCAATCACCCGTGATCGTCTTGCTGCTCTCCGCGAAGCAGACGCAATTCTCCGCGAAGAATTTGCTCTCAACGGTCTTGCCGAAAAAGTTTGGCAGTATTTCATTATCATTCCCGACATCAAGAGCGTCGGCGTAAAAGACGAAAGCCGTTATGAAGGTTGGCCCGCAATTATCCGCGCAGTCAACACCAAAGACGCCATGTCCGCAACCATTGAAGAAATTCCTTATGAAGTTCTTCACAAAGTTACAAACCGCATCATCACCGAAGTTGAAGGCGTTAACAGAGTCCTTTACGATCTCACGCCGAAGCCCACCGGAACTATCGAGTGGGAATAATATGAAAAATCCCCGGAAGCCTTGTAAAATCAAGGTTTCCGGGGTTATTTTTTTGCCTTTGAGTGCATTTTGAGTACAACACCCCATTATTTGGGGTGTTTTTTGTTTTTTATAAATTGTAGTTAGGATTGATTTTGATTTTCAGACCATCGGTCGTATCAAGAAGAATATTGGAGTTTTGTATTTTCATTTCGATGAGTTCAAATCCCTGTCTTATTTCATCATTTACGGCTTTAATGGCAGGTTCATTTTCGCGGTCTTTATATTTATCAACAGTTTCCATGCAGTCAAAATAAATGCTCGCCCAATGTACAAGATCTTCCCATTCGCTTGCATATTCAAGCTTAAAGGTAAGCTCTTTGGCTTCAATTTTTTCGTCTTTATCAAATGCAGAAAAATGTCCGCTGATTATTGGATTTATTCTAATTCTTGCGGTTTCGGGGTCAAATCTGTTCCTTTCGTCCTTTTCACCGATGAATTCAATAATACCGCTTTTACAAAGCATAATTATAAAACCTACAAGGTCACCGTTCGTTTCGAGCGTTCCAAGGCTTTCTGTTCCGGCTATGGCGTAATAACTTACAGCCAGAGCGTCAGCAATTCTTCTGATTTGTTCGGGCTGCGGAACCATCTTATTTGTTTCATATTTTCTTACAGAAACCGGATGCACACCCGAAAGTTTTGCAAGTTGTGATTGTGTTATTCCTCTCGATTTTCTGAAAAACTTAATCCTTTCCCCTATGGTCATAACAACAAGCCCTTCCTTTTGTAGTCACTTCGCTACTATTTTACCACACCGCACATCAAAAATCCATACTTTTGAAAAAATTAAATATTTGTAAACATTAAAAAATATAATTGACAAAATGTTGCGAAGTCGCTACAATATAATTGTGTAGCGAGCTCGCAACACTAAAATAAACACCGAAAGGAGGTGAATCGAATGAGCACTTCTGAAAAGCTTTATTACGACGTAAACGAAGTTGCGGAGATGCTTGGACTTTCCGTCAGCACAACCTATAAGATTATGCGGGAAATGAACAAAGAACTCAAAAAGAAAGGCTACATCATTGTGGCCGGAAAAGTTCCGAAAGCATACTTCCACGAAAAGTACTACGGCTGCAACAATTCATAAGGAGGTGATTCTATGGCAGCAAAAAGGGATCCCACCACCGGAAAATGGTATATTCAGTACCGTTATACCGACTGGCAGGGAAACAGAAAGAAATCCACAAAACGCGGATTCAACACAAAGCACGAAGCGGAAGAATGGCT
>JAFSEN010000044.1 GCA_017435745.1 Oscillospiraceae bacterium
GTAATTATTTAAGACCTGCGGAAACGAATGTAAAAGAGCGTATTTTTTTGGAAACCGACACGGCAGGACATCATGTATGCTACCGAAGGGTAGGCAGAGTAAATGAACTTGTTATTGATGGTTTTGTTTATGACGAATACGAAAAGATTCTGGAAAATGCCCATGAACTTTCTGCACATCTTGATGGACATCTGTTTGCGGTGGGACTTACGGAAGATACCAAAAATTATCTGTTTGTTGATGGAGAATGCATTAAGAAAAAACTTCGCCTTTGGTAACCGAAAATTCGTACGGACATATCTGCCCGGTTTTATAAATAGGCAGTCTGCACATAAAGAATCCCTCCGCCGCCTTCGGCGGCACCTCCCTTTAACAAGGGAGGTTTTTATATTGCCAAAACTTTGTTAAAGTGTTAAGATTAACCCATAATCATAATAAAAACGAGGTGCCCCCAATGGAAAAAGCAAAAGTTTATTTCACCCGCGATATAAGCCCCGAAGGTCTTATGAAAGTTTATGAAGCGCTTTCTCCGGAACTTCCGGGAAAAGTTGCGGTAAAAGTCCATTCCGGCGAAACCGGAAACCAAAATTTTCTTCATCCGGAATTTTGGAAAGAACTTATCGAAAAAATCGGCGGAACCGTTACGGAATGCAACACCGCTTATGAAGGAACCCGCAACACCACCGAAAAACACCTTAAAACCATTGAGGAACACGGCTGGAACAAATATTTCCCGGTTGATCTTCTCGATGCCGAAGGCCCGGACTTTGAACTTCCGATTCCGGAAGGAAAAGTTATCAAAAAGAACTTTGTGGGCAAGAACATCGTGAATTATGATTCTCTCCTCGTTCTTTCCCATTTTAAAGGTCATCCTATGGGCGGCTACGGCGGCGCGCTTAAACAGCTTTCAATAGGCGTTGCTTCTTCTTTCGGAAAAGCATATATCCACGGCGCCGGCGTTCCGGAAGAAATCTGGAGTTCCGACCATGATTCCTTCCTTGAATCCATGGCCGACGCTGCTTCCTCCGTTGTAAAATATTTCGGCGGAAAAGCCGCGTATATCAACGTTATGAAAAACATGTCCGTTGATTGCGATTGCTGCGCTGTTGCGGAAGACCCCTGCATGAAAGATATCGGAATTCTTTGCAGCCTTGATCCTATCGCCATTGACAGAGCCTGTCTTGACCTTGTTTATGCTTCCGATGATCCCGGTCGCGACCACCTTATTGAAAGAATCGAAAGCCGCAACGGCGTTCACACCATCGAAGCAGCTCTCGAGCTCGGTTTCGGAACCGCGGAATATGAACTTATCGAAATCTAATAATAAAACAAAAGGTGCATTTCGGAAAACCGAAATGCACCTTGTTTTTTTTGATAAAACGGAACGGTCAAGACCGTTCCCTACAACAAAACAGGCAAAAAATCCCACTTTTTTTACAAAACAAAAAGACCGAAACAACAAAAGTCGTTTCGGTCTTTTATGGTGCGCTGCAAAGGACTCGAATAAGTTTTTGCTTCGCAAAACCTTAATGATTTGCTCGGCACTTGCGTATTTTGAAAAAAACTTTGCCGGAAAAAAGCGTGTTCCGCTTCGTTTACACTCGCAAATCTCTCGGGCTGAAAACGATTCACAGAATCGTTTTTTTAACGCCATCGTCCCATTCGGGGGTTCGAGTCTTTTTTTACAAACAAAAAAGGACACCGTTAGGTGTCCTTTTTATGGTGCGCTGCAAGGGACTCGAACCCCTGGCCTACTGATTCGTAGTCAGTCACTCTATCCAACTGAGCTAGCAACGCAGAAAATGCGGTTTTTCGCCGCATTTGATATAATACCATACGAAAATCGTTCTGTCAAGATTAATTTTAAATTTTTTGCCAAATTTATCAGAAAAGGTTTCGTCTGAATTTGTTCCAGCGGCGGCGGGAAAAAACAACCGCCACAGCCGCCACAGCCGAAAGAACAAGCCAGACTGTCATAACGATTCCCCAGCCGGCAGCATCAACAAGAATGCCCGTGACCCAGCTCATTATTGCGGTGCTTAAATTGGCAATGGCGTTAAGCGTTCCGGTTATCATCGAAACTTTTCCGACGTTGTGGAAATACATTGGGATTGTGCCGACGATAAACATATTCTGTCCAAGGGAACAGGCATAGGTAACCGCAAGGGCAACGATTGAAACAACGATTGAAAATTGTCCGAAAAGCGCAAGCATTGAAAGAGCGGCGGAGGAAATTACAAAAAGAATAAAAAGGGAAGAAAGTTCGTCCCTTGTCCTTGCCATTATATAGTTTGCAAGGTATGGGCCGAAAAGTCCGAAAACCGGAAGAAGCGTTCCGGTAAGAATGGAAACAACGGAATTCATCTCGAACATATCGCTTATGAAAGTCGGAACCCATGTGGACATACAGTCCTTGAGAATGCCCTGAACTCCGGAAGCCACCGCAAGGGTCATAAGACCGGAAACGGCAAGAAGTTTTATAAAATTGCTCGGAATTTCGTCATGGGGAACAGATTCGCCCTCTTCGTTTATACGGACGGGAATTTCTTCGGCAACGCCGTTTTTCTCCGTATCCTTTTCAATTTTTGTGGTTACGATTATCCAGACCAAAGCCGCACCGAAGGTGCAGACAGAACCGCAGATGAACGAAGCGCTCCAACCCTTTGCGCTTATAAGCAGAGCCGAAAGGATGTATGCAAAAAGTGTGCCGCCGGCCATTGTTGTGGCAAGGGCGGTGCAGGCTTTCTGCCGCCTTGATGTATGAACTCTGTCGGAAACAATTCGGCAGATTGGCGCCCAGAGCAAAGCTTGGGAAAGTCCGTTCGCGCTCCAGAGAACGGTCATAACCGCAACGGGGGGAGCAAAGCTTATGGCAAAGTTTATAAGCGAGGAACAGGTGAGCCCGGTGAAAACAAGATAGCGCGGCGGAACTTTGTCGCCGAGCCATCCGCTGAGGAATTGGCCAAGACCGTAGCAGATGAAAAAACCTGTGGTAACGGCGCCCGCTTCGGATTTAAGCAAAATTCCCGAATTTGTCATTTCCGCCATGGAGGCGGAAAAATTGAGTCTTCCTATGTAAGAAAAGCTGTATGCCATCCAGCATACCGCAACAAAAACGGCGGTCAGCCGGCCGCTTTGGATTTTTTTCTTCATTTTTCAGCAGTCGCCGCCTTTCTGTACAAAATTCCGTTCTTTTGTTGAAATAATTATAACACTTTTTACAATGTAATACAATATCACACAGAAGCACAAAAAACGGGGCGCTTTTTGCGTTTTTGCACAAAAAATCGCTTGAGATTTGTCTTTGCAAAGAGAACATTTATGTGATATTATATCTATATGTTATTTTCCGGAGGAAGGCGGCGGTTGCTTTTTGAAAACATTGATAATTTATTCATCAAAAACCGGAACAACAAAAAAATGCGCGGCGCTTCTTGCGGCAAACATCGGCGCAGACAGCTGCGACCTTTTTGAAATTTCAGAAAATATTCCGGAAATTTCCGATTACGAATGTGTCGCAATAGGTTCCTATGTAAGAATGGGAGTTATCGACAAAAAAATTTCCGCCTATCTTCAGAAACATAAGGAAGAACTTTTTGGAACAAAGTTCGGCCTTTTTATCTGTTCCTGCCTTGCGGATAAAGTTTCCGATGCGATAACCAAAAATTTCAGCGAGGAATTTATGGACCACGCGGCGGTGATCGATACATTCGGCGGGGAACTTCCCGGGGATAAGATCAAAGGAATGGATAAGCTTATTGTCAATTCGATTATAAAAATCGCAAAAACCGACCCTTCTTTTAAAGTTTTTGAAAAAATAATCCCCGAAAGCATCACAAATTTTGCAACCGTGCTCAAAGAAATGTAACAAAAAAGCTTCCGTGCTCAAGTTTGAGCACGGAAGCTTTTTTTTAATAACTTGCAAGAGGCGCGGTATCGTCGTCGCCCATTTTTTCTATGGATTTTATGATAACGTCATAACTGTAATCGCCGTTCACCTGAACGGTGCAGGTTTCGCCGAGCTTTTTGCCGAAAACCGCTTTTCCAAAAGGGGATTCCTTGCTTACAAATCCTGCGGAAACGTCATAGCGCACTTCGGTGACAATCTGGTAAGATTCCTCCGCGTCGTCTTCGGGAATATATACGGTAACTTTGTCAAAAAGCCCCACAACTCCTTCTTCGGCGCTTCCGTCGATTATGACCGCGGTTTTTATCATAGCCTCAAGATAGCGGATACGGCTGTCGTTGCGGCCCTTTGCCCTTTTTGCTTCTTTATATTCAAAGTTTTCGGAAAGATCGCCGAATCCTCGGGCGGTTTTTACGTCGTCAAGAATCTGCGGGCGAAGAACAAGCTTGCGGTATTCAAGTTCTTCCTGCATTTTCTTTATATCGTTGGCGGTAAGTTCGTCATGCATAAAAGTTTTTCTGCCTTTCGTTTTCGTTATAATCCTATTATATTCCCAAACGAAGGCTTTTTTCAAGGAATATTGAACTTATTTTGGCCAAAAATTAAATATCAGGTACTTTTCAGCTTTTAAAAAATGTTGTATAATAATAAACTGTAGGAATATACTTTAACAGAAAAGGAGGCAAAACAGATATTATGAGACCTATTAAAATCATAAGCGACAGCACCGCGGATCTTCCGCAGGAGCTCATTGAAAAATACGATATAGAAGTTCTTCCCCTTTCCATAACTCTCGGAGAAAACACATATAAGGACGGAATCGAAGTTTCCGCAGACGATATCTATAAATTCTATGACGAAACAAAGGGGCTTCCGAAAACTTCCGCTGTTTCCGTTCTCGAATATACCGAAGCTTTCACCCCCTGGATCGAAAAAGGATACGATATCATCCATTTCACCATAAGCTCCACAATGTCCGCCTGCTACCAGAACGCATGCATCGCCGCGGTTGAACTCGGACATGTCTGGTCCATAGATTCCGCAAACCTTTCTTCCGGAATCGGACTCCAGGTTGTTCTTGCTGCGGAACTTGCCGCAAAAGGCGAAAGCGCCGAAGTAATTGCAAAACATATTGCCGAAGCAAAAACAAGAGTTGACGCAAGCTTTATTCTCAACCAGCTTGAATTCCTTCATAAAGGCGGAAGATGCAGCAGCGTTGCCGCCCTTGGCGCAAACCTTCTTAAACTCAAACCCTGCATCGAAGTTGTGGATGGTTCCATGAAAGTGGGCAAAAAATACCGCGGAGCCTATGAAAAATGCGCTCTTGAATATGTTCGCGACAGACTTGAAGGAAACGACAATATCGAAACCGATATCATCTTCATCACCTGGGCCGGAGTTGACGCAAAACTTCTCAAGGAAATCGAGAAGGAAGTTAAAAAATGCCATAAATTCCGTACAGTTATTGTAAACCAGGCCGGAAGCACCATTACCGGACATTGCGGCCCCGGAACTTTCGGAGTTCTTTATTTCCGCAAGGAGAACAAATAAAACAAAAGAAGGGTTACTATGAAAAGTTTAACCAATCTTTACAGGATAGGAAGAGGCCCTTCCAGTTCCCATACAATCGGCCCGGAAAGAGCCGCGCTTTATTTCAAGGGAAAAAACCCGGAAGCGGAAGGTTTTTCCGTAACGCTTTACGGTTCCCTTGCAAAAACCGGCAAAGGCCATATGACCGATGCGGTTCTGCGCCAGACTTTTGCGCCGGTCCCTTCGGAGATAATCTTCGATTTTGAAGCGGACGAAAACAGCTTTTATCACCCAAACGCAATGGATATGCACGCATATAAAAACGGCGAAGAGGTTGATAAAATCCGCGTCTATTCCATCGGCGGCGGCGAAATTGCCGTTGAGGGAACGGATTACGTCGCCCCTCCGGAAGTTTATTATGAGGACAGCTTCGAGGAAATTGCCGAATATTGCCGGGAACATGAGATCCGCATCTGGGAATATGTCGAGCGCATGGAAGGCCCCCATATCTGGGATTATCTTGAAGAAGTATGGCTCCAGATGAAAAAAACCATCAAGGAAGGCCTTAAATCCGAAGGAGTTCTTGCCGGCGGATTGGGCGTTCAGCGCAAAGCGGCTTTTCTTTATAACCAGTACCACATGGACGAAAGCGCTGAAACAAAGGAAAACCGAATCGTTTGTTCCTATGCTTTTGCGGTCGGCGAACAGAACGCCAGCAACGGAACGGTTGTAACCGCTCCAACCTGCGGAGCGGCAGGGGTTATGCCTGCGGTGCTTTATTACTGGCAGAAAAAACGCAAAATTTCCGATATGGATATCCTCCATGGCCTTGCCACCGGCGGAATTATCGGAAACCTTATCAAAACAAACGCTTCCATTTCCGGCGCGGAATGCGGATGCCAGGCTGAAATCGGAACAGCCTGCTGCATGGCTTCCGCGGCGCTTGCGGAAATTTGCGGAATGAGCCTTGACCAGATCGAATATGCGGCGGAAGTTTCAATGGAGCATATGCTCGGGCTTACCTGCGACCCAATCGACGGGCTTGTTCAGATTCCCTGCATCGAGCGCAACGCCGTTGCGGCAATGCGTTCCATAAACGCCATTTCTCTTGCAAATTTCCTTACCCATACGAGAAAAATTTCCTTCGATACGGTTGTAAAAACCATGTACGAAACCGGAAAAGATATTAAAAGCCGTTACCGCGAAACTTCCGAAGGCGGCCTTGCAAAACATTATTGCAGCTGCGACTGATTTGCTGAAAAAAGGGGACGAAAGTCCCCTTTTTTTGTTTAAATAGCTTGTTTTTTTGCATGAAAGAGGATATATTTTAATTGGGATATTTCTGCCCTGCGGATTCGCACGGCAGGACACCCATTGGAATGTTGCCAATATGATATACGGCGACAATCCGAATAAAAAGAACACAAACAATCTTTGCGTTCCTTTTCGAGGAGGTGTTTTGAGTGTATACTGAAAATGGAATAACCTATTTCACCAATCCATGGATTAGAAACCTCGTTTTTATTGCATGTACTCTTTTATTGGACCTTGTTGTATCTTTATTTATGCGTAGTGAGCTTGCTAGTAATTTTAACAAACACAGATTTAGACAGGAAATAAAAGATAAAACTCTTTTTGAAAAATATACGTTATGTTTTTTATATAATAAAGCAAAAAATAATGTTATAAAAACTTATTTTCTAATTTATTGGATGCATTTTATATTGGTTTTTCTTGTCTGCCTATTGTTTGTATTAAGCACACAGAACATTATCCCTCAAAATTCATTTAAAATTATTTATATAATACACTATGTTATTATTATTTGCTCTGTTTGTATATTAAGGAATAAATAATAATTAATAATTTAATTTTCATACAATAATTTAATAAAGATATAAATTTACAACTTATTCGCTGTGAAGCCTCTCTTTTGAGGGGCTTGCTTTATATCCACCACAAGTTATTGTAAAACTTACACATACGGCCTTGCCGGAAATCGTAAAGTTTCAACTTTTGAAAAAGGGGGACTAAAGTCCCCTTTTTTGTTTTTACGGTGAAGAATGTAAAAACTGCGCATAATTAAAAACTTTTGTCAAGGGAAAACGGAAAAAATATTTTGACAAAAACGGACCCTTAATTCTACAAATCCTACAATTGACCTTTGCGGCCGGTTAACTTATAATATTGAATAGAACTTTATTAAAAGTGAATTCACCCGGGGAGGTTTTTTTATATGATTAAAACAATAGTAAAACGCGACGGAAGAATTGCCGATTTCAACATCGACAAAATTGCAAACGCTATTTTTATGGCCGCAAAAGCAAACGGAGGAAGCGACTATGAAGAAGCAATGTCCATTGCTCTTGCTGTTGTTGATTATGTAGAGAATAAGGAACATATCGAAACGCCCCATGTTGAACATGTTCAGGACGTTGTTGAAAAAATGCTTATCGAAACCGGACATGCCCGCACCGCAAAAAGCTTTATTCTTTACCGCGCAAACCGCAATAAAATCCGCGAAATGAACACCCGCCTTATGAAGACCATGGAAAACCTTACCTTCCAGTCTGCAAAGGAAAACGACGTTAAACGCGAAAACGCAAACATAAACGGCGATACCGCCATGGGTACAATGCTCAAATACGGAAGCGAAGCGGCAAAACAGTTCTATGAAATGTATATCCTCAACCCCCGCCATGCCCAGGCACACCATGACGGCGATATCCATATCCACGACCTGGATTTTCTTACCCTTACCACAACTTGCTGCCAGATAGATATCCTTAAACTTTTCAAAAACGGTTTCGATACCGGCCACGGCCATCTTCGCGAACCCCAGGATATAGCAAGCTATGCCGCTCTTGCATGCATTGCAATCCAGTCTAACCAGAACGACCAGCACGGCGGCCAGAGCATCCCGAACTTCGATTACGGAATGGCTCCCGGCGTTGCAAAATCCTATAAAAAAATCTACTGCCAGAACCTCGGAAGAGCCCTTGAACTTCTTGCAAATGAAGAATGCGGCGACTGCGTTGCAAAAGATATCCTGAACAAAGCAATCGAAGAATGCGGCGAATGGCCGAAACTTGAGGACGGCGAAGTTTATAAAGCCGCCGAACTCGAAATCCTTAAAGAAAAATACGGCGAAGAAATTGCTGTTAAAGCCCAGGAATTTGCTTTCCGCAGAGCGGAAAAAGAAATTGACCGCGCAACCTTCCAGGCGATGGAAGCTCTTGTTCACAACCTCAACACCATGCATTCCAGAGCGGGCGCACAGGTTCCCTTCAGCTCCATCAACTACGGAACCGACACCAGCCCCGAAGGCAGACTTGTTATTAAAAATGTCCTTCTTGCAACCGAAGCGGGTCTTGGCAACGGCGAAACCCCCATTTTCCCGATCCATATTTTTAAAGTCAAAGAAGGAATCAACTATAACCCCGGCGACCCCAACTACGATCTTTTCAAACTCGCCTGCCGCGTAAGCGCAAAGCGCCTTTTCCCGAACTTCTCCTTCATCGATGCTCCCTATAACCTCCAATATTATAAAGAAGGACATCCGGAAACCGAAATTGCATATATGGGATGCCGCACAAGGGTTATCGGAAACGTTTATGACCCGGAAAGAGAAATTGTAACCGGACGCGGAAACCTTTCCTTCACTTCAATCAACCTTCCGCGCCTTGCGATCCTTTCCAACCACAACATCGATCTTTTCTTCGACCAGCTTGACAGCAAGATCACCCTTGTAATCGAACAGCTTCTCGAAAGATTTGAGATTCAGAAAAAGAAAAAGGTCCGCAACTATCCCTTCCTTATGGGACAGGGAATCTGGATCGATTCCGAAAAACTCGGCGAAGACGACGAAGTGGGCGAAGTTCTTAAACACGGAACTCTTTCCGTCGGCTTTATCGGACTTGCGGAATGCCTTAAGGCTCTTACCGGTTTCCATCACGGCGAAAGCAGGGAATCCCAGAACCTCGGCCTTGAAATCATCGCTTTCATGAGAAAGAGAATGGACGAGGCAAGCGAAAAATACGGCCTTAACTTCTCCCTTCTTGCAACTCCTGCGGAAGGCCTTTCCGGAAGATTTGTCCGTATGGACGCCGCAAAATTCGGAAAAATCCCCGGCGTTACCGACCGCGATTACTATACTAACTCCTTCCATGTTCCGGTTTATTATTCCATTTCCGCTTTTGATAAAATCAAAAGAGAGGCTCCTTACCATGCACTTACCAACGCAGGCCACATCACCTATATCGAGCTTGACGGCGACCCGCTCCAGAACCTGGATGCTTTCGAACAGGTAATCCGCTGCATGAAGGAATCCGGAGTAGGCTACGGAAGCGTCAACCATCCCGTTGACCGCGACCCGGAATGCGGATTCACCGGAATAATCGGCGACGAATGTCCTAAATGCGGAAGAAAAGAAGAAGACGGCGAACATTTTGAAAGAATCCGCCGAATCACCGGTTATCTTGTCGGAACTCTTGATAACTTCAACAACGCAAAACGCGCGGAAGTTGAAGACCGTGTAAAACATTCCATCCAGACCCAGGCAGAAGAAATCTGATAACAGAACAAAAACCCGGACGCATTTTTGCGTTCGGGTTTTCGGTATTATTTAACGGAGAGAAAAAATGGAAATGAAAACTTTGCGCCTTGCGGGGGTTATGAGGGAATCCATCGTTGATGGTCCGGGAATCCGAATGACGATTTTCGGCCAGGGATGCCCACACCACTGCAAAGGCTGCCACAACCCCGAAACCCATGACCCGAACGGCGGATATATCAGCCACCCGGAAAATATCCTTAAAGCAATTGAACAAAACCCTCTTTTACAAGGGGTTACCTTTTCCGGCGGAGAACCTTTTTTTCAGGCAGAAGCTTTTGCGGAACTGGGCGGAGAAATAAAGAAAAAGGGACTTCATATCACCACATATTCCGGATATACATTTGAACAGATACTTTACGGAATTGAAGAGGGAAAACCCGGTTGGAAGGAACTTCTTTTTGTAACGGATCTTCTTATTGACGGGAAATTTATTCTTGAAGAAAAATCGCTTAACATACTTTTCCGGGGTTCAAGAAACCAGAGGCTTATAAACGTTAAAAAAAGCCTTGAAAAAGGAGAAGCCATTCTTTGGGACCCGGAAGAGGAAAGCGGAGTGTTGAGGTATAAAAAATGAAAAAGCTTAAATTTGAATTAACCTCTTTCCATCTCCATATCCTTGCAATGGCGCTTATGCTTTGCGACCATCTTTGGGTAACAATCGTTCCGGGGAACGATTGGCTTACTGATATCGGAAGAATCGCTTTTCCGATTTTTGCATTCATGACCGTGGAAGGCTTTTGCAAAACAAAAAATCTTAAAAAATACGCAAAGAGAATGTTCTTTTTTGCGCTTGTTTCGGAAATTCCTTTCAACCTTGTACTTTCCGGAAGTTTATTTTACCCGTTCCACCAAAACGTTCTGTGGACTTTTCTCATAGGCTTCGGGCTTATGTGGATAAACGAAAAAGTAAAGGACAAAAAACTTTACATAAGATTTCTTACCGCGGCGGGAACTGTTGCAATTGGATTTTTTGCCGGACTTTTAAGTTTTTGCGATTACCACTATGCGGGGATCTTCATGGTGCTTGTTTTTTATTTTTTCAGGGAAAGAAAGTTTTATTGTTTCCTTGCCCAGGCGGTGCTTCTTTGGTTCATCAACTTTGAAGTTATCGGAGGATTCAGCTATATAATCGAAATTGCCGGGAATGAAATTTTTCTTCCGCGCCAAGGATTTGCAATCCTTTCGCTTATACCGATCTGGCTTTACCGGGGAAAACAGGGACTTTATAACAAAAAGATAAAAGCGCTTTATTATTGGTTCTATCCGGCGCATCTGCTCGTTTTGTGGTTTTTGATGGAAATAATCGCTTAAAATAAAGAAAAACGTGATTTTATTTTTTTAAAACACTTGCATTTTTGATTTTGTTATGTTAATATTATTAAGGTAATATTGTAGTATGAAGGAGTGGGAACAAAAAACCCGCTCCTTTCTGTTTAACGGAAAAATTTTTGGAGGTGTTTTTTTGGCAGAAAAAAAGAAAAATACCGCGCAGACCTGCACTGAACTTGCCCTTCCCGTTGCGGAACAAATCGGCGTTGAACTTTGGGACGTCCGTTTTGAAAAAGAGGGCACAGAGTGGTACCTGCGCTTTTTTATTGATAAGGAAGGCCTTACAATCGAAGATTGTGAAAATTTCAGCCGCGCAATGGATCCCATTCTTGACGAAGCGGACCCCATTGAAAAAAACTATGTTCTCGAAGTTTCTTCCCCCGGAATTGAAAGAAAACTTATAACCGAAGAACATGTAAAACGCTATCTCGGCTATCTTGCAACAGTAAAATTCATCCGCGCCCCCGAAGGATATAACCAGAGAGAATTTCTTCTCCAGCTTGATGACATCAAAGACGGGGTCATAACCGCTTCCTTCGAAGACGGAACAGAGATGGTTTTCAACAAAGCGGATACCGCATTTATAAAACTTTATTACGATTTTAACAGCGATGACTGAGGAGGAATTATAAAAAATGAACGCAGAGTTTTTTGAAGCGCTCGCGCTTCTTGAAAAAGAAAAAGGCATTTCCGTTGAATACCTTTGCGAAAAAATTGAAAACGCAATCGCAATAGCTATTCGCCGTGACTATGTCGGAACCGAGGACGTAAAAGTTATCATCGACCCCCAAACCAGAACTTTTGATGTTGCAATCAGAAAACTTGTTGTTGAAGAAGTCGAAGACCCCGCAAACCAGATCCTCCTTGACAAAGCAGTAAAATACAGCAAAAAAGCTCAGCTTGGCGAAGTTGTTGACATTCCGCTTGAAACCAAGGAATTCGGCAGAATTGCAGCACAGACCGCAAAACACGTTATCAAACAGGGCATCCGCGAAGCGGAAAGAGGCCAGGTACTTAAAGAATTCCAGAGCCGCGAGCACGAAATCATCACCGCAACCGTTATCGGTACCGACCCCGTTCGCGGAAGCGTTACCCTTGAAATTGACCACAACGAAGCTTTCCTTCTCAAATCCGAACAGATCCCCGGAGAAGTTTTCCAGGACGGCGAAAGAACCAAAGTTTATGTTGTTGAAGTAACCGCTTCCGAACGCGGCCCCAAAGTTATGATTTCAAGAACCCATCCCGGCCTTGTAAAACGCCTTTTCGAAATTGAAGTTCCCGAAATTTACGAAGGCACCGTTGAAATCAAAGCTGTTTCCCGCGAAGCAGGTTCCAGAACCAAACTTGCAGTTTGGAGCAAAGACCCCGACGTTGATGCAGTAGGCGCCTGCATCGGTACCCGCGGCGCACGAGTTGCAAAAATCGTTGATGAACTCGGCGGCGAAAAAATCGACGTTGTTCAATATTCCGAAGACCCGGCAGAATTTATTGCCGCCGCTCTTTCCCCCGCAAAAGTTGTTTCCGTTGAAGTTGACCCCGAAGGCAGCAAAGCCTGCAAGGTAAAAGTTCCGGATGAACAGCTTTCCCTTGCAATCGGCAACAAAGGCCAGAACGCGCGTCTTGCCGCAAGACTTACCGGTTGGAAAATCGATATTAAACCCGAAAGCGGATTTTGGGGCGAAGACGAATAATTAAAAAAATATTTTTCCGGAAGGAGGAAGCCTTTTTATGAAAAAAATACCGGAAAGAATGTGCACCGGCTGCGGTGAAAAAAAGCCGAAACGCGAACTTATAAGAGTTGTAAAAAGCCCGGAAGGAATTATTTCACTTGATAAAACCGGAAGAAGCCCGGGAAGAGGCGCTTATGTCTGCCCGAATCCGGAATGTCTTAAAAAGGCGCGTAAAACAAGAAGAATCGAAAGAGTTTTTGAAACCGAGATTCCGGAAGAAGTTTATGATGCGCTTGAAAAGGAGCTTGAAGAAGATGCCGAATGACAGACTTTTGGGTTTTCTCGGTCTTGCAAGAAAAGCAGGAAAACTGGTTTTCGGTTTTGATATGACCGCAGATGCCATAAGGAAAGGAACGGCTGACAAAGTCCTTCTTTCAAGCGATTGTTCCGAAAGAACCGCAAGAAATATTAAAAGAATTGCGGAAGAAAACGGAACCGAAGTTTTGATTTTACCCCTTACGATGGATGAAATCGGTTATGCCGTTGCAAAACGTGTTGGTGTGTTTTCCGTTTGCGACAGCGGCTTTTCAAAAAAAATCAAAGAGCTGCTGGAAAGCGGTATGCACAAAGCATGAACAAGTTTGGAGGAATTTCATAGATGAACGAAAATACTAAATATAAAGCGGCGGACCTTGCAAAAGACCTTAAAGAACCGGTGAAAGATATCCTTGATGTTCTTGGAGAAAAATTCCCGGCAAAAAAGGCCCAGACCGCACTTACTGAAGAAGAACTTAACTACGTTTTTGAACATTATACAAAAAAGAACGAAGTAACAAGCTTTGCACCCTATTTTGCTATGGCCGGACAGCCCAAACAGAAAAAGGAAGAGCCCAAAGCTGAAGCAAAACCCGAAGTAAAAGAAGAAAAGAAACCCGCAGAAAAACCCGCACCCAAAGCGGAAGAAAAACCTGCTGTAAAAGAAGAAAAGAGACCGGAACCCAAACCTGCACCCAAAGCAGAGGAAAAACCGGCTGAAAAACCTGTTCAGAAAACCGAACAGAAACCCGCGGAACGCAAACCCGCCGAAAACCGCGACAACCGCCAGAACGACAAAAGAAATGACCAGCGTTCCGACCGTCCCCAGAATGGCGACCGCAAATTTGGCGATAAACCCCAGGGCGACCGCAAATTCGGCGATAAACCTCAGGGCGACCGTAAATTTGGCGATAAACCCCAGGGCGACCGTAAATTTGGCGATAAACCCCAGGGCGACCGCAAATTCGGCGATAAACCCCAGGGCGACCGTAAATTCGGCGACAAACCCCAGGGTGACCGCAAATTCGGCGACAAACCCCAGGGTGACCGTAAATTCGGCGACAAACCCGGATTCCAGAAAAATGACCGTTTCGGCGACAAACCGAACTTCAACAAAAACGACCGTTTCGGCGGCGGAAACTTTGGCTTTGATAAAGACAAAGAGGATAACAGCCACCGCCATGAACCCAAAAAGCCTGTTGAGCGCAAACCCAGACCCGCAAACCAGCCCCCGGCAGAAAAACTTGCAGCGGGTGTTGCTCATGTAGATATGAGCGCGGTTTCCGTTGATCTTGATAAATATAACGACAAATACGAACAGATTGCGCCCGCTTCTTCCATGAGCGACAGCTATGTAAGCAAGCAGAAACTTAACCAGAAGAGCAAACAGCAGGGCAAACCCAAGAAGAGCAAACACGAGCAGGAACAGGAAAAACTCAAGAAACTCGAAATGGAGCGCCAGCGCCGCCAGAAACTTGAAATCACCCTTCCCGATGAAATCACCGTCGGCGACCTTGCTCTCAAACTTAAAATTGCTTCTTCCGAAATTATAAAACGTCTTATGCTCCAGGGCATGATGGTTTCCGTAAACGAAGTTATCGACTATGATACCGCAGCGCTTATCGCAATGGATATCGGCGCAAAAGTTGAACACGAAGTTGTTGTCACAATCGAAGACCGCCTTATCGACGACAGCGAGGACGATGCAGCAAATCTTATCACCCGCGACCCTGTTGTCTGCGTAATGGGTCACGTTGACCACGGCAAAACTTCTATCCTCGACTATATCAGAAGCGCTCACGTTGCTTCCGGCGAAGCAGGCGGTATTACCCAGCACCTCGGCGCATACAGAGTTACCACCGAAAGCGGAAGCTCCATCACCTTCCTTGATACCCCCGGACACGAAGCATTTACCGCAATGCGTGCCCGCGGCGCACTTTGCACCGATATTGCAATTCTTGTTGTTGCGGCAGACGACGGTATTATGCCCCAGACTGTTGAAGCAATCAACCACGCAAAAGCAGCGGAAGTTTCCATAATCGTTGCTATCAACAAAATCGATAAACCCACCGCAAACCCGGATAAAGTTATGCAGGGCCTTACCGAATACGGCCTTGTTCCGGAAGAATGGGGCGGCGACGTAATCTGTGTTCCTGTTTCCGCAAAAACCGGTGAAAACATCGATACTCTTCTCGAAATGATTACCCTTGTTGCGGAAGTCCGCGAACTTAAAGCAAACCCCGACAGAATGGCAAAAGGTACCGTTATCGAATCCAGACTCGATAAAGGCCGCGGCCCTGTTGCAACCATGCTCGTTCAGAACGGTACTCTCCATACCGGCGACGTTGTTATCGCAGGAACTTCCGTAGGTAAAGTCCGCGTTATGATTGACGACAAAGGCAACAGAATTACCGAAGCAGGTCCTTCCATCCCTGTTGAAATCACCGGTCTTGATTCCGTTCCCACCGGCGGCGACCAGTTCAACGCGGTTTCCGATGAAAAACTTGCACGCGAACTTGTTGAACAGCGTGAATATGAAGCAAAACAGGAAGCATTTAAACAGTATCAGAAAGTTACCCTTGACAACCTCTTCAGCCAGATCGCCGAAGGCGAGATTAAGGAACTTCCTATCATCGTCAAAGCGGACGTTCAGGGTTCTGTCGAAGCAGTTCGCCAATCCCTTGAAAAAATCTCCAACGAGGAAGTCCGCGTAAGAGTTATCCACGGCGCGGTTGGCGCAGTAAACGAATCCGACGTAATGCTTGCCCAGGTTTCCAACGCAATTATCGTCGGTTTCAACGTTCGTCCCGACACCACTGCAAGAGATACCGCAGAGCGCGAAGGCGTTGATATCCGCCTTTACAGAATCATCTACGACGCAATCGAAGAGATCGAATCCGCAATGAAAGGTATGCTTTCTCCCAAATACCGCGATGTTGATCTCGGCCGCGCAGAGATCCGCCAGGTTTATAAAATTTCCAACGTCGGTACCGTTGCAGGCTGCTATGTTCTTGAAGGCAAAATCACCAGAAACGCAAATATCCGCGTTGTCCGTGACGGTATCATCATTGCCGACGACAAACTTGACAGCCTTAAACGTTTCAAAGACGACGTTAAAGAAGTTGCTTCCGGCTATGAATGCGGTATGGCTCTTACAAAATTCAACGATATTAAAGAGGGCGACATTTTCGAAGCTTATATCGTTGAAGAATATCGCGATAACTAAACCGGAGGAAATATGGCAGGATTTAAACTTAACAGAACAAGCGAGGATATCCGCCGCGAGCTTATGGATATCCTCCGCAGCATGAAAGACCCGCGCATTTCCGGCGGAATGATCAGCGTTGTACGCATTGAACTTACCAACGATCTTTCCCATTGCAAGGTCTATATAAGCTCCCTCGATGGTTTTGAAAAAGCAAAAGAAGCGGTTAAAGTTCTTACAAAAGCCGGAGGTTTTGTCCGTCACGAAATGATGATGAGGCTTGAACTTCGCAAAGTTCCGGAATTCCATTTCATTGCGGACGATTCCATCGAATACAGCGCAGGAATCCAGAAGATTCTTCGCGAAATCGGGGAAGAATAATATTTTAAAGGAAAGGAGAGGTTTTAAAATGGAAATTAATGTTCAGCAATGCTGCGAAATTCTTCGGGGAATGGACGATATTGTGATTCTTTGCCACCGCAACCCGGACGGCGACACCCTTGGAAGCGGTTTTGCTTTGCATTATATTCTTAAACAGCTTGGAAAACGAAGCAGAATTGTTTGCCACGACGGTTTTCCAAAGCAGTTTTCATACCTGCTCCTGGAATATGAACCGGAAGATTTTGAACCGAAAGCTGTTGTTGCCGTTGATATCGCCGACGAACAGCTTTTCGGCGAAAATCTTAACGAATATAGGGGAAAGGTCGATCTTTGTATCGACCACCACGGTTCCAATAAGCACTATGCAAAAAACTGGCTCGTACGCGATACTGCAGCAGCATGCTGCGAGGTAATCGAAGACATCTGCTATGGTTTTGAGGAAGCGGAACTTACCAAAATAATTGCGGACTGCATCTATACCGGCGTTTCCACCGATACCGGATGTTTCCGATATTCCAATACCACCGGGCACACCCATGCGGTTGCCGGAAGGATGTTCAAAGCGGGCTGCGATTTTGTAATGATAAACCGCGCAATGTTCGAGGTAAAATCTTTCTCAAGAATAGCCATTGAAAGGGAAGTTCTTAACGGAACGGAACTTTATTTCGGCAATCGCTGCGCGGTTATTTCCCTGACGAAAGAGATGATCGAAAGAACTGGAGTTCTTGACTCCGAACTGGAAGGCGTTCCCGCAATGACAAGGGAAATTGAAGGGGTGGAAATCGGCCTTACTCTCCGTTTCCGTGACAACGGTTATAAAATTTCCGTCCGCACCGGGGAAGAAATCGATGCTTCCGCAATTTGCGGAAAACTCGGCGGCGGCGGTCACCGCTGCGCCGCAGGGTGCTTTGTTGAAGGCGACCTTGAAACTGCAAAGAAAACCGTGCTCAAAATTGTTGCCGAAGCCCTTGGGGAGGTAATGGAATGAGCGGCATTCTTCCGGTAAAAAAACCGGCGGGCTTCACTTCCTTCGATGTTATCGGAAAACTTCGGGGCGTTACAAAAACCAGAAAAATCGGCCATTCCGGAACACTTGACCCGATGGCAACGGGTGTTCTTCCGCTTTTCTTTGGCGGAGCTACAAAATGCTGCGACATTCTTCCCAATGAAGACAAAACTTATGTTGCGGATATAAAATTCGGAATCGTGACCGATACCCAGGATACCACCGGGCGCGTGCTCAAAGAAACAGAAAGCCGGGTTACTGAAAGCGAATTTGAAAAGGTAATCTCCGGTTTTGTTGGAAAACAGCTGCAGCTTCCGCCAATGTATTCCGCCGTAAAAGTTGGCGGAAGACCCCTTTACGACCTTGCAAGAGAAGGCAAAGTTGTGGAGCGTGCTCAAAAAGAGATTGAAGTTTATGGCATAAATCTTCTTGAATTTGATGAGCATGCTCAGACCGCAAAAATAAAAGTTTCCTGCGGAAAGGGAACTTTTATCCGCACACTTATCAACGATATGGGCGAAAAACTCGGGTGCGGCGCTTCGATGAGCGCTCTTGAAAGAACAATGGCGGCGGGTTTCGATATTTCCGAATGTTTCACAATTTCTGAAATTGAAGAGATGATGAAAGCCGGAACTTTTGAAGAACACCTTATTCCCATCGAAAGACTTTACGAAAGCCTTCCGAAGCTTGTTCTTGATGATTTCGATAAAAGACTTTACCGAAGCGGAGTTCCACTTGAACTTCAGAAAAGAGGCTGGGGCGGAATTTCCGGGAACATAGCTGTTTTCGATAAGGACGGAATGCTTCTTGGAATTTCGTTTATGGACGAAGAAGCAAACGAACTTAAACTTAGGAAAATGCTTAATACGGATAAATAAAAAAACCTGTGCGTGAAACGCGCAGGTTTTTTTGTTTCTTTATTATACTATCATTTACAAAATATGTGTTATTGAATATAATAGTAAAAGCATAATTTTGTAAAAAACGGAGGAAAAAACTTGAAAATTGCTGCTGTTTTTCTTGCCTTAATGCTTCTTTTCGGCTGTGTTCCCGCAAATCAATCTTCCGGAAACGACATATCCGAATCGGAGATTGAAGAACCTTCCGTTCCCGAACAGGTTCCGAATGAAACGGAAAAGACGGAAACCGAATATGATTTTCCGAAATGTACAATACCCCAGATGGCGGTTTTTAACTATTTCAGCGCGCTTTATGATTCGTATATAGAAATGCTTCCGGTGGATATTTCCGAAGTTATAGATGCCGACCACGAAATGATGGTAAACGTCCAGAACTGGAGCACCCTTCTTTCAATGCGCAGAAACATTATTGAAGAAAACGATTATTGCTATGTTGAAACCGAGCGTTTTCCGTTTGTTATAGAATACATCAAAGAAAAAGAACTTGACGACCAGCGCATGGATTATGTGGATATTTCCGATTTCGGCGAAGGCGCAAAGGTTCTTCATTTTGTAATAAACGGAGAGGCTGGAAAAGCATATCCCCCGATTTTTGCCGCAAATTCCCAACATTCTATGGTGCTTACTTTTGAAGAAGGCGTTTATAAAATCGCTTATCACTATTTTCCGGGTTCCGAAGGAAAATTTCAAAACGACCTTCCGGTAACGCTTATGGAAAAAGAAGAAATGGAAAAACTTCTTGCGGAAGAATTTAAAAGGGGCGGAGATATCGTTCTTCCGGAACAGAAATTCGGAAGAACATATAACGGCGAAAAAGCGGCCGAATATGCTTTGGAATATTGCGAAGAACAAAACCCCGCTTTCCATTTTGTCGGTGATTGGTACGGAAATTGCATGAACTTTGCTTCCCAATGTATCTGGTCCGGTTTCAAAGCAGAAAAAGATACCGCAAGAAATTACGGTTCCATGACAAAAAATTGGTATTGCGGAAAACCCGGCGGAACCCTTATCTGGGCAAGCGTAAGCCGTTTTTGGGAATGGACCGAAAGAGAAAGCTGCGGAATGCAAACCCTTGCGTTTTATGACGTTAACAAGGTCGAAAACGGCGACCTTGTCCATATAGGTTCCTATGTATGTGAAGAGGAAAACAAATACAGCCATGCGCTTATTGTTACGGATTCGGAAAAACTTTTGCTTGCGCAAAACAGCCCGGCCTGTTTTGTTTATTATTCGGATCTTGTTAACAACTACGCAAGATTTTTAAGACCGGTTTCGCTTAAAGTATAAAATTCTTGTAATTAGTACTGTTTAAAGCTATAATATAAAGGTAACGATAAACGAAAGGATTGATTTTTTTACCATGACTGAACTTATCAAAGTAATGCAGCAGCGCCAGAGCTGCAGAAGTTTTTCCGATAAACCCGTTGAGGCGGAAAAAATTGTTTCCTGCATCAACGCCGCCTGTCTTGCTCCTTCCGCATGCAACACCCAGCCTTACCATTTTTACGTAGCACACGCACCGGAAGCTGTCGCCGTTGCCGCAGAATACTGCAAAGGCGAAAAAGTTAACAAATGGGTCGGCGAAGCAAAAGCTTTTGTAATTATCACCCAGGAACACGCCGAAATTCCCGCGGCAAATTCCGAAGCAAGAAAACGCGATTATCGCCAGTATGATATCGGCCTGATGATCGAAAACTTCTGCCTTGAAGCAACCGAGCTTGGACTCGGAACCTGCATTCTCGGAGTTTTCAACGAAGAAAAACTCAAGGCGAATTTCAGAATCCCGAGCCCGAAATCCATCGCTCTCGTTATCGCAATTGGATATCCGGCAGATTCCGAAATCCGTAAAAAACAACGCAAACCCCTTGAGGAAATGATCACCTATCTCAGATAAGGAAAAGAATCACCCGCCGGAAATTTGCGGCGGGTGTTTTGTTAAGGAGAACCTAATGATAGAAAACGAAAACAAAATCCAAAGGGCAATTCTTGTTGCGGCGGATTGCGGCGATTGGGACGCACAAGTTTCCATAGATGAACTTGAGGAACTTGCGAAAAGCGCCGGGGCCGAAGTTGTTGCAAAAGTTATCCAGGTAAGAAAAGATTACGACAAAGCAACACTTATAGGGCGCGGAAAACTTGAGGAAGTAAGAGAACTTGCAGATGCAAACGATGCGGATATCCTTATCTTCGACCACGAACTTACCGCAGCGAATATCCGCAACCTTGAGGAAGCAACGGGTCTTGGAGTTATCGACCGAACAATGCTCATTCTTGATATTTTTGCCGCAAGAGCGCAAACCAGGGCCGGACGTTTGCAGGTTGAACTTGCACAGTATAAATACCGCCTTCCTCGCCTTGAGGGAATGGGCAAAAACCTTTCCCGTCTGGGCGGTGGAATCGGCACAAGAGGCCCCGGCGAATCGAAACTTGAAAGCGACCGCAGGCATATAAGAAGACGAATAGAAAGCCTTGAGCGCAAGCTCGAGGAACTTGCGGCAAACCGGGAACTTATCCGTTCCAGAAGAAAAAAGGAAGGAATTATCACCGCGGCGATAATCGGTTATACGAATGCCGGGAAATCGACCCTTCTCAACCGCCTTACAAATGCGGGCGTTCTTTCGGAAGACAAGCTTTTTGCAACCCTTGACCCAACCGCAAGAAGCCTTGAACTTCCGGACGGAAGAAGCATCATGCTTGTGGATACAGTCGGATTTGTGCGCAGACTTCCGCACCACCTTGTCGAAGCTTTCAAATCCACCCTTGAGGAAACTATCCAGGCGGATATTTTGCTCAACGTCTGCGACGTTTCTTCCGGCGAAGCGGAATCCCAGACCGAGGTTACAAGAGAACTTCTCCGAAGCCTTAAAGCGGACAAAAGCCCCGTTCTCAACGTTCTCAACAAATGCGACCTTATCGAAGGGGAACTTCCCATCTGCACCGAGGACTGCGTCCTTATTTCCGCCGCAACCGGTTTCGGAATCGACGAAATGCTGCGCAAACTTGCAAAAATGATTCCCCCAAGCCAGGTGAGAATGAATCTTTTGATTCCGTATTCCGAAGGAGGGATTTCTGCGGAAATCCGCGAAAGCGGCAGGATTTTCAGCGAGGAATTCACCGAAAACGGAACCCTTGTTGATGCGCTTGTTGATGTGAAGATTCTCCATAAGGTTGAAAAATATCAGGTGATCTGATTATTTATATAAAAAATCGTTTACAAGGTCCCGAACAACTTCTTTTGCATGAAAAACCGAAACTTTGTTTTTGTTAAGAATCCCGACAATTTTATAAACAGTTTTTTCTTCCGGCGAAATTCCTTCTATAAGGACAGTTTCTCCGGAAGATTTTTCTTTTCCGAAAATCCCATACATTTTGTTTTTAAAAATAACTTTGTAGAATGGGTCGATTTCTTTAAGGCACATTAAAATATCCTCCGAAAATATTTAATGTAAAAGCCCATGGTGTGGAATCATTACAATATCCAATATTTTACAATTTTTGTTGATGTTTATCAAATTTTGGAAGAGAAAATAATCGACAAGTTTTTAAATGAATTTTTGTATAATATCAACATTTTCGGCTTTTTGGGGCCGTTTTTTGCGGTTTAAGAAAATTTATTTTTAAGTGCATTTAAAAACAAGTTTTGTTTTATACTTGTTATTGCGTCTTTTTAGTGATAAAATAAACTTGCGACATAACTCAATAGTGGATTTATACGGGTGTGTATTTTTATCTTCCGATAAAAATGCATGCTCTTTTTCCGCATTCGTATGAATCTGCTTGGAGTTGTGTCGCAGCAATCGGAGCCATGCGTTTTTTGTGCGCAGCTTCGGCTGCGCATTTTTTATTTTCGCTAAAGCTATAACAAAACGGCGGGAGCAAGCCCCCGCCCTACAGTAGATTATTTATACTTGAAAAACAGCACACTCCATTATGAAGTGTGCTGTTTTTGTTTTAAATATTAATCAATATGCAATGCCCTGGGCGATCATTGCTTCGGCAACTTTTTTGAAACCGGCAATGTTTGCGCCGGCAACAAGGTCATAGCCGAAACCGTATTCTTCTGCGGCGTCAACACAGCTCTTATAGATATTTTTCATAATGCTTTCGAGTTTTGCGTCAACTTCCTCAAAAGTCCAGCTGAGGCGTTCGCTGTTTTGGGTCATTTCAAGACCGGAAGTGGCTACGCCGCCTGCGTTTGCGGCTTTTCCGGGAGCATAGAGGATTCCTGCGTTTTTATAGACCTGAATAGCTTCGGGGGTGCAGGGCATGTTTGCGCCTTCCGCAAGAGCCATTGCGCCGTTTGCAATAATTGCTTTTGCCGCTTCCTCATCAATTTCGTTCTGGGTTGCGCAGGGAAGAACAACGTCCGCTTTTACGTCAAGCCACATATTTCTCGGGCCTTCGACAAATTTTGCGGTGGGAACGTAATCGAGATATTCGGAAATAAGACCCCTGTGCTGATAAATTTTTTCAACGATTTTATAATCGATTCCGTTTTCGTCATAAACATAGCCGGAAACATCGCTTTGCGCCACAACTTTTCCGCCAAGCTGGGTTGCCTTTTTGTTTGCGTATGTACCGACGTTGCCGGAACCGGAAATTATAACGCGTTTTCCTTCAAAGCTTTCGCCCTTGGATGCAAGCATTTCCTTGGTGAAATAGCAAAGGCCAAAACCGGTTGCTTCGGTTCTTGCAAGGCTTCCGCCGTAGGAAAGGCCTTTTCCGGTAAGGGTTCCGGTCCATTCGTTGCGGATTCGTTTATACTGGCCGAACATATAGCCGATTTCTCTTGCGCCGGTTCCGATATCTCCTGCGGGAACGTCGGTGTCCGGGCCGATGTGGCGGTAAAGTTCAGTCATGAAACTTTGGCAGAAACGCATGATTTCAAGATCGGATTTACCTCTTGGGTCAAAGTCGCAGCCGCCTTTGCCGCCGCCCATGGGAAGGCTTGTAAGGCTGTTTTTAAAGACTTGTTCAAACCCGAGGAATTTTATTATCGAAGCATTTACCGAAGGATGAAGGCGGATTCCGCCTTTGTAAGGGCCGATTGCGGAGTTGAACTGAACGCGGTAACCGCGGTTTACCTGAACTTTTCCGGAATCATCCACCCAGGCAACTTTGAACTGGATAAAGCGTTCCGGTTCGGCGATTCTTTCCATTATGCCCCATTTTTCAATGTTCGGATTTTGTTCAACAACAGGTTCGAGAGAAACAAAAACCTCTTTTACCGCTTGGAGAAATTCTTTTTCCCCTGCGCTGCGTTTTTCAATTTCCCCATATACCTTTGCAAGATATTCACTTTTAAATGCCATAGAGTTTTACCTCCCATCAGGAATAATATATTACATTATATGCTTTAATGCTTTAAATTGCAAGTTCATTCGATAAAAATTTCAAATTTTTTACATAAAAAACGGAACGCCGGATGGCGTTCCGAAGGTTTTAAATAAAATTAATTTCAGCGTATTCCAAGAATATCGCAGCCACGAAGAACAAGAACCTGGGTCTTTGCGTCCGGAACAAGGTTTTTGCGGATTCTTGAAAGAACTTCGCAAAGCGGAAGCTTTATTATATCAAGAAATTCGTCCTCGTCGGGGTTCGGGGAATCGTTCGAAAGTTTTTCAGCAAGGAAAAGATGGATAACTTCATCGCAGAAACCGGGGGAAGAAAGCATTGGCCCAAGTTCGGTCCATTTTTCCGCGGAAAGACCGCATTCTTCAAAAAGTTCGCGCTTTGCACATTCAAAAGGCGTTTCGCCTTCGTCGATTTTTCCTGCCGGAACTTCAAAAACAGGCCTGTTCACAGGATAGCGGAACTGTTCAACAAAATAGGCAAAACCTTCTTCATCCACAGCAAGAATTGCTGCAGCGCCTTTGTGGCGAACAACTTCGCGTACGGATTTTCCGACACCTTCGAGCATGACGCTGTCTTTTTCAACTTTTAATATGCACCCATCGTAAATAAGTTCGGAATCAATCTTTTTTTCCGGAACAACCATTTTTTGCGGCCTCCTTTGCCTATTTTTAATTATTTTAACATATATTCAGATAGAAATGAATAGCCGGGGAGGAATTTTTTTGGAATTTACAAAGCCGCCGACGGCGGCAAACATGGAAAAATATATTAGGGAAATTATAAAAAGACATCCGTGCTCAAAAAGTTTTTCCTGCGGAAAAAGTGTGCTCGGAAGAAAAATCCCGGTGCTCACCATCGGGAAAACAACGGGCGCTGCGCTTTTTGTCGGCGCGACACATGGGAGCGAATGGCTGACTTCTCTTGTTTTGCTCCGTTTTTTTGATGAGGTTTGTTCGGCCTTTGAGCACGGCGAAAAGATTTTCGGAACAAGCATCTGCAGTGCAATCGGAAAACGGGGAATTGCAGTTATTCCGGTTTTGAATCCGGATGGAGCGGAAATCAATCTGCTTGGAAAAAAAGGTGCCCTTTCCTCCGGAAATCACATAGAGCGCATTTCAAAAGGCGATTTTTCGCATTGGAACGCCAACGCAAGGGGAGTTGACATAAACCATAATTTTGGCGCAGGTTGGGAAAAACTTAGGGAACAGGAGCGAAAGCAAGGGATTTTTGGCCCGGCTCCGGGAAAATACGGCGGACCAAGGGCTTTTTCGGAACCGGAAACAAGGGCGGTCTGCGGATTTTGCAGCACTTTTGATGTGAAAAGGCTCTATTCCTTCCATTCCCAGGGGGAGGAGATTTTTTGGTATTACGGAACAAACACGCCGATTCTCGGAAAAGATATTGCGGAAGAATTTGCCGCCGCATCCGGATATAAAATTGCTTTTCCTTTCGGAATGGCGGCAAACGGCGGGCTTAAGGATTGGTATATCGAAAATTTCAAAAGACCGGGTTTCACAATTGAAATCGGGAAAGGCAAAAATCCTCTTCCGATAGAAGATTTTGAGGGAATTTATAAAAAACTTTTTCCTGCTTTAATAAAAACTCTTGTAATATAAAAAAATAAGGTCTGTTTTTAAAAAAGCAGACCTTATTTTTCCATAATTTCTCTTGCAAGATTGCTTATTTCAATGGTTTTGTGTTCTTTTACAAAATCTTCGCCGATGATTCCTTTTATTTCAAAATAAACGTTGCGTTTTTTTCGGGATAGTTTCAAAATTTTGTCTGTTCCGGTTATATGCGCAACAACAACCGGGCATTTTGCTTTTTTGGCTATGCGGAATGCTCCGGGGCGAAAATCCTGGAGTTCGCCCGTCTTGCTTACCCAGCCTTCGGGGTAAATTCCAACGGCGCAGATTCCGTTTTCAATGAATTCTGCGGCCTTGTTGATGGTTTTAAGGGCCACGCGGTCGTTTTCTCTGTCAATTGGAAGACAGGCGGCCTCATGCAAAAAAGCCCGGCAACCGGATAGGAATGGGTTTCTTTTTTGCTGATGAACGCAAGGTGGAACTTTCTGAAAACAAGAAGCGGAACGGCCGGATCGAGCCAATGTATATGGTTGCAGACAAAAAGAAATTTTCCGTTTTTCGGAATATTTTCTTTTCCGGAAATATGGATTTTTACCCGGAAAATTTTAATTGCAAGAAATGCGGTTTGGACAAGAATATGATAATAATATCGGTTTTGCTTTTCGATTGGTTTGTTTAAGTTTACAAAAAGCGAAAGAAAAGCGCAGTATGCAAAATATATTGCAACGCCGATAAAAAAGACGTTTATAAATACCAAAGCCACAAGAATAAGCCGATACCACCCGTCAATAAAACCATAAACGGTAACGGCAGAAAGCGCGATATATGCGCTGGCAAAAAGAATTATATAAAAAATCAAAAAAATTCTTCCCTCTGTTTTAATCCATATTATATTTTATCACGGAAGAAATTATTATTCAAAACAACACTTGTTGAAAAAATCCCCGCCGGAAAGGCGGGGATTTCGGTTTTTTTATTTGTTTTTTCTGTCTTCTTCAATAAGAAGTTTGAGAGCTTCAACGGCAACTTTTACGGAATTGCTGGTGTCTTCGCTCATTTTCTGGTCAAGACCGGCGGCTTCGCGTTCCTGATTCCATACAACGTGGAAGCAGGAACCTGCGCGGCAGCCAAGGGCAGAAGCTACTACAAAAACCGCTGCGGATTCCATTTCGCTTGCTTTTACACCAAGGCGCTTCCAGCTTTCCCATTTTTGAAGAAGGTCATAATAGACAGGGGATTTTTCCGGACAATGCTGGCCGTAAAAACTGTCCTTGTTCTGAACAATTCCGGTATGGAGAGGAAGGCCAAGGTTTTTGGTGGCTTTTACAAGGCAGTTTGTAATATCAAGATCTGCAACGGCGGGGAATTCGATGGGAGCGTATTCAAGAGAAGTGTGCTCAAAACGAATTGCGCCGGTTGCGACAACAATGTCGCCGGACTGTACGTTAATGTCGATTCCGCCGCAGGTACCTGTGCGGATAAAGGTATCCGCGCCGCATTTATGAAGTTCTTCAACGGCAATGGAAGCGGAAGGACCGCCGATTCCCGTTGAGCAGACGGAAACCTTTTCGCCAAGAAGATATCCGGTCCAAAGGTTGTATTCGCGGTTGTAGGAAACCTGTTTTGCGTCGTCGAAATAAGCGGCAATGGATTCAACCCTTCCCGGATCGCCGGGGATAATGCAATAGCGGCCGACATCACCCGGTTTGCAACGTAAATGCATCATATATTCAAGTTCCTGCATGGCTTTTTCTCCTTTTTAAACAAATATTTTTCTGATTATATTGTAACGCTTAAAGAGGATAATTTCAAGGGAAAGAATAAAAAAAGACGGGGCTGAAAGCCCCGTCTTTTTATGTATCAAATAAGTTCAATTATTTGATGTTGTGGTAACCAGCATATTCAGAAACGAAACCGTATTTGAATCCGAGAACGGAATCTTCTTCAGCGGTTTTTACTGCGAACATGTTGATAACTTCTGCAGTGGTCATGCTGTTGTCAATCATGTACTGAAGCTGCTGTTCGTTTTTGTCTTCTCTGAAGAGAAGTTCTTCGTCTTTGCCGTATCTCATGGTTTTGTCGGAAGGACGGAGACCACGGAGACCGTATTCGTCACGACCCTGGAGTACGTAGTAGGTATCGCCTGCTGCGTTTGCGGTTGCAAGGTCATATCCGAGAGTATCTCTCTGATAAATTGCAAGTTCAGCGATAACGCCGCCGCCGTCGGTTACTTTACGGGATGCACGGTTGAAGTTGATAACGAGTTTAAGGTTTGCATATTCGGTGCAGAAGTTGTAGTCGCCGGTGGAATCCATGAAGCCAGCGAGAGGACCTGCATTGTAGCGAGGATAAATTACAGCGTTGATAGCATCAACTTTGCCGCGGCCCTGGGTCTGTGCGCCAAGAGCAACGTCGTCTTTTACCCATTCGCCATCGACGATGAGCCAGCCGTAACCGGTTTCATAGTCGTAGGAGTTGACATATTTGCCGTCTTCAAGAGTTCTGCACATTGCGATAACGCCGGTTACATAGTCATGGAGACCGTAAACATCGATTGCAGCACGGATAGGATCGATTGCGGATGCGGAGCATACCCAAACGTCAATGCCGTTTGCATCGAGAACTCTGTAGAGTTCAACAAGGTTTTCGGAAACGCCGGTACCGGAAGTCCAGGTGTAGGAAACAGCGCCAACTTTGGTGCCTTCGCCTGCGGTTGCCCATTCAACTTCGGAAGTTTCTACAGCACCGTAAAGGGTGTGAGAAGCAGCAGCGAGGTCATAAACTTCCTGTTCGGTCATGCCGGTGAACCAATAAAGTACCCAAGGATATGCAACTGCAGGGGACTCTGCGTCATAAACGAGGTCATACATGGTACGCATTTTGGTTGCAAATTCAAGCCACTGTGCGTCAGCCTGAATGGTTGCCTGTGCGGCTTCATCAAGACCTGCAGCAGTGAAGGGGCCGTATTCTTCATAGAGGTAAGTATATGCTGCGGTGATGTCGTCAATCCAATCCTGGTAAGAACCGTTGCCGTATTCATAAGAGGTAAGGTCGGTGTTGAGGCCTTCGGGGAAATCTTCTGCATCCTGTGCAAGTTCGGTTGCAAGGATTGCGGGCATTTCTTCGGGGGTGAATGCAAATGCCATTACCTGAAGCTGGTAAACAGCAAGCTGCTCTTCAACGTCGAAGATAGAGGTGGTGTTGTCGAAGTCGAATACTACATAGGATGCGCCTTCGGCATAGTTTTCGGAAGCCATACCATACATGTCAACGAAATCGTTGATAGCTTTTTTGACTTCTTCGGACCAGTTAGCATGTTCTACATGAACAGCTTCGAATGCGGGTTCTTCGGGCTCTTCGGGAGTTTCGGGAACTTCGGGTTCATCCGGAACTTCGGGTTCGGTTCCGCATGCTGCGAAAGAGAGAACCATTACGAGAGCGAGAAGCATTGCGAGAAGTTTTTTCATAGTGACACTCCTTACATTTTCAGTGTTTCTACACTTCTTTTTAGTAAATACGGGAATACCCCATATTTCAAATTAATGATACTAAATTTCAATAAAAAAGTCAATGATTCTGAAGGATTTGTGCCCGAAAAGCTTCGTCTTCCGAATAAAACAATTTTAAAAAAACTGTCATATTGCACAAATAAAGACAGGTGTTTCCCGGCCAAACACGCTTATTGAAAGCAAAACAAACAAAAAAGCGGCGGAAAAGCTCCGCCGCTTGTTTTTGTATATCATTCGCAGAATCTGAAGGTTATGTGACCGCCATATACGGAATAATCAAGCCCAGAAATATTGGGCGAAACCGCAAAATATGATGTTTCATAAAAAAGGGGAAGAGCGGGCATCGCCTGGAGAAGCATTTGTTCCGCGACGGAAAAAGATTCCGCCATTCCGGTATAATCCTCTTCCCGGGTTGCAAGGCTTACCGCCTTGCTGAAATCGGAATGATAAAAACCGGTGAAGTTATCCGAATCGGTGAAAAAAGAAAAAATTGCGCCCGGGTTATCATATTGGGGAGTAAGGGGAACAAGTGCAAGGTCATAATTTCCGGATGCAATTGCCGAACCGAGTTCTTCTTCCGTAACGGGAATAAGGTTTATAAAAACAGCAAGGTTATCCTGAACGCTTTTTTGAACAAAGCCCATAGCAGGAATAAATTCTTCCGTACATATTATGGTAAGGGAAGTGAGTTTTGTAAGCCCAAGTTCGCCAAGGCCCGCCTTGAAAAGATCCGAAGCCATTTCCGGGTCGAATTCAAAACCGGAAAAAGATTCTCCGACAATGTTGCGGTAATTATTGCCGTTAAGGGTTACGGAAGGGGGAACATAGGCGTCCGCAATCCGGAAGTTATCCTCGATTTTCGGCGCAAGAAGAGATTTGTCGATGGCATAGGCAACTGCGCGGCGGATTTTGTTGTTTGAAAGAACGGCATTTTTTGTGTTGAAAGCCATTACCCATGTTGTATTTTCGCTTTCAAGAATGTTGAATCCTTCTTTTGCAAGATAGTTTCTGTCGGAAGGATTTATTACGGAACAGTCAACCGTTTCGTCAAGAAGGCGGCTGACCGCGTTTGCTTTCGGGTCGTCCTTAACGAAAAGATAGATGTTTTCATACCCGGTGTTTGCAATTTCGCTGTGTTCGTTGGGTGAAAGAACGTAGCTGTAGTTGTTGATACGGCGGACGTAATATGCTCCGTTGAAAAGGGTGTATGAAAGCCCAAGACCGTAGCGGCCTTTTGTTTCTTCAAAAAATTTGCGGTTGCAGGGCATTGCCGCGGCGTTTGTAAGAAGATCCGGAAAAAGCGGATCTGCGCTTTCAAGAGTTATTTCAAGTTTGTAATCGCCGATGGTCCTTATTCCGAGAACGTTTTCGTGGGCTTTTCCGTTAAGATATGCTTCGGCATTTTTTATATTGAAAAAGTCGCTTCGGGAAGGGGCCGAAGTTTCGGGGCTGAAAAGTCTTTGGAAAGCAAAAAGAAAATCATCCGCGGTAACGGGGGTTTCGCCGTCGTTCCAAAGAAGGCCTTCTTTTATATAAAACGTATAAACAAGCCCGTTTTCGGAAACTTCCCATTTTTCGGCAACACCGGGAATAATTCCGCCGTTTTCATCCTTATCAAGAAGCCCCTGGTAACAGTTTTCGACTATTATAAGTTCCGGGTCGCTTCCGGCAAGCTGGGGGTCAAAGGAATCGACACCCCTTGGAATATCAAAGCCGAGGGTTTTCGGCGCTCCGCAGCCGGAAAGAACAAAACATATAACAAGAACAACCAACGCTGTTTTTTTGAGCACGCGAAAAAACACCTCCGTTCTTTTAAAAATATATTACAATATATATTAACATCGAACCGCCCATTTTACAATGAAGAAAAAATGAATTTTAAAAAGAAAATAATAAAATCTTAAAGAATTTTCTGTTGTATTGGAAATTGATTTTTGTTATACTGGTTTTAAAGGAAAAAGGGAGGGAAAAAACGGTGTACTGTTCTAAATGCGGAACCGAAATTCCGGAAGGAGTATGGTTTTGTCCGAACTGCGGAGAAAAAACCGAAGCACCGCAAAACTGCTATAAAGGCGAATTTTATGAAAATGCGCCGGCAGATTATAAAGAACCGCTGAACACCTCTCTCTGGATAATTCTTGGGATTCTTTCCTCGCTTTTCTGCTGTCTTATCGGCGGAATCGGAACAACGGTTTATGCCGCAAAAGCAAGCGGAAACGTTGGCGCCGGAGATATTGAACAGGCAAAGGAAAATCTTAAAACAGCAAAAGGATGGTTTATTGCAACCATGATAATCGCAGCTATAGAGTTCGTTTTCGGATTGCTTATAGCTTTGATAGGATAAAATTGTTTTTCAGGAGGCGAAATTTATGAATTGCAAAAATTGCGGAGCAGAACTTGGCGAAGGTTCGGTATTCTGCGGAAACTGCGGAATGAAAGTTGAACAGGAACCTTTTTATAAAGAACCTGCGCAGCCCGTTTATGAAGAACCCGTTCAGGGCGAATATCACCAGGAAACTTACAGCGAATATCAGGAACAGGGTTCCTATGTTCCTCCGGTAATGCCGGAATATCCTGCGGAACCGGTTGTTCCTGCAGAAAAACCCAACACAGTCCTTTGGATCGTTCTTTCGGCGGTTGAAATTTTCACCTGCTGCCAGATAACCGGTATTATAAGCCTTATCTTTGCGATCCTCGGACATATTTCACTTGAAAAAGGCGATTTTGCGGATGCAGAATCCAAAATCAAAATTGCAAAAACAAGCTTCTGGATCGGCCTTGGACTCGGCATTCTCTTTGTTCTGGCATACATCGTGCTCTTTGCCCTCGGAATTGCTGCGGGAATTACCGAAGAAATTCTTTATTATTGATGAAAAAACGGATTTTTACAACCCTGGCGGCGGCTTTTTTTGCCGCCGCCGCTCTTATATATCTCTATTTTACCGGCGAAGGGGAAGGCGCGGGGATACCCTGTATGTTCCACCAGATAACCGGTTTTTACTGCAGCGGCTGCGGTTCATCAAGGGCGCTGCGTTCAATACTTCACCTTGATTTTTACCGGGCGCTGCGCTATAACGCAATATTCACCCTTTTTCTTCCGTTTCTTGCAGTTTATTTCTGCGCGCTTTTTTACAGCTATATCCGCTTAGGAAGAGATAAAATTTCGGAAAAAATTTCCATGAAATTTGTCTGGGCGCTTATTGTAATCGCCGTTCTTTACGGAATTTTGCGTAACATTCCGGCTTTCGGTTTTCTTGCGCCGACAGTTATCTGAATTTGCGGGGTTATTCCAAAATCCGCTTTTCCGGTTGACTTTATTTTGAATAGGGTCTATAATGCTTTTTAGAAATTTAATATCAGCGATTTTTATGGCCGCAAATTTTTGCGGTAAAAAGGAACGCGGTTAAAATCCGCGGCTGCTCCCTCAGCTGTAATTGCCGACGGAAAAAGCATTTTATCCACTGCCTTTTTGGCGGGAAGGAAGCTTTTTTCGGCTGAAGCATAAGCCAGAAGACTTGCCATAAAAATATTGCGTGGGAATTCATTGGGAAAGGATGAATACCAAGCGGTTTTTAATAAGCTTGCGGTCCTTTTTCGGGGCCGCTTTTTTTATTGTCATAAAAGAGAGGATTTTGAAAAATGAAAAAGATTTTTGCAATGATTCTTGTAATATGCGTTCTTCTTTCGGGGTGTCAAAACGATCTTCCCGCAAGCGGCGATTCCTTCAGCGGTTTTGAAGGATATACCCAGGAACTTACCCAGCAGGAACTTGAAAATGCAATGAAATCCGGAAAGGTCGAACTTGAAAACCGCCCGGATGAAAATATCTGTTATATAAGTATAACCTGCAAAACCGCAATTGAAAGCGGCGAACTTTCCGATTCAATGCTTTCTATCCTTCCGGAAAACGGAGTTGTGCTCGAAAGTTTCGAGCTTGAATATGAGGAAGGCGCAACGGTTTTTGATGTTTTTGCCGAAGCGGTCCGTGAAAACAAAATCCACATGGAATATACCGGAACAAAAACCGTTCCCTATATAGAAGGCGTTGCAAATCTTTATGAATTCGACTGCGGCCCTCTTTCCGGCTGGATGTACCAGGTAAACGGCTGGTTCCCAAGTTTTTCTCTCGGCCAGTACAAAATTGAGCGCGGCGACCATATCGAAATAATCTACACCTGCGATCTCGGCGACGACGTCGGCGACACTTATCAGCATTAATTAAAAAAGAAGGAAACGGAAAAAATGTCATCAGAGAAATCGATGAAAACCGAATCGGGTCTTTCCCTCTATCACCCCTGGGTAAGTTTCATTTACTTTGCGGCGGTGATCGCGGGAACCCTTCTTTTTATCCACCCGGTTTTTGTGGCGGTTTCTTTGTGCTGCGCAATTTTTTCCGCGGCTTTGATAAACGGCAAAAAAAGCGTTTTAACCGTTCTCGGTTTCGGTGTTCCGATGTTTGTTTTTATTGCCCTTGCAAACCCGCTTTTTAACCACAGAGGGGCGACGATTCTTTTTTATCTTTTCGACAATCCAATCACTTTTGAAGCGATAGTTTACGGAATTGTTTCCGCGGGAATGATGTTTGCGGCGGTGGTCTGGTTCACCTGTTACAACACCGTTGTAACTTCAGACAAATTTATCTATATTTTCGGAAGGATACTTCCTTCAATAGCGCTTATCGTTTCGATGACCCTTTCGCTTATCCCAAGGCTTATTGAACAGATAAAAATAATCGCCGATTCCCAAAGAAGCATCGGTCTTGACTGGAAAAGCGGAAATGTGAAACAAAGAATACGTTCCGGCGCAAGGGTGCTTTCAATTCTTGTAAGCTGGGCGCTGGAAGATGCGGTTATAACCGCGGATTCAATGCGCGCAAGAGGTTACGGACAGCAAAAACGAAGCACTTTTTCGATTTTCCGTTTTGGAAAAAAGGATGCAAAAATGCTTGCGCTGATTTTGATACTTTTTGCAGCGGAGATTTTCGCATATATAAGCGGCCGGGGAACAATGGAATTTTATCCTGCAATGGTGTTCCCGGAAATTGATTTGACAGATATATTGATTTACGTTTTGTATATAACGCTTGGAATTTTACCGGCAGTAATTCAGATTAAGGAGGACTTGAAATGGAAGCAGTTAAAGTAAAAAATTTCGGCTTCGATTATGCAATCGGCAACGAAACAGCCCTCCGCGACATCAGCTTCACCGTAAACGAAGGGGAATTTATTGTGGTTTGCGGTCCTTCCGGCTGCGGAAAATCCACCCTTTTAAAAAGCCTTAAGCCCCAGCTTAAACCCAACGGAACCACAAGAGGAACGGTTGAATTTTACGGCGAGGACGTTTATTCCCTTCCGGAAGAAAAAACCGCGGGCGAAATCGGTTTTGTAATGCAAAATCCGGACGCCCAAATCGTTACCGATAAAGTCTGGCACGAACTTGCTTTCGGGCTTGAAAATCTTGGGGTTGCAACTCCAATAATCAGAAGCCGCGTTGCCGAAATGGCAAACTATTTCGGGATCCACAACTGGTTCCGAAAGAAAACCGCGGAACTTTCCGGCGGACAGAAGCAGCTTCTTAATCTTGCTTCAATAATGCTCATGCAGCCGAAGCTTCTTATTCTTGACGAACCTTCGAGCCAGCTTGACCCCATTGCCGCAAGGGAATTTCTTGAAAACGTACGCAAAATAAATCTTGAACTCGGTACAACCATAATTATAACCGAGCACAACCTTGAGGAAGTTTACGGCTATGCGGACAAAGTTATGCTCATGGAAGAGGGAACAATAAAAAAATTCCTTCCGCCCCAGGAAATGGCCCAGTATCTTGCAACAAACGAGCACGAGGGAATGTATAAGGCTTTGCCCACCCCCGCAAAAATGTACGGAAGCGTGCTCAAAGGCGATTGCCCGCTTAGCATTGTTGAGGGAAGAAGCTGGTTCGGCCGTCTTGTTGACGAAAAACATCCGGAATCTCCGGTTCTTTGCGAACAGGAAAGACCCGCGGAAAAGGTCATCGATGTTTCGGAAGTTTGGTTCCAGTATGAAAAAGGTTCCGACCCGGTGCTCAGAGATCTTTCCCTTTCTGTAAGAAAAGGCGAAATCTGTTCAATTCTCGGCGGAAACGGCGCGGGAAAAACCACAATGCTTTCTGTTATTTCCCAAAAACGCAAATATAATATGGGAAGCATAAAGATTTGCGGAAAGGAACTGAGCAAATATAAAGGCGGCGAGCTTTTTGAGCACAATATGGCCGTTCTTCCCCAAAACCCACAGTCACTTTTTGTTTTCGAAACACTTCGCCGCGACCTTGAAGAAATTTTTGCCGGCAAAAAGCTTTCAAAAGAGGAAATTGAAAAAAGAGTTTTGGATATGGCAAAGAAAATGGAAATCGATTCGCTTCTTGAACGCCATCCTTATGACCTTTCCGGCGGAGAGATGCAAAAGGCTGCCCTTGCAAAAATTCTTCTTCTTGAACCTAAAATTCTTCTTCTTGACGAACCGACAAAGGGCATGGATGCTCTTTCCAAAGAAAATATGGGCAATATTCTTCGTGAACTTGCCGCAGAAGGAAAAACCGTGTTCATGGTAACCCATGACATTGAATTTTGTGCAAAATATTCGGATCATTGCATGCTTTTCTTCGACGGTTATATTGTTTCGGAAGGCACCCCGAAAAAGTTCTTTTCCGAAAACAGCTTTTATACAACGGCTGCAAGCCGCATGACAAGACATCTTGTGCAGAATATTATTACTTGCGAGGAAGGTGAAAAGCTTTGCAGAAGCCTTCTTTAAAAAAATACCGCACAAAAGCCGCTTTTGTTTTTGTATGCATGCTTTTTCCGCTGACTCTTTGGGCTTTTATGGCAAGCGGCGCTAAAAACTACGGATTTATAAGCCTTGTAATGGTCATTCTTGCAATAATTCCGTTTCTCATGCTTTACGAAATGAAAAAACCAAAGGCAAGGGAATGGATTCCCCTTGCGGTAATGGCCGCCATTGCCGCAGTTGGAAGAGCGGCGTTTGCCTTCGTTCCACATTTTAAACCGACTTCCGCGATAATCGTTATAACCGCAATGGTCTTCGGACCGGAAGCGGGTTTTCTTACCGGAGCGATAGCTGCCCTTGCTTCAAATCTTTTCTTTGGCCAGGGTCCTTGGACCCCTTGGCAGATGTTTGCCTGGGGATTTATCGGATTTCTTGCGGGTTTACTTTCAAAAGCCGGAAGACTTAAAAAGAAATGGGAACTTGTCGTTTTCGGAATCTGCTGCGGATATATCTACGGCTGGATTCTTAACATCTGGAACGGCGCGGGGTTTGTTTACGGGCTTTCCTGGCAAACATATCTTAGCCTTTGTGTAACAAGCCTTCTTACGGATGGAATCCACAGCGCGGCAACGGTTATTTTTCTGCTTTTGCTTTCGGATTCCTGGGGATCGAAGCTCCGAAGAGTTAAAAACAAATTCGGAATTCTTTCAAGCTGAATATAATAAAAAAATCCGCCGGAAGGCGGATTTTTTTGTAATATAGGCGTCTGTAATTTGTCTTTATAGGTGAAAGGCCTTTTGAATGTTGAAAAAAGGAGGTGACCGGGTGGAAGATTTTGAAATAATCGGGCTTTATTTTAAAAAAGATGAAAAAGCAATTGAAAAAACTTCGGAAAAATACGGCGCATACTGCAAGGCGATTGCGGAAAACATTCTTAAAAATCCGGAGGATTCGGAAGAATGTTTAAATTCGGCGCTTTTTTGTCTTTGGAATTCCGTTCCGCCGGAAGAACCGAAAAATTTAAAAATATATCTTGCAAAAATAACGCGCAATCTTGCCCTTAATATGCTAAAAAGAAACCTTGCGGAAAAACGCGGCGGAAACGAAAAGCCTTCAGCTTTTGATGAAATTTCCGAATGTGTCCCGGCAGGAAACAGCGTTGAGGAAAGTTTCGACGCAAAGGAACTTGAAAAAAACATCGGTGATTTTGTAAAAAAACTTCCGGAAAGGGAAAGAAATATTTTTATCCGAAGATATTTTTTCTTTGAGGCAGAAGGAACAATCGGAAAAAGATACGGTTATTCAGAAAACCGGATTTCGGTAATTCTTCACAGGGTCAGAAAAAAACTCCGCAGATATCTTGAAAAGGAGGGTTTTTTGTATGAAAAACGATGATATTTTTCTTGCAATCGGAAAAATCGACGATGAAATAATTGAAAAAAGCGAAAGAGAAATCCGCCGCGGTTTAGGTAAAAAAACAGCCGCGCTGATTGCGGCTGCGCTTATTTTCATGCTTTCGGTAACGGCGGTTGCGGCGGCAAAATTTTTTAATACGGTAAACGAAGGCGAAATTGTTTTTATGGAAGCGCTTGGCGGATACAGCGGCGATCATTACAATATCCGTTTCAACATCGACGTTGCGGAAGATTCGGACCGGTTTCTCCATGATTATTATGTTCCGGCCTATCTTGAGGAAAACGAAAACTGGACAGATTCCGACGGCGAAGCCGGCGAAACTTATAACATAATGTGCTACGATAATTACGAAGAAAACCTGTATGCGATTTTCTTCCAGTACCCGGCGTGGAATTATGATAACGGCGCTTCAATAGGTTACGGCGTTCCGGCAGGAACCGAAGTTTCCGAAGGTGTTTTTGAAATTGACGGCGAAGAACTTTTCTGCGTTGAATTTTTGCCCTGCGATGACGGATTCCGCGGCGACCCTTTCGGCACAAAAGTGATTTTCTGGTCGGATGGCTATAATATGTTTGTGCTTGAAACAAGGCTCGGTATGGACGAAGAAACGGTTCGGGAAATTATAAGAAGCGTTCAAAAAGTTGAAGATATTTCGGAATATGTAAAATATGAGGAAATGCCGGATTAAAACGAAAGAAGCTCTTTTTCGTTTAGCCTTCCCAGAGGGGAAGGTGTCAGCCGAAAGCTGACGAAAGAGGGATTGTAATTCCATATAATAAAAAATGGAGGATAATCCATACAAAATCCCCCAGTCATTTCCTTCGGAAATGCCAGCCCCCTTTAGGCAAGGGGGCCTTTTTTTATTCTGTTCTGTTTATGGATTTTTCTTCCGAAAAACCTTCGGGATATCTTTTTTTGAGCTTTTCGATGTTGCGCTCAAAAACCTCATCAAGGTTTATATCAAGAGCGGTTGCGGCTTCCGCAAGATACCATGCAACGTCGCCAAGTTCTTTTATTAAAGCCTCGCGGTCGAGCTCGTGACCGTGGAAAAGATGTTTTTTTACAATGTCGCAGGCTTCGCCGCTTTCGCCGCAAAGACCCATTACGGAATTTGTAAGGATCTCTTTTTGGCCAAGTTTTTTATTAAGAGTTACCATTGCAAGCTTTTGGTATTCGTTGATTTCCAAAGAAAAACCGCCTTTCGGAAGTAAATATTATTTAAATTATTATACTGTATATTATATAAATATAAAAGAACAGATTTAAAAAATGGCTTATTTATGCGCTTTTTTAACCGGGATACATTGAATCATACCAAACAGAAAAGGGAAACCACCGGTAATACACCCCAACATGTCTTGTTGTGCCCATTTCTCCGGAAGGGTTTGGTCCTCCGCTGAAATAAACGAAATATGAATCATGCGCCGGGGAATATTCAACATATTCTGCGTCGTAAAATTCGCCGTAAAGCTGGTTTTCCATATATTTTTCCGCGGAAGATTTTGCCAATTGCTTCGGAAGAATTCCGGAAAACCAAAGGGCAAGAACCGCAACGCATATAATGCCGAGAGCTAAAGATAATCTTCTTTTTTCCATATTATATATCTCCGGGTTTGTGTCCGCATTCGGGACAGAAAGGATAGTTTTTGTCGTATTGTTTTTTGCACCAGCCGCATTTTACAAGTTCAACGTCGGGATTTTCAAGGTCGTTTTCCGGTTTATAGAAATGGTATTCGCCGCATTCCGGACATACGTATATTTCGCAGGGAAGAGAATCGCTTGCCCAGCCGGGAGTATATCTTGATTCAACGCCAAGCTGAATGGGTTTTCTTATAACGAATTCCATTGTTTTTCCGCATCTTTCGCATTTTATTGCCTTATACATAAAACCACTCCCTTTGTAAATATAGTGTAGCAAATCCGCTTTTTTGTTGCAAGGAAAAAGGGAAAAATTAAAGAAAAATTAAGAATCTGAAAAACCTCCTCGGAGGAGGAGGGGGACCGTCGAAGACGGTGGAGGAGGGATAATCTGCGGCAAATATTATTACAAATATGTAGGGGCGGATATTATCCGCCCGTTATTTGAGTTTTTGTATGTCTGATAAAACACCTCATCCGTCATTTGCTGCGCAAATGCCACCTCCCATGTCAGGGGAGGTAAAAGAAAAAAAGCCTCCCTTCCGGGAGGCTTTTGATGATTTGCAAAAATTATGCTTTATCGACGGAATCGATGTATTCGGTAAGTTTAAGAACGTTGTTGGAATAACCCCATTCGTTATCATACCATGCAACAAGTTTTACGAAAGTATCGGTAAGAGCAATACCTGCTTTTGCGTCGAAGGTGGAACCGTGAGGATCGCCGAGGAAATCGGAAGAAACAACAGCGTCTTCGGTGTATGCAAGAAGGCCTTTGAGTTCGCCTTCGGAAGCAGCTTTTACTGCAGCGCAGATTTCGTCATATTTTGCGGGTTTTTCAAGGTTAACGGTAAGGTCAACAACAGAAACGTCGATGGTAGGAACGCGGAAAGCCATACCGGTAAGTTTTCCGTTAAGGGAAGGGATAACTTTGCCAACAGCTTTTGCGGCGCCGGTGGAAGAAGGAATGATGTTGCCGCAGGAAGCACGGCCGCCTCTCCAGTCTTTTTTGGAAGGACCGTCAACGGTTTTCTGGGTTGCGGTTACTGCGTGAACAGTGGTCATAAGGCCGTCTTTAATGCCGAAGTTATCGTTGATAACTTTTGCAAGAGGAGCAAGGCAGTTGGTGGTGCAGGAAGCGTTGGAAACAACTTCCATGTCGCTGGAATAGGTGTTGTTGTTAACGCCCATTACGAACATAGGAGCGGTTTTGGAAGGAGCGGTGATAACAACTTTTCTTGCGCCTGCTTTAAGGTGTGCCTGGCAGGTGTCAACTTCTTTGAAAACGCCGGTTGCTTCGATTACGTATTCAACGCCGTCTTCGCCCCAGGGAATTTCTTCGGGGTTTTTGAAGCCATAAACTTTAACTTCTTTTCCGTTAACAACAAGTTTGCCGTCTTTTTCGGAAATTTCGCCGTTGAATCTGCCCTGTGCAGTGTCATATTTTGCCATATAGGCCATGTAGTCGGGATCGATAAAAGGATCGTTTACTGCTACAATTTCAAATTTTTCTGGCTGTGCTGCCGCAATGCGGAAAACAAGTCTGCCGATACGGCCGAAGCCGTTGATGCCAATTCTGATCATTTGGGATTACCTCCATAAATCAATTTTTTACAAATATCATTTTATAATATTTTTTTAACATTAACAAGAGATTTTTTTATTATTCTGCATTCATTCACTAAAATTTCTTCCGGAATCGTTTTCTTTTAGTCAAGTTGACAAAAAGGGTTGTTTGTTTTGAAGATTCGAGATATTATATTTGTATAAATTATATAGGCGGTTAAATGTATGGCATATAAAAGACTTAAAAGCGGAAAAAGCATAAGCAGCGAACAGGCTTCAAAACTTTCACTTTATGCGAAAGAACAGATTTTTGAATCGGTGAGGAACCAGTTCCTCGAAACCATGAAACTTCCGAAGGAATATGACGAAATTGCGGAAGAAATCAACATAAACGGTTATATAATCCTTCGGACAGGCCATGATCTTAACGAATATTACGAAGCGGTTTCGGGAAAAGATTCTTTCGACAATAAAAAGGCAGAAATCGGTTTTATCCTTAAAACAATTTACGAAAAATCAGAACCGATTATCCGCAAAAGAGGAATTCTGTATCTTTGCCGTCTTCCTTCGGAAAATATTTATACAAACATCGATAAGGAAAAATTCTGCTATGCGGTTTTGGATATTTTGCTGAATTCTGCCGAAAATACTCCCGAGGGAGGAAGAATTAGAATCGGGGTAAAGAAAACACAGAAATATGTCAAAATAATAATCGGTGACAGCGGCTGCGGAATGAATCCGGAAACGGCGGAACATTGCACCGAACCTTTTTACAGCACCGCCCCCGATAAAAAGATGGGGCTCGGTCTTACCCTTGTGCATCATTTTACATGTAAAAGCGGCGGAAGAATGAATATAAAAAGTGAAAAAGGAAAAGGCACAACGATTGAAATGCTTCTTCCGATCATTACCGGAAGCGGAAACGAACTTTCAGTTGAAACAACCGTTCCGGATATTCTCGGTTCAAAACTTTCTCCTGTTGATATCGTTCTTGCAAGTCTTAAAAAATGAACATAGAAAAACGCTGCGGAAAACGCAGCGTTTTTTTTATATTACAGATTCAAGAAATTCAGAAAAGGCGTTTTCGTCGGAAAATTCGTTCTTCATTCTGTCAGCTTTTATTTCAAAAGAATCTCCGCCGACGATTATAATTCTGTCGCAGAGCAAAAACGCTTCTTTCGGGTTGTGGGTGATTACAAAAGCGGTTTTTCCTTCAATTTCGCCGCGTATAACCTCAAGAATTTCCGCGGCGGTTTTTATGTCGAGCCCCCGCAAAGGTTCATCAAAAAAGAATACGTCACCGCCGAAACCGAGCGCCCTTGCAATGGCGAGCCTTCGGCACATTCCTCCGGAAAGTTCTTCCGGATATTTATCCTCGGAACCGGAAAGGCCGACTTTTTCAAGATATTCGAGAGCCTTTTCTTTTTTTATATTTACGGCTGTAAGATTTTCAATTGCTGTGAACCAGGGGAAAAGTCTGTCTTCCTGAAAAACGAATGAAGGTTTTCCGCAGAAAGGAACGACGGTTCCGCTTTTCGGTTTAAGAAAACCCGCTGCAAGTTCAAGAAGGGTTGTTTTTCCGCAGCCGGAAGGACCGAGAATCGCGGTTGAAACTCCTTCCTCCACAGAAAGATCAAAGTTTTTAAGAACAGTTTTTTCTCCGTATGAAAAGGAGAGGTTTTTGAATTCAAGCATGGCGTTTTTCTCCTTTTACGGTGACGGTAAGAATAAATTTTTCCAAAAGTACGCTTAGAATTACTATTGCCGCGGTCCAGGCGAAAGTATCGACAGTTTCAAAATATATTTTGGAATCGTGCAGAGCGGAACCGATTGAAATTCCGTTCTGACAAATCACTTCCGCGGCGATTCCCGCTTTCCAAGCCATTCCTACTGCGCTTTTGAGAGCGGCGGTAAAAAAGGGCTTTACGGCGGGAATAGTGATCCTTAAAAATATTTCCTTTTTGGAAAGGCCAAAGGCTTTTCCCATCTGCAAAAGATCCCGGTCAACGGAAAGAATTCCCTTTTCGGTGTTTGCCCAGATTGAAGGCAAAACCATGAGCAGGGAAGTAAAAACCGGAACTTTTTCGATGCTGAGCCAAAGGATCGCAAGAATTATAAACGAAGCTACCGGGGTGGATTTTATAATATGGAGAGCCGGGGCGAACAAAGTTCTTAAAAAAGAATTTTCGGCAGTTATCGCCGCAAGAACCGCGCCGAGAATTGTTCCGATAAAAAGTCCGGAAATTACACGGAAAAGGGAAGAACCGACCGCAAGCCAAAATTCTTTTTCAAGGCAAAATTCCAAAAGTCTTTCAAAAACCGAAAGAGGCGAAGGAACAAGTATGCTCTGGTCCACAATAAGATGGATAATTTCCCACAAAAGAAGCCAGAAAGCAGCGGAAACGATTCCGGAAAATATTTTTTTCATGTTAAAGGGGGCACCTCTTTCGGAAAGCTTAAAAAAACAATATCAGTTATAAAAATCTTCGCCGGGCATTGCTCCGCCGATGCTTGCGGGATTTGAAGCAAAGAGAACGGCAAGAAAGTTTTCGAGCACGGTTTTGTAATCTTCTCCATGGAGCCATACGATATTGCAGCGGGGAATTGCGTTTTCTGCAACAGCGGCGGCTGCAATTCCGTATTTTTCAATAAGAACGCCGGCGGCAGCAGGATCGGAATTTGTAAATTCAATGCTTGCGCTGTAATCTTTTACAAATTCCGCAACAGCTTCCGGGTTTTGTTCAAGAAATTCGCGGCGGACGGCAATTCCGCCCATAGTAAGAGCTTCGCCGGTAAGCTTTTCCCATTCTTCGGAAAGGTTGAGCGCAATTCTGAAATTTTCGCTTTTGCCCATAACGTTGGTGACAAAAGGTTCCGGAAGCATTACAACGTCGTATTCTCCGGTCATTGCAAGGGTTGCGGCTTCTGTGTGTTCGCTTGCAAAATGGATGTCTGCGCCAATTCCGCTTTCTGCAATAAGATGGACGAGCACGGATTCTGCGGTGCTGCCTTTTCCGGAAGCAAGAATTGTTTTTCCGTCAAGGTCGCCGATGCTCGAAATGGTTTCGCCGTTTTCAAGGATATAAAGAACGCCGAGAGCGTTTACGCCAAGGCAGACGATTTCTCCGTTTGTTTTGTTATAAAGTGAAGAAATTGCGTTGGTGGGAAGAGCGGCAATATCAAGTCCGCCCTGGATAAGCTGGCCGGTAAGTTCATCCGGAGCACCGGCAACGGTGAATTCATAGCTGTTGAGAGTGAGTCCCTGCTCATTTTGGTCCATAAGCCATGCGGCACCCATTCCGGTGGGGCCTTTGAGCATGCCGATTTTAACTTCCGCGCCGGAAAATTCCGGTTCGGCGGGTTCTTCGGGTTCGGAAGGAACAGAAGGTTCTTCGGGTTCGGCGGTTTCCGGCTCGGCCGGTTCGTTTGAGCACGCAGCCATGCTCATGATCATAACAAGGGCAAGGATAAGGGAAAGCAGTTTTTTCATTTGTGGTTTCCTCCATTTTAAAACACCTTTTTCAAGGTTTTAATATAACAATTTTTTTGCCTTCGCGGGTGGCAATTCCTTTTTCGGAAAGGGTGTCGAACGCTCGGTAAACGGAAGCACGGCCGATTCCGAGCATTTCGGCAAGCTTTGAAACGGAAAAAGGAAGATAAAATTCCTTTTCGCCGTTGGAAGCGGTTATTATCCAGCGAAGAAGTTTTTCCGAAGCCTCGCCTTCGGAAAAGGCGGAAAGTTTTTTGTTGAGAAAATGGATTTTCTCCGAAAGCAGCGTCACATAGGCTTTTGCAAAATCCGGGCAGGAAAAAAATGCTTCTTCAACTGCTTCTTTCGGTAAAACCGCAAGCCGAAGATTGCTTTCGGCGGTTATTTCGGAAGGAAATTCCGATTCCTCGTGGAAAAGAGTTGCCATTCCGAAAACATCCCCTTCGGAAAGGCGGTTTATTATTGTGCGGTGGCCGTCAAGATTTATTTTATAAACAAACGCGCTGCCCTTAATTATAAAGGTAAGACAGCGGCTGAAACTGTTTTGCTTCATTATTGTTCTGCCTTTTTCCGCAGAAACAATTTCTGCTTTTTCGGCGATGAAATCTATATCAAGTTTTGAAAAAAGTTCGTTTTTTAAAAAAGCTTTTTTGTCTTTTGCTGTCATAAAATCCCTCGTTTCTGTATCAAATGATACAATATTTCAAAAGAATTGTCAATATATTAACAAAAAAATAAAGAAGGCGGAAAACTTTCCGCCTTCTTATCAATAAACTTTTTAAATATGCTTTTTTTGTTTTTATCTTGTTCCGTGAAGGTTGAGAAATTCGTCTTCTCTGGGTCTTGAAACAATCTGGGTCCAAAAGGGGAAGAAACCCGCGGAAGAAGCTGTGTTGGGCGAAATTTTGCAGAAAGGGCCGCCGAAATAGGGGATCTTTCCTTTTTCGATAACCGCATCTTTGATGAGAGCGAGTACGTTTTCTCCGGCGAAACCAAAACGTTCTTCCGGCGCAACCGCAAGATTTATCTGCCAAAGAAAATCGCTTTCGGAATATGCCCCGGCGATTGCAATTGTTTTTCCGTTTTTCTTTGCCCGGAGCATAAGAGCGATTGGGCCGTGGCTTTCAAGATCGAAAACTTCTGCTGCAAGGGGTTCGCTTTTAAAACGGTCGAAACCGGAATCGAGGATTTCAATGTCATATTTTGCTTCGGTTTTGGGAAGCGAAAAATCCGGAACGCTGTACTGATACATATCGTCGATAGTGTGTCCGTGGAGGTAAAGAATTTCCGCAAGCATTATGAGGGAGTTGGTTTCAAAAATCCAATCCGGGTCCTTGCCTTCGAAAATGCGTTTGAAATCCGGAACCATTTTTGGAAGAACGGAAAAAATTGCAGAACCGCCGAAACAAGCGGCCTTCATGGCTTTGTTTCCGGATTCCTTAAGTTCGGTGACAACGATTTTATACGAATCGAAATCATTTTCGGTGCAGTTAAAATCTTTGGCAAGATGTTTTTTTACAATTTTTGCAACTTCGTAATTATCCATTCTTTTGCCCTCTTTTCATAAACTTTTGGTATAAAACTTTAAATAATTTACAGATTGTTGAAGAAATTTCTGATTTCTTCGGAAGTTCCGGAGCAGCTTCCCTGAACAAGTTCGGGTTTTCCGCCGCCCCGGCCGGAAAATTCGGAATTTATCGCCTTTGCAAAAGCAGAGCAGTTTTCGGTTTTGGAAGAAACAGCATATTTATAATTTCCTTCTTCGCCGTTAAAAACCGCGGCAATTTTGAAATTTTCGCCAAGAGTAAGACAATATCTGCGAAGTTCGTCCGGGGTCATTCCTTTTTCAAAAACGCAGATTTTTTCGCCGGTTCCGAGTTTTTCGGCTTTAAGGCTGAACAGTTCCTTTTTCAGCGCGGCTTCGTAAATTTTGTGTTCGGTAATCTCGTTTTCAAGCCGCTTTACCGCGAAGCAAAGTTCTTCCGGTTTTACGGAAAGGGAATTTGTCACCTTTATCACGCTGCTGTTTTTTCTTTGGTAATCGGCAAAAGCGCGTTTTCCGCAAAGCATAAAAAGCCTTGTTCCGCCTTTGTAATTTTGAAAAGCGGTGATTTTTATTATACCGATTTCGCCGGTTTTGTTAACATGCGTTCCGCAGCAGGCGCAGATATCGTATTCGGGAACGGTTACGATCCTTATTTTTCCGGAAAGTTTTTTCTTGCTTCGGTAGGGAAGAACTTCAAGTTCCTCCTGGGAAGGATGGGTTATTTGAATTGGAAGGTTTTTGTAAACCGCTTCGTTTGCAAGAAGTTCAAGCTTTTGAACCTGTTCTTCCGAAAGGGGAACGTCAAGATCGATTGTGGTTTCCTCATATCCAAGGTGGAAACCGACGTTGGTTGCCCCGAAATTTGAATTTGCAAGACCGGAAAAAATATGTTCTCCGCTGTGCTGCTGCATAAAATCAAAACGCTGCTGCCAATTTATTTTCCTGGAAACTTTTTCGCCTTCCGAAATTGCGGAAGGAAGAAAATGGTGGATGATCCCTTCTTTGTCTTCCTGAACGTCAAGAACTTCAATTCCGTTAAGAGTTCCCTTATCGGGAAACTGCCCGCCGCCTTCCGGAAAAAAAGCCGTTGAATCAAGAACGGCATCAAAACCGTTTTTACATTCGGAACAGGAAAGAACCTTTGCTTCAAATTTGGTTATATACGCGCTGTCATCAAAAATCCGTTTTGTGGGTTCCATAAAAAACCTCCTTTTCAATCAGCCTCCCCCTATCGGGGGGAGGTGGCTTTTGCCTTTGGCAAAAGACGAAAGGGTGGAAAATATTTTATATAAATTGAGTATAGCACCATTTTGGAAAAATAACAATTGTAAAAAATAATAGCGCATGATATTATTATAAAGGTATTTTGTAAAGGGGGTGCTCCGCTTTGAAAAAAGTTGTTCTTGTAACCGGAGGAAGCCGCGGGATCGGAAAAGCGATTTGCGAAAAATTTGCCGCAGAAGGTTGTCTTGTTGCGGTTAACTATGAAAAAAGCGAAGAAAAAGCAAAAGCTCTTGCGGAAAAAATCGGCGGAAAAGCTTTTTGCGCGGATGTTTCCGATTATTCCGCGGTATGCAAAATGTTCGATGATATTGAAAAGGAACTTGGCGAAGTTTCCGTACTTATCAACAACGCGGCAATTTCCACCTTCGGTCTTTTCCAGGATTGCAGCGACGAGGAATGGGAACGCATTTTTGGAGTTAACGTAAAGGGCGTTTTCAACTGTTCAAAGCGCGCGGTTGGAAATATGCTTAAAAACCAAAGCGGTTCAATAGTCAACATCTCTTCAATCTGGGGAGTTACCGGCGCTTCCTGCGAATGTCATTATTCCGCAGCAAAAGCTGCGGTTATCGGTTATACAAAAGCCATGGCGAAGGAACTTGGTCCTTCCGGAATAAGGGTGAACTGCGTTGCTCCCGGCGCTGTTGATACCGAAATGAACGCCCGTTTCAGCAAAGAAGATATGGAAGCGGTTGCGGAAGAATCTGCCCTTGGATATATCGGAAAACCGGAAGAAATTGCGGAGGCGGTTTTCTTTGCCGCAAGCGAAAAAGCTTCGTATATGACCGGCGCTGTAATAAACGTTAACGGCGGTTCGGTTATATAACTGTTTGCAAAAGCGCATTTTTGTGGTATAATATATTTTATTAATTTATTTGCATTTTACTTTTACGGAGGAATCATAAATGATCAGACTTACCGGAACTCAGCGTGAGCTTATGGAAATTCTTTGGGAAAATGGCCACATGACCCTTCATGCTCTTACCAAAGCAGCACTTGGAAATGCCGTTACCCCCAACAGAACCGACGCTATTCGTGTTGTTCTTCTTCAGATGGTAACAAAAGGCGCGGTCAGCGAAGACGCAACCGTTTCTCCCCATATTTATACCCCTATCGTTGACAGAGATGAAGTCGGCTTTGAATCCGGTTTTGTTGATGCCGCAAGAGCAGAAGGAAACGCACTTCTTACTGCCCTTACCTGCGGAATGGGACTTCCCGGCGAAGTTTACAGCGAAGACCGCGGCCGCCAGATAGACGAGAAAAAGGGAACTTTCCAGCGCACCGTTACCGACGAAGCAAGAAAAGAAGCCATTAAAGAAGTTATGGCCCAGATCTGCCGCGAACGCGACGAATATGAAGCACAGAAAGCTGCCGCAAAAGCGGAAGAAGATAAAAAGGAGGATTAATCAATGGAAGAAACCGAATACAGATATGACACCCAGCTTCTTATTGAAGGGACCGACCTTGATGAGGACGAGATCCACGATTATCTTATGAACGAAATCCCCGGCGACTGTCTTATCGTTGTGGGCGACGAAGAGCTTATCAAACTTCATTACCACACCAACACCCCTTGGAAAGTGCTTGAATATTGCGCAACCAAAGGCGAAATTTTTGATATCGTGGTCGAAGATATGGACCGTCAGTCCAGAGGACTTAAAGGTTAATTTACGGCAAAAAAGCCGCTCATCATGAGCGGCTTTTTTAGTACTATTTTTTTCTTTTGTTTATTTTATTTTCTTACCGCAAAGGGGACAGAATTTGTCCTCTTCGGAAAGGGGAGAACCGCAGGAAGAACAGCAGAAACCGCTTTCAAAATCATTTGCCGATGAATCGCCGTCAAAATTATAATCAATATTTTCGGAAGATTCGGTTTTTATTTCGTTTGCCTCGAAGGAAGGAACTTCTGCTTCCGGAGAAGTTTTTTTGTTTTTACCGAAAATACCTTTTGCTTTTGCAAACAAACCGGCAACCAAAGCGACAACAACCGGAACAAGACGGCGCAAAGATTTTATAAAAGCTCTTACAGCGCCTGAATTTGAAGAATCATTTTCGGGAACAACGTTTTCGCTTATAATGCTGTCCGTAAGCTTATTCATAAGTTCGGTTTCGCTTTCGGAAATAGGCTTTTCATAATCATAGAAAGAAATTATGCAGTAAATTCCATCAATATAACCTATGTAATCAAGTCCGTAAACCTTGGAACCGGCTTCGTAATAATCATAATTTACCGTGACAAAAGTTGTAACTTCGCCTTCATGAACGGAAACGGAACAGTTTTCATAACCGTAGCCTATCCATTCTTCTTCGATTTCTTTCATATATTTTTCAAGCCTGGATTTTGAAAGTTCACCAATCTCTTCATAAACTTCAGTTTGGCGGAGTTCAAAAAATATTTCAGAATAACCGTCTTCCGGAACAAGATACAGCGCAATTCCGTATTCGTTAAAAAGTTCCATAACTAAATCATAATAAAGATAATACTCAAAAACTTCGGAATCTTCGGGGGTATCTTTTGTTGCGGCTAACCAACCTTCGGGAACTTCGAGGGAAATTTTATATTCCTCAAGTTCAACCGTTTCGGCAAAGGCATTTACCGAAACGCAAAAAGCAAAAATAAGCGCCAAAAGAACAGAAATGATTTTTTTCACAGAAAACACCTCTTTTAAAAATCTTATTACGGCTAAATACTATCATAAAAAGAAAATAATAGCAACGCCCGAATACAGTCTAACACATTTGTGTTCAATTGACAACATATGTATTCATAAAAGCGAAAAAATTATCTTAAACTTATCTTAAAGGTAAGGTGATTTTTTATGCTTGATGCTGTTGTTGTCGGAAGGGTAATACAGCGTATTCGCGAAAGAAAAAATATTTCGCAGGAAGTTCTGAGCGGTCTTGCCGGAATCGGCAGAACACATCTCAGCGCAATTGAAAGAGGCGAAAGAAAACCGACGTTGGAAACCTTTTTTAAATTGAGTGATGCGCTGGATATCCGTCCGAGCGTAATTATGATGGAAATAGAAAAAGAACTCGAAAGATAAAAAATCCCGTGCTCAATGAGCACGGGATTTTGTTATTCAACAACCACAAGGACTTTGAATGATGTATCATAAAGTTCGTTTGTAAAAGTAAGGGTCGCGTAACCTGCGGAAACAGGGGTTATGAAAACGGTTGTGTCCTTGTTTATCCATTCGTCGTCGGACCATTTTGCAATGCAAACGCTGGTGTCCGAAACTTCGAAAGTAAAAGTGGTGTAATAGGTGGAATACAGCTTTAGCTCATGCATTCCACCGAAGCGTTTGAGCACCATTACGCCTTTATCCACATGGAAGTTTTCGGTTGCATATCCCCAGGATTCTTCCGAAGCCAGGACCTTCATAAATTCCTTGTGATAATCGGCTTTTTCGGAAAGTTCGGCAATGGTTTCGGTGTTGTCCTCATCAAGCGCGCGAAGGTCGCCGATTTCCTGGTTTTTTGCGTCAACGTCCCTTTCAAGCGAACCGATTCTTGCTTTGTTGTCGCGAATTACCCCAAGGTTCGAATTGTTTTCGGCATAGAGTATGTTATATTGGTTAATCATATAAATAAGCGCCCCAAGTGAAATTGCAAGAAGGATACCGAGGATAATTGCCGGGACATTTTTCTTCTTTTTTGCGGAAGGAGGAGATTCCGGCAAAACCGTTTCGGGGACCGGAACAGCTTCGGGAGCGGGAGGTACTGCGGGTTCCCCGGAGAAAACAAATCCGCAGCGGGGGCAGGATGCTGCTTCGTCAGAAACGGGCAGCTTGCAGTTTGGGCAGACCAAAAATCCAATCCTCCTCTCCTAAAAAAGTTGATTTACAGATAACATTGTACCACCCCGGAATCAATAAAGCAATACAAAAAAGAACGGCCCCGGAAGTGAATTGTTGATAAATTCCACTTTCCGTAATATAATAAAACCGGGAACAGAAAACAGGAAGGAAGGCTTTGGAAAATGGAAAAAGAAACAAGGGAAAAATACAAAAAGCTTACCGAAAAACTTATTGAAAAAGGGCTTACCGTAACTACCATGGAAAGCTGCACTTCCGGGCTTATCGCAAGCCTTATCACCGATTCGGAAGGTGCTTCCGCGGCTTTGAAAGGCGCTTTTGTAACATACAGCAACGAAGCGAAAATCATGCAGGGGGTTCCGGCGGAAACCATTGAAAATTTTGGGGTCTATTCAAAGGAAACCGCCGCGGAAATGGCAAAAGCCTGCCGCAGGGCATATTCTGCGGATATTGGAATCGGCATTACCGGAACTTTCGGCAACCTTGACCCGAACAACCCGGATTCCGTTGCCGGAAAAGTGTTCTTTGCTTTTGACAAAAACGGGGAAATTTCGGTTTTTGAAAGGAATTTTTCGAAAAAGGAAAGCCGCTTCGATTACAAAATCGCCGCCGCAAAGGAAGTTGCGGACGAGCTTGAAAAGCTTTTCTGAAAACAGAATAATTATACTCAATATATTAGGTATAGTCAAGAGGTTGAGTATGATACTATAAAAACGGTGATGAAACATGATAAGTTACAAGCCGTTTTATGAAACGCTTTATAAAAAAGGTATTACGGAATATAACCTTATTTACAAGCAAGGTTTTTCCGCAAACACGATTTACCGCATCAAAAAAGGCGAAGCGATCAGCACAAAAACCCTTGATGCTCTTTGCTACGCTCTCGATTGCGAAGTTTCGGAAATAATTAAATTCGAAAAAGAATAACGCCCTTTGCCGAAGGCAAGGGGCGGTTTTTTTGTTAAGTTTTCCAAAAAGGGGAGGTTAAACGGAACGGTCAAGACCGTTCCCTACAGTAAAACGGGCGGATATTATCCGCCCCTACATTATCCCTCATCCGTCATTTGCTCCGCAAATGCCACCTTCCCCCAAGGGAAGGCTAATAAAAAATACCCGCTCAAACGAGCGGGGAGTTTTTTTATCTTGATTAAAATTAATCTTCGTCCTCTTCTTCGGGCATTTCCCAGGAATGCCAAACGTTGTTGATATTGTTTTATCTTTGTGATAAAATCAAATCAAGGAGATGTTTTTATGCTTTTCTTTTTAATTTTAGGTATAGCCTGCATTATAACAGGACTGTTTAATATAATGCTTGCGGTAATGAGCATGAACCCTAAAAATCTTATTACCGTTCCGGGAGAATTGGTTGCGAAAGATTACCGGGTAAACAATTATACTCGTTTTCGCGAAACTACAAAATACACTTATACTTATAGAGTTAAGAATAAAACTTATAAAATCAGTTATGTAGAAAGCACTCATCTCGGAAATTTCAGAAACCAATCTCAGATTGTTTATTTACGCGGTTTTCCATGGATTGCAAGTATAGAAAAGTTTTATTCCGACAGATACTGGCTTTTTGGAATTGAGTTTGTTCTTATAGGTATTTTTGGCTTTTGGTTTTATTCTTCTTAATAATCGAGATAAAAATACCCGCTCATTCGAGCGGGTATTTTTATATGTTCTGATATTATCAGTCTTCGTCCTCTTCTTCGGGCATTTCCCAGGAGTGCCAGACATTGTTTACATCGTCATTATCTTCAAGTGCAGCAAGAAGTTTCTGCATTTTTACGATAGTGTCGGGGTCTTCGATAACAGTGGTGGTCTGGGGAATGTAAGCAACGTCTGCGCTTTCAAAACGGTAGCCCATTTCATAAAGAGCATCGCGTACGCCGGGGAAATCGTTGGGAGCGGTGTAAATTTCTGCAACGCCGTCTTCATATTTGAAGTCTTCGCCGCCTGCTTCCATAATGTCTTCCATAAGTTTTTCTTCGTCAAGGTCTTCGTCAGCAATTACGATAAGGCCTTTGCGGTCGAACATAAAGGAAACGGAACCGGTCTGACCAAGGTTGCCGCCGTATTTGGAAAAATAGCTGCGGACGTCGCCGGCGGTTCTATTGCGGTTATCGGTAAGAGTTTCTACGATAACTGCTACGCCGCAGGGGCCATAACCTTCGTAAGTGATCTCTTCAAAAGTAGTTTTGTCGCCAAGACCGGCGGCTTTTTTGATGGATCTTTCGATGTTGTCGTTAGGAACGTTGTTTGCTTTTGCTTTAAGAATAAGTGCCTGGAGTTTGCTGTTGTTTGCGGGGTCGGGGCCGCCTTCGCGAACTGCAACGGTGATTTCTTTACCGATTTTGGTAAAAACTTTGCCGCGGGCTGCGTCGATTCCTTCTTTTTTACGTTTGATGGTACTCCATTTGGAATGTCCGGACATTATAAATCTCTCCTTGGTGGGAAAATTAGTTTACAGATTATTCTAACATATA
>JAFSEN010000045.1 GCA_017435745.1 Oscillospiraceae bacterium
CCGCAAGGGTCGCCGGTAACGGCAAAACCAAAACAAAACTTTGCTGAGGATGGCTTTTGTTCGGGGGTTCTGGGGATTATTAAAAATCCCGTCCGGGGTGCCTTCTTCCGCAACAATTCCGCCGTCCATAAAAACGACCCTGTCGCTTACTTCTTTTGCAAAGCCCATTTCGTGGGTTACGATAACGGAAGTCATTCCGGTTTTAACAAGGCCTTTGATAACTTCGAGAACTTCGCCGACCATTTCCGGGTCAAGGGCGGAAGTGGGCTCATCAAAAAGCATTACGTCCGGTTCCATTGCAAGGGCGCGGACTATTGCAAGGCGCTGTTTCTGTCCGCCGGAAAGGCTTGTTGCGCTTTCACTTGCTTTGTCTGCAAGACCGACGCGGTTAAGAAGTTCCATCGCCTGTTCGTTTGCTTCGTTCTTTGCAATTTTTTTGACTACTGTGGGAGCAAGAGTTACGTTTTCAAGAACGGAAAGATGGGGAAAAACATTGAAATGCTGGAAAACCATGCCCATTTTCTGGCGGTGAAGGTCAATATCCACTTTTTCGCTGGTTATATCAACGCCCTCAAAGAAAATCTGTCCGGAATCCGGGGTTTCAAGCATATTGAGGCAGCGAAGGAAGGTGGATTTTCCGCCGCCGGAAGGTCCGATTATGGAGATAACTTCCTGAGGGGCGATATGTTCATTAATGCCTTTGAGGACTTCAAGATCCCCGAAGCTTTTATAAAGATCAACTGTTTTAATCATTTGCTGTTGAGCTTCCTTTCATATTTTCCGATAAGTTTGCTGAGGGTGAAAGTTACAATAAGATAGATAATGCCGATGATTATAAGAGATTCAAGAGCAAGATAAGTTGCGCCCCTGACTTTAAGGTAGGAAGTCATAAGATCGCCTACAAAGAAGGTGGAAGCCATAGAAGTTTCCTTGATGATCGCTACAAATTCGTTACCGACCGCCGGAAGGATGTTCTTTACCGCCTGAGGAAGAACAACTTTGAGCATGGTCTGGCTTTTATTCATGCCAAGGGAACGGGCGGCTTCGGTCTGGCCTTTATCAACTGCCTGGATTCCGCTTCTGAAAAGTTCGGAAACGTATGCGGCACTGTTGAAGGAAAGGGCAAGGGCAACCGCATTAAACTGGTTTATGAAGGGAAGAATCTTCGGGATTATCAGAACGAAGATATAAAGCTGGAGAAGAAGGGGGGTTCCGCGGATAACTTCGGTATAAACTTCGCAAAGAAAGCTTACCGGGTTAAAATTTGCGACATAATGGATAAATCCCTTTTTTGCGCCTTTTTTGTTGATGAATTTAAAAGGTTTGATGTTGGACATTCTTCCGAATGCGATAAACGCACCGAGAATTACGCCGAAGAAAACGGCAATTGCGGAAAGAATTATGGTATATTTAAGACCTTCAAAAATAAAGATCTGCCAGTAATTTTCCCAAAGCATGATTATATTCTGAAAACTGAACATTAAAAATCCTCCGGATAATATCTTATAATCAAGGCAAAAGCAGGGCAGAAATTTTTCCGCCCTGCTATTTTAATCGTTAATAGCTGTTTTTATCAGCCGGCAATGTTGCCTTCGTCGTCGTAAGTTACGTCTGCAGCGGTTTCTGCGCCTGCAAGTTCAAGTGCTTCTGCATACCATTCGCCGTAATAACCTGCTTCATAAGCTGCTGCAAGAAGTTCGTTAACTTTTGCGGTAAGTTCATCTGCGCCTTTGGGAAGCATGATTACGTTTGCTTCATAAGCTGCGTCAACTTCGAATGCAAATCCGCAGATCACAATTTCGCCGGGGTTGTTTGCGATGAAAACATCTGCCTGGCCTTTTGCAACTGCAAGTGCGTCAAAGTCGCCGTTCTGAAGCTGAAGGAATGCGGTGGTAAGGTCGCCTACTTCAACGATTTCGCAATCTTCCGGAAGCTGGGATTTGCAAAGTTCAAGCTGAAGAGAAGCGTTCTGTGCGGCAACTTTTTTACCGGAGAAGGAAGCTGCTTCGGGGAATGCGCCGTCGTTTGCAGCAACGGTGATGATTACCTGTTCGGTTTCGTTTTCGCCGGCATAGTAATAATCGGAAAGGTTATAGTTTGCTGCACGTTCTTCTGTCCAGGAGAAACCGGAGATGGACATATCAACAGCGCCGGTCTGAACAGCAACCTGGCAGGCATCAAAGCTCATAGGAAGAATCTCAAGTTCTTTACCAAGGCCTTCTGCAATATATTTTGCAAGGGTTACGTCGAAACCTACGTAAGAATCCTGGCCGGTTTTGGAAGTATCAACAAATTCCATCGGAGCAAAGTCGGGGGAAAGAGCAACTTTAAGAACTTCTTTTTCGGAAGCGCCGCAGCCGGCGAAAGCAAGCATCATGCAAAGTGCAAGGATAAGGGATACGATTTTTTTCATTTTAATTACCTCACTAAATTTAAAATAAATTTTTCGAAGTCATTGATCATTGGCTATGTCCGTATTATACTCGCATAAATATTCATTGTCAACCCCTTTTTGTGAATATTTATTCGTTTTTACTGTTTCACTATAATTATCAATATTTGGCAATATCTTTTGTACAATAATCACAAATAACTCGTAAAAATGCCACCAAAAACAAAAAATCCGGCGTTTTATCCGGATTTTGAATATGAAAAATAAAATGTATAAATACACAAGAACTGCAATTTTAAGTTTTTTTACATTAAAATAGGTTAATAAAATCATACAGCGTAATTTGCAGTTCAGCAAAAAATTGCCATTGCAACAGTTGAAAAAACCATTATAAAAAGGCCAAAACCACTTTTTTGCGAAAGTTTTTCGTTGAAAACAAAATATGAAAAAGCAACGGAAACAAGAATACTCAGCTTATCTATCGGAACAACAATGCTTATAACGCCGTTTTGAATTGCAAAGTAATAACAAAGCCAGGAAGCACCCGTTGCTATTCCCGAAAGACAGATGAATCCAAGTTCCTTTTTATCGATGTTTTTAATTTCCGTTTGTTTTCCTTTTGAAAAAACAATTATCCAAGCCATAATAAGAACAACGGCGGTTCTTAAAGCCGTTCCAAGATTTGATTCAACCCCGTCAATTCCGATTTTTGCAAGAATCGAAGTTAAGGCGGCAAAAACGGCGGAAAGAAGAGCATATAAAAACCAACCTTTTTTATTTTCTCTGTGATAATCCTTTTTTTCAATCATAAGAAAAATTCCGATTCCGAGAAAAACTGTGAAGATAAGCTTTAAAAAAAGTTTTTCCGTTTCACCAAAGAAAATTACAGCAAGAATAATTGTGAGGATGGTGCTGGATTTATCTATAGGAACAACTTTGTTAATGTCGCCGATGGAAAGAGCCTTGAAATAACATATCCAGGAAGCGCCCGTTGCTATTCCGGAAAGGGCAAGGAAAAGAAAAGTTTTGGGGCTTATTTCAAAAATTGATCCGGCGGAACCGACAACAAAAACCATTATCCATGAAAAAGCAAGGACAATTCCGGTGCGGATTGCCGTCGCAACATCGGAATCTGTCTTTTTTATTCCGCATTTTGCAAGAATGGAAGTGATTCCGGCAAAAAAAGCAGAGCCAATTGCGGCAAGAATCCACATAAAAAATCAGCCTCCTTTTATATATAATAATCCATTTACAATTATAATAAATAGTAAAACGAAGTCAACATGATTCATACCAAACAGATAGGATTTTGCTGAAAAGTAAAAGCGCTCTAAAAAAAGAACGCTTTTAAAACATTATTTTTCTGCCTCTTTGGGAATGCAGCCAACGTTTTCAAGAATTGCGGAAGGGCGGTAGCCGTAAGTTTTTGGGGTTTCGGTGGTGGAAGCACCGGAAAGAACAAGAACGGTTTTCATACCGGATTCAAGACCGGAGATTACGTCGGTGTCCATTCTGTCGCCGACCATAACGGCTTCGTTGGAATGGCAATCAAGAAGGCGAAGACCGGTTCTCATCATAAGGGGGTTCGGTTTTCCGCAGAAATAAGCTTTTTTGCCGGTTGCAATTTCAATAGGGGCAACAAGCGCACCGCAGGCGGGCATAATTCCGTTTTCAATGGGTGCGGAAATGTCGGAGTTTGTTCCAATAAGTTTTGCGCCGCCGCGAACAAGGTTTGCTGCTTTTGTAATGGTATCGAAAGAATAGGTTTTTCCTTCACCTACAACAACATAATCAGGGTTGATGTCGTTCATGGTGATTCCTGCGTCATAAAGCGCATTGAAAAGAGCCGCTTCGCCGATTGCGTAAACGCTGCAGCCGGGAGCCTGTTCTTTAAGAAAAGCGGCGGTTGCAAGGGCGCTTGTGTAAAAATGATCTTCGGAAACATCAAGACCCATTCTTGCAAGTTTCTGCTGAAGTTCTTTCGGGGTGTAGCAACTGTTGTTGGTAAGGAAAAGAAATTTTTTGTTTTCTCTCTGAAGCCAGTCAATAAATTCGCGTACTCCGGGAATAATTTGGTTTCCACGATAGATAACTCCATCCATATCGCAGATGAAGCCTTTGATTTCTTTAAAATTAATCATATATAACTCCTTAAAATGGATATAAATTTCGCTGTCCTTTTTATTATAAGGATATATTTTGAGAAAATCAAGGCGTTTTGTACAAATTTTAGAAGATTTTTTTGGGGAAAAGGGCAAAAAATTATTGATTTTGATTTTTGTATGAAACTCCGAAGACGGAAACTGTGATTATAAAAATTCCAAGGAGCTGAACGGTAGAAAAGGAATCCCCCATAATAAAAATTCCCGCAAGAACGGAAATTACCGTTGTAAAATTCGAAAATATAAGCGTTCTTCCGGCGGGGATATGGTTAAGGGCGGAATTTATCAAAAGGAAGGCACAAACGGAAGAAACCACCGCAAGATAAAGCACGGAAATCCAAAACAACGGTTCGGAAAGGGTTTTGAACATCGCGGAAAAATCGCTTCGTCCTTCAAAAAACGCAACAGGAATAAAAACCGCCGAACCGAGAAGAAACATAACGTAGGTGCGTTCAAAAGCGGAAAAATGCTCTGCGGTTTTTCTGCTTAAAATTGTAAAAAGAGCCGCGGAAACAACCGCCCCGAAAAGAAGAAAAAAGCCTTTTGCAGAAACATTTCCGAACCCGCCGGAGGTTGTAAGATAAACCCCGAAAACGGAAAAAACTGTGCATACCCCCTGAAGAAGGCTGCATTTTTCCCTAAGGAACAAAATTCCGAAGATAAGGCCGACAACGGGGACCATTCCTATCATAACGCCGGAAAAAGCAGCGGAAGTTGAATTTATCCCGTAGGTTTCAAAGATAAAATAACAAACCGGCTGGATAAAGCCAAGAAGCAAAAGGCTTCCAAGCGGTTTTCCTTTAAGAGAGATTTTGCTTTTCCAAAAAGAAGAACAAGGTTCAGCGCAAGAAAAGCCAGAAGAAAACGCACCCCAAGAAGAAAAAACGGACTTGCAAAATCAAGGGCGGTTTTTGAAAAAAGAAAACTGAATCCAAAAATACTGTAACCCAAAAGGGCGCCAAGGGTTGCTTTTAAATTTTTTGTCAAAAGGAAAAACGCCTCTTTTCATTAAAAAAACCGCCGCGATATAAAAATCGCGGCGGTGTGGTGCGCCTGACAGGGGTCGAACCCGCACGTGTTAACACCAGATCCTAAGTCTGGCGCGTCTGCCAATTCCGCCACAGGCGCAAAATTAATAATGCAAAATGCATATTGCAAAATGCAGAATTATTTATTTTGGTTGGAAGTTTTACAAATTGCCATAAGAATTTTTATAATTTCAGATAAATCGTTATGCAAATTTTCAAATTGGGTTTTGCTTATATATTGAGTTTCATACAAAAGCCGAAGCCAATATTCGGTTTCGTTTGCTTCTTTTAAAGCTATGCTCATTTTTGAAATAAAATCCGCCTTGCTTTGCGCACGCTGAGCTTCTGAAATATTGGCGCCTATGCTGGTTCCGCTTTTTAAAATTTGCTTCGAAAGAATAAATTCTTTTTTGCTTTCGGCAAGAAATTTATATAAATTTACAACCTTTACCGCAAAATTTAAAACTTTTATCGGCAGAAACATTGTTTTCCATAAGGCACCTCAATTATGCACTGTGAAATATGCATTATGCATTTGAAAACTATATTAGTTTACACCAATTCTCTTTTGCTGTCAATCAAAGACAAAGAAGTCCCTCGTTCATCATGGATTGCGCCGCAAGCATTACGCCCATTTTTGCGGTGGGGTAGGTAAGTCCGCCCTGCATCCATACGGAATAGGGTTCGCGAAGCGGAGCATCTGCGGAAAGTTCAACGGAAGCGCCAAGGTTAAATGCGCCTGCAGCCATGATTACCTGGCTGTCATAACCGGGCATATCCCAAGGTTCCGGAGTTACGTAAGCGTCAATGGGCGAACCGCTCTGGATTCCGCGGCAGAAAGCGCAGAGAGCTTCCGGAGTTTTAAGAGCGATTGTTTCGATGATGTCGGTTCTGGGGTCATCAAAACCGGGGTCTGCCTCGAAACCGCAAAGTTCAAAGAAACGGCTTGCAAAAACGGCGGTTTTAACTGCGGAAGCGGTTACGGTCGGGGAGAAGAAAAGTCCCTGATACATGGGGCGCAGTTCGTTAAGCGTGCAGCCTACTTCTCTTCCGACTCCCGGAGCAGAAAGACGGTGGGCGCAAAGCTCAACAAATTCGTGTTTGCCGGTAATATAACCGCCGGTATGGGCAATTCCTGCGCCGGGGTTCTTGATGAGGGAACCGATTATAAGATCCGCGCCGACCTGGGTGGGTTCAAGTTTATCAACAAATTCGCCGTAGCAGTTGTCGCAAACGCATACTGCAGAAGGGTTTGTATCGTGAACGATATCGAAAATCTTTTTAATAACGTCAATGGTAAGGCTGGGGCGGGTGGAATATCCGCGGGAACGCTGGATATAAGCCATTTTTGCACCTTTAACAGCTTCGGGAATTTTTTCGTAATCAACGGTTCCGTCTTCAAGAAGAGGAAGCTCATCATAGATAACGCCGAATTCTTTAAGAGAACCGACCCCTTCGCCATGGATAACTCCGTTAAGGGTGTCGTAAGGAGTTCCGGTAAGAGAAACCATTTTGTCGCCGGGACGAAGAACGCCAAAAAGCGCAGTTGCAATTGCGTGGGTTCCGCTCATAAAGTTGTGACGAACCATGGAATCTTCGGTTCCGAAAATCTGGCTCCATACCTGATCAAGAATTTCGCGGCCCCGGTCATCATAACCGTAACCGGAAGAACCCGCAAAAAGGCTTTCGCTTACTCTGTTATCGATAAAAGCCCGGAGAACTTTTTCGTTGTTATAAGTTTCAATTTCGCTTATCCTTGCAAAAGGTTTAAAACAATCCGCTTCGGCCTTTTCGGCAATTTCAAGAAGGCGGCTGTCAATTTTGAAAAATTCGCTCATTTTCTTTCTTCCTTTTCCTTGATGTTGTAAAGATAATAATATTCTTTTGCGGCTTTAAAGCCGAGTTTTTCATACATTTTACGGACTTTTGGATTTGCCGGAACAAGCCAGGGGGTTCGGTGCTCATCAACGAGCATATTAACGCAAAGCGCCGTAAGATAAGAGGCATAACCCTTTTTTCGGTAATCCGGAGAGGTTACAACGGAGGTTATTGCGCCGGCCTTTTCGGTTCTTCCCCTTATACAGGCGGTTGAAACCGCCTCTTCCTCATAAAGAGTGAAAAGGGTTGTTTGCTTTTTGAGCACGCCCCGAACCATTTTAAGCTTCCAAAAATCCTTTACGGAATCCTTTTCTTTTCCAAAAGCGCTTTCGGTAACCTTCCAACCATCGTCAAAATTTTCGGAACTTTTGATCGAAAATTTGTTTTTCGGCATATCTATGCGGTTTTCGGCAAACATTTGAACGGCGTTTTCTGTTTCGAAATCAAAAAGATTTTTGAGCACGCCTAAAGAATTTTTGTCGCATTCAATATGTTCGATATTGCCCTGTGAAACAAGATTTGTAACAAAAAGAACCGTTTCAAATCCCGGGATCCCATAGGGAGAAAACAGCATTATATAATCCGTTCCGGCGTTTATAAAGGAATTGGCGTCGCCGTGCTCGTCGATTTCGACCCAGATGCTCAAAAGTTCCGGATCGTCAAAAAACGATTCCGCCGCACAGCGGAAAAGGCACCCAAAATATGGTTCCTTTTCCGAAAGTCTTTCAAGAAGGCTTAAATCGTCGATAAGTTTTATCATATTTCGCAAAGCTCCCTGCTCAAGATTTTGATAAGGGAGATGGTGTTTTCTGCGTCGGTAAGGTCAACGGTAGCGTAGGGGCTGTGGATATATCTTGCCGGAAGCGAAACCGCAACCGGGCGGATTCCGCCCCTTGCCTGGTGGATAAATTTTGCGTCGTTGAAACCGCAGATTCCGTGTTTTGTCTGAACGGGAATGTTTTCTTTTGCGCAAAGTTCGTTTATGTAATGGTAAAGTTCCATATCGTAAAGGGTTCCGTTGTCGCGGAAGGAAACAACCGGGCCTTTGCCCTGTTTGCAGACAAATTTGTCGCCGGGAACACAGGGAACATCCCCTGCGCTGGTTGCTTCAACAACGACCGCAATATCCGGGTCAACGGTAAAAGCGGCGTTGCCGGCGCTGTTTCCGCCGACTTCTTCCCTTGTGGTGAAGCAAACGGTGAAATCATATTCTGCTTCTTCCTTGAGAAGTTCCATAAGAACGGCGCAGCCTGCTCTGTCATCAAGAGCTTTTCCCATAACGCTGTTGCTGCCGAATTTTTCAAAATCGGAATCAAAAGTTGCTCTGTCCCCGAGTTTTACAAGTTTTTCGGCTTCTTCTTTTGTGTCTGCGCCGATATCGATATAAAGGTCGTTTGTCTTGGTGGGGCTTTCAAATTCCTCTTTTTTCACAAGGTGGATAGCCTTGCTTCCAAGAAGACCGGGAATTCCGTTTTCGCCCACAAGAAGGCGTTTTCCAACAATTACTCTGCTGTCAATACCGCCGACATTGCTGAATTTAAGAAATCCGTTTTCGTCGATATGGGTGATGATAAAGCCGACTTCGTCCATGTGTGCGGAGAACATGAGCTTGTTTTTCGGCTGGTTTTTGCCTTTTTTGGAAACGATAAGGTTTCCTGCGTTGTCGGTTTTCGCAACGCAATCCGGGTAACCGATGACCTCATCGTAAATAAGTTTTTTAACTGCGGTTTCGTCGCCGGAAGTTCCTCTTGCAAGAGAAAGTGCTTCAAGATTTTCAAGGAAGGTTTTCATCTCAGTTTTCTCCTCCTTCCATTACGAATGCGGCAAGAAGTCTGCCGACATTTTTGACGTCATCGACTGAAACTTTTTCAATAATGCTGTGCATATACTGTTGGGGAATGGAAATAAGTCCGGTGCGGACTCCCGCTCCGGCGGAAGCAATATCGTCGGCGTTTGTTCCGGTGGAAGAACCGCCGTAGGCTTCCACCTGGAAAGGAATTTCGTTCTTTTCCGCAAGTAAAATAAGCTTTCTGGAAATTTCAATATCAAGGGTCGGGTGGAAAGCAACAACCGGGCCTTTTTTCATTGCTTTGGAATTGATTTCGGTGGTGTCCGGGGTTTTTCCGAAACCAACGTCGATTTCAACAGCTTCTGTGGGTGCTACCGCAAAAGCGGCTGCGCCTGCGCCCTGGCCGCCGGTTTCTTCCCTGGTGGAGAAAACCGCGGTAAGTCCGCAGGGGAGTTCCTTATCTTTAAGAATATTGAGCGCTTCAAGAATGGTTACACAGCCGCTGCGGTCATCAAGAGCGGGACCGGTAACATATCCGTTTCCGATATCGCTCCATCTTCCGCAAAGCATAACTCTGTCGCCAAGGCGGACGCGTTTTTCGGTTTCTTCTTTATTGAAACCGATGTCGATGAAAATTTCGTCGCGTTCGGGGTTTTTGTCGTTAACGTCCTTGATGTGGGGCGGAACGCTGCAAACGATTCCCGAATATTCTCCGTCTTTTCCGAGAACGCGGACTTTTGTTCCGCAAATTCCTCTGCGGTCGATTCCGCCGCAGGGATATGTTCTGAGAAATCCGTTTTCCTCAATGTTGATAACAAGAAGCGCAATCTGGTCAAGATGTGCGTCAAGCATAACGTGGCGTCCGTTTTTCTTCGGAGCAACTTCGCAAATTACGCTTCCAAGATTATCGATATATGTTTTTCCGTATTCGGAAAGAAGTTCAACCGCGGCTTTTGCCGCAAGCTTTTCGTCGCCGGAGTTTCCGGGGGCGGAAGAAAATTTTAAAAGCAAATCTCTGGTTTCCATAATTTCTCCTTTTATCGGCTCCCTTGTGTAAAGGGAGCTGTCTGCGCAGCAGACTGAGGGATTGCAACCCTGTTTCGTTTTTTGCCGGGCGGATAATATCCGCCACTACGTTTAAAATTATTTATATTCCGGCCAAAGTTCTTCGGCGGAAACTCCGTCAACCTGGCCGATTTTTGAAACAAGTTCCTTGAAATGCTTTCCTCGGATTTCAAAGTTTTTGTAACGGTCAAAACTTGCAGAAGCGGGAGAAAGGGTTACAATGTCGCCTTCCTCTGCGTAAGCATAAGCTGTGGAAACCGCTTCTTCCATATCTTCAACGAACATAACTTCCGGTTCGCCGTCATAATCCGGGTGGTTTTGAAGTGCTTCGGCAATTTTCGGTCCGGTGGCTCCGCAAAGAATAAGAAGTTTTACCTTTTCAATAAGGCTTGGCGCAAGGGGAGCATAGGGGATGTTTTTATCATATCCGCCGGCAAGAAGAATTACCTTTTGGTCAAAGCAGGAAAGTCCTGCAATGGTTCTTGTGGGGCTGGTTGCGATGGAATCGTTGTACCATTTAACCCCTTCAAATTCCCGGCAAAGTTCAATTCGATGTTCAACCCCGCCAAAGTTTTTTGCAACAGAACGCATGGTTTCTACGGAAACTTCGCCCCAGGTTGCAGCGATTGCGGTGAGGTAGTTTTCAACGTTGTGAAGCCCCGGAATCTTGATCTCGCTTCTGTGGAAAAGTTCGGTGATTTTTCCGTGTTCGCTGTAGCAGAGCATTCCGTCCTCACGGAGGAAGGAACCGTTCTGAACCGGGTTAAGGTGGCTGAACCAGCGGAGTTCTCCGCGAACAAGTTCCGCCATGCTTTTGGTGATTACGTTGTCCGCGTTGAGAACAGCAACGGAAAAGGCGTTCTGGTGGCGGAGAACGTTGCGTTTTGCTTCGATATATTCTTCCATGTCCTTGTGGACGTCAAGATGGTTCGGAGCAACGTTTGTTACAACCGCAACGTCCGGGGAAGTTCTCATGGAGATGAGCTGGAAGGAGGAAAGTTCCACAACCGCGCAGTCTTCGTCTTTAATTTCTTCGATGATCGGAAGAAGCGCTCTTCCGATGTTTCCGCCCTTATGGACTGTTTTTCCTTCCGCGGAAAGAAATTCGGAAATAAGGGTCGTTGTGGTAGTTTTTCCGTCGGAACCGGTTACCGCATATTTTTTGCAGGGACAGAGATCGAAGAAAACTTCCATCTCGCTGGTGACCGCCTTGCCTTCTCTGCGAAGTTCGCAAAGGGTCGGGTTCCACCAGTTCATTCCGGGAGTGCGGAAAACGATATCCGCGTCCATATCATCAAGATATCCTTCGCCGAGTTTTAAAACAGCGCCGGATTTTTCAAGAATCTCCGCGGTTTCACCGAGTTTTTCCCGGTCTGCTTTATCCCTTGCTTCGGTGGCAATGCCTTTTTCCGCAAACTGGCGGATAACGTCAGTGTGGGAAACGCCGATTCCGATAAAGGCGACCTTTTTGTCTTTTATTTTTTCAAAGAATTTTTCTGCGTTTGTCATTATTATCTGACCTCCGTTTTTATGGAGAATGATTTTTACCTAAATATATAGTATATCACATAATATAATAAATTTAAACAAATAAAAAGAATTTGCCGCGGAATTTATCCTGCTTGAAAAAATCC
>JAFSEN010000046.1 GCA_017435745.1 Oscillospiraceae bacterium
GCCAAAACCGACGCACGTCTTGGCGTTTGGAGAGCAGGCCCCCGTCCTCTTACCAGAACTACTCTTCGTGTCCGCGCAGACAACGCTGCTGCAATGGACGCAGTTTTCAACGATGTTCACGAAGAATATCTTGAAAGAAACAACCTCAAAACTTATCAGACCAAATGCGACAGCAAAGAAATTTATCTTACCAGACCTGACCTCGGTCGTGTTTTCGATGACGAAACCGCAGCACAGATCAAAAAAGACTGCATTGCTGAACCCGACGTACAGATCGTAGTTTCCGACGGACTTTCTTCTTCCGCAGTTGAAGCAAATATCGACGCGGTTCTTCCTGCAATCTACAACGGTCTTAAAGCAACCGGTCTTAAAGTTGGTACTCCTTTCTTTGTAAAATATGGACGTGTTGGTGCAGAAGACTCTGTTGCACAGATTCTCGGCGCAAAAGTAACCGTTATTCTTCTTGGCGAAAGACCCGGACTTGCAACTTCCAGCTCTCTTTCCGCATACTGCGTATATGGCGGCTATCCCGGAATTCCGGAAGCAAACCGTACCGTAGTTTCCAACATCCACAAAGCAGGTACTCCTCCGGTAGAAGCGGGCGCATACATTGCAGAACTCTGCAAACAGATGTATGACAAAAAAGCTTCCGGTCTTGACCTCAAAGCATAAGGTACATATTTTAAGCGGTGCTCATTTTGAGCACCGCTTTTTTTGTTTGAATATTTTAACGATTTACTTGACAAAAGCGTTTTTTGGTGGTATATATATTTTATATTGTTAAACCATTGATTGAGAATAGTAACTTTCATGGCGGTTTAAAGAGAGCGGCAGACGGTGAAATTGCCGTAACTTTATTGAAAGAGAATGGACTCATGAGGGCGGCAGGAAAGCATTTTGCAAGTAATGGCTGCCGGCGCCGGACCGTTACCAAACCGGACGGATATGCAAGTATCCGATAAAGTGGGCTTTTTGCCAATTCAGGTGGCACCGCAGAGATTTTTTTAATGTCTTTGTCCTGTTTCTTATAGGGGACAAAGGCTTTTTCTGTTTTTGGAGGTAATTTATTATGAAACGATGGCGAATTTTAAAATAAATTTTCACAGTTTATTTTATATTTGAAAGGAATTAAATGCTATGTATATGTCTTATAAAGATTTTGACCGTTACCTCAGAGATTACCCCAATAAAGAAGGATTTTTCGGAACTTTCGGCGGACAGTTTATTCCTGAAGAGCTTGTTCCGGCTTTCAGAGAGATAAACGATGCATACGAAACTATTTGCCACAGCGCACAGTTTATAAACGAGCTTCGCAGAATCAGAAAAGAATTCCAGGGAAGAGCAACCCCGGTATATCATTGTGAAAGACTTTCAAATTATCTCGGTAAATGCCAGATTTATCTTAAAAGGGAAGACCTCAACCACACCGGCGCTCATAAGCTCAACCACTGCATGGGTGAGGGCCTTCTTGCAAAATATATGGGCAAGAAAAAACTTATTGCCGAAACCGGTGCAGGACAGCATGGCGTTGCGATTGCAACCGCCGCAGCATATTTCGGTCTTGAATGTGACGTTTATATGGGCGAAGTCGATATCGAAAAACAGGCTCCCAACGTCACCAGGATGAAACTTCTCGGTGCAAATGTAATTCCTGTTACAAAAGGTCTTAAAACCCTTAAAGAGGCTGTGGATGCCGCATTTGAAGCATATATGAACGAATATAAAGATGCTATCTATTGCATCGGTTCTGTTGTAGGTCCTCATCCGTTCCCGAAAATGGTCCGTGATTTCCAGTCCATTGTTGGTATTGAAGCAAGGGAGCAGTTCCTTGAAATGACCGGAATTATGCCCGATGCAGTAGCAGCATGTGTTGGCGGCGGTTCAAACTCCATCGGTATGTTTGTTCCGTTCCTTGGTGATCCTGTCGATATTTACGGCGTTGAACCTCTTGGAAGAGGCTGTGCGGTAGGTGACCACGCAGCTTCCATGGCTTACGGAAAACCGGGTATTCTTCATGGATTCAACAGCTATCTTCTTCAGGATGAAGACGGAAACCCAAGCCCAGTATATTCCATTGCAAGCGGTCTTGATTATCCTTCCGTCGGTCCGGAACACGCATTCCTTCGTGATGTCGGCCGTATTAATTACGTTGCGATAAGCGATGAGGAAGCGATGGAAGCTTTCTATAAACTTTGCCGTTTTGAAGGTATTATTCCCGCAGTTGAAAGTTCCCATGCTGTTGCTTACGCAATGAAATATGCAAGAGAACATGATACCGGTTCGATTCTCGTTTGTCTTTCCGGCCGCGGAGATAAGGATATGGATTTTGTTGTTGACCAATATGGTCTTGGCGAAAGATTTTTTGAAAAATGAAATATAAAGCATAAAAAAGCCCGCTTGTGTGCGGGCTTTTTTTGCTCTGTAAAGTTATATAGCGTTACAGATGATGTCTGTTGGCTGCGTCCGTATTGTTCATGAATTTCGCGAATTTTGTGTTGATAAAGCGTGGAGAAAGCCTTGTGAGAAAAGCCATGGCTTTTACGTTGAATCCGTGGTAATGCAAAGGTTTGCCTTTCATCATAGCTTTATAACCTGCTTTTGCAACTTCTTCGGAAGTTGAAGATTTCAGATAGCGGAACATATTGGATTTTCCGGAATCTGCTGCATTTGCAAAGTTACTTTCTGTAGGACCGGGGCAAATACAGGTTACGGAAACGCCTTTTTCGCCGAATTCTTCGGCAAGCGCTTCGGAAATTGAAAGGACAAAGGCTTTTGTTGCATAATAAACTGACATATAAGGTCCGCCGCAAAATGCGGCAACGGAAGCTACATTCAAAATTTTTCCGCTTCCGCGGTTGCACATGACTTTACCGAAATAATAACAAAGTTCCATAAGCGCAAGAACGTTGAGTTTTACCATTTTTTCATGGGTTTCAAAATCCGTGTGAAGATACTTATGGTTATCGCCGAAACCTGCATTGTTGATAAGATAATCAACTTTTCTTCCGTCGGCGGAAATTTCGTCAAAAAGTTCTTTTGCCGCATTTGGTGCGGAAAGATCTTTTACGTAAAAGCAGGTGAAATTATTATATTTTTCCATAAGATATTTTCTTATCTTAATAAGTTTTTCTTCGTTTCTTGCAACAAGAATAACGTTTTCGCCTTTTTCCGCAAAGATTTTTGCAAATTCAAGACCGATTCCGGAAGAAGCGCCGGTTATAAGAACTGTTTTTGTCATTTTTTGACCTCTGTACAAATACTGATGAATTTATCTATGATTTTCTTGTTGTTAACGGCAATTTCGCGGTCACGTTCCGGATGCCATTGAACTCCGAGAACAAATTTTTTGTTTTTGTGATAAATCGCTTCAACAATTCCGTCTTCGGCAACTGCGCAGGAAGAAAAATCCGGAGCAATATTTTTTACCGCCTGGTGATGATAGCTGTTTATAAGATGTTCACCAAATCCGATTGCATCAGAAAGGGGGGAAGCTTTTTCAACAGAAATTTTGTGGAATGCAATTTCGGGCTTTGTAAGGTTGTGCGTAACGGAAATTCCGCGTTCGGAAGGAATATCCTGAATAAGGCTTCCGCCGCAAAAAACGTTGAGAGCCTGCATTCCGCGGCAAATTCCGAGAACGGGAATATCCGCTTCAAGGGCAAGACGGATTACTGCCGCTTCGCAGCTATCGAGGAATTTATTGATTCCAAGGCTTTTTCCTGAATTTGTTTCTCCGTAATATTTCGGGTCAATGTCGGTGCCGCCGGAAAGGATAAGCCCGTCAACTTCTTCCAAAGCTTCAAAAATAATTTTAGGGTCTTCGGAAAGGGGAAAGACAAAAGGAATTCCGCCGGATTCGATTACGGCGTCCATATATGACTGGTTAAGAAAAATTTGTTTCTTTTCTTCATCAAAAGAAGGCAAAATACCGATTATGGGTTTCATTGAAAACCTCCTTAAAATTTTATAATATAATTATATATTTTTAAAATATTTTTTGCAATGTATGTTGTTTAGTGATACAATAAAAATGTAAATTTTTTCTTTGGAGATGAAAATTTTGGAAGCTATAAAAAAATACGCCAAAAAATATTTCATAGACGCAATGTCCGCAATGGCTTTAGGACTTTTTGCTTCGCTCCTCATCGGAACGATTTTCGGAACAGCAGGAACATATCTTGGGCCGGACTATGTTTCCAATGAAACACTGAACACGATCGGTACGTTTTTTACAGAAATGAAAACCTTTGCTCAGGGTGCATCCGGAATGGCAATAGGTGTTGCAATAGCTTATTCACTAAAAGCCGATCCGCTCGTAATGTTTTCCTGCGCAGCGGTGGGAAGTCTTTCGTATTCTTTGGGTGCAACAATTCTTCTTGAAAGCGGAAACAGCATTACATATACCGCAGGTCCTGCAGGAGCATATATTGCTGTAATCGTTGCTTCCGAGATCGGAATGCTTGTTTCCAAAAAAACAAAAGTTGATATTCTTGTAACTCCGACAGTAACTATTATATCCGGATATGCTGTTGCAAAAATAATCTGTCCGGCTGTTGCTTATATTATGTATTATCTTGGAGATTTTATAAACACAGCAACAGAAATGCAGCCTCTCCTTATGGGAATTATTATCGCCGTTGTTGTAGGAATGATCCTTACTCTTCCTATTTCTTCCGCAGCTATTTGCGCGATGATTGGAATAACCGGAATTGCCGGCGGTGCCGCAACGGCAGGTTGCTGCGCACAGATGATCGGTTTTGCTGTAATTAGCTTTGCCGATAACGGCTGGGGCGGATTTTTTGCCCAGGGACTCGGAACTTCGATGCTCCAGATGAGCAATATTATAAAAAAACCGCTTATCTGGATTCCGCCGACCCTTGCATCGGCATTTTGCGGCCCTGTAAGCACGCTTGTTTTTAAACTTGAATGTACCGGAGTTTCCGCCGGAATGGGAACCTGCGGCCTTGTGGGTCCTCTCGGAACGCTTACCGATATGGGCGGCGGAACGGATATGTGGCTTGGAATGCTTCTTTGCTATTTTGTTCTTCCCGCGGCGCTTTCTTACGTGTTCTATCTCGTGATGAAAAAAATGGGTCTTATCAAAAACGGAGATATGAAACTTCAGAGCTGATATAGGAAACATCCTTAATATATTTCGATATAAGCTGCAAGTTCAATACAAAGCTTATAATAAAAAATCCCGTGCTCATTTTGAGCACACAAAGATTAGAGGGTGATTATAATGGTAAAAAAAGAACACCTTTCATGGATTTTGGACAGGCCTGAAGAAGAAAAAGAGGCTTTAAGAAAAAAATATAAAAACGCAGGCTTTGAAGAATACAGAAAAAACGTCTTTGGATATAATGATGAAATTTATCGCAGACGCATAGAATTTTCTCATTCTCTCGGGCTTAAATGCGACTGCGTCGGCTGGACGGAACTTGACCTAACCCGACCGGATGCCGGAGAAATACTTGATAAAATTGAAGATTTCTGCAAAAAAGAAGGATGGCTTGCCCGCGGCGGATGCGCAAGATGGTATGAGAATTTTGAAAGCGATTGGTATGAATTGAATTTACCTTATGCTAAAGAAGTTGATTCTCATTTGGATAACCGTTTTCCGAATGGAAAGCGAAAAGATGTTTATGCAATTCGGGCATATAAAAATAAAGGACAGCCTGCTTTGCTTGGCTGGAGTGACCATGTTCCACTTGTTGTTTCGGAAAAATTCCGCGATGCCTGTATAAAAAACAATATTCCCGGTCTTAAATTCTGCTGGATTCGAGATACGGGCAGATATGCTTCGGAGCAATATTATTTTATGTATCCGGAAAATAGTGTTCCTTATATTGCTACAAATTTTGGTTTGCAATATAACAAAGAAAATAAAACGTTCAATAGCGAAGCTTATTCAAAAAAAGAACAATTAAAAGATCGCATTGAAGAAATCGGGGGACTTTTCCCACGTGTGTATGAGATTTTTGCTGATATGAGGTTTAATTTGCAGGATTGTTATCCCAGAAAAGAGATGCCCGCAACCGGTTTTTCTTATGCAAATAGATGGGATCCATGCTGGATTACAGATACCGTACTGATTCATAAGGATACCGCGGAAATTCTTATAAAAGAAAAAGTTTTGAACAGAAAATATCTTCAGCCTGCGCTGTTTTATGATGGTGAAATTCCAAAAGGCTATGTTGAACTTGAAATGAAAAAAATCAATATTCCGGAACAGCAGCATTTTGATGAAATGCAGAAAGAACATGATGAATTTATAAAAATCAAAAAACCGGAACGCCGAGCAACCCCGAAAGAAGCTGTTAAACTTCTTCGAAAAACCAAAACCGCAAGAAAAGATGATTTCCGGAAGCGAATGAAAAAGGAAGAAAACGAAAAGCTTTTCGGAACGTCCTATGAACCCATTACGCCTTATTATCTTGTTGCGAACGGCGGTTCGCTTTCCGACGAATATGAATTTCTTTCATATGAAGAATCTCTTGAAGCAACCACAGAATATGCTGAAGATATGAAAAAAGAAGAACTTCTTGAAAAAAAGATTGAAGGAATTGCTTTTGCAATCTGTCCCGACGGCGACAAAGTTATTCTTGAAAAAGAAGGTAAAGTTTACAGAATGAGCCATGAAATTCCGGAAGCGGAAGAAGAATGGCCGTCTCTCGCACAGTTTTTTGTTGATACAATTGATTCGGAAGAAGAATAAAAAATCCCGTGCTCAAAATGAGCACGGGATTTTTTTATGAGCATTGTTTGATTATCTCTGAACACGGCCGGAAGCATCGCCACCAGCAAGTTTTTCAACTTCTGCAACAGAAATGCGGTTATAGTCGCCTTCGATGGAGTGTTTTAGAGCGGAAGCAGCAACTGCAAAGTTGATTGCGTCCTGGGTGGATTTGCCGCTGAGAAGAGCATAAATAAGGCCGCCGCCGAAGGAATCTCCGCCGCCAACGCGGTCAACGATTCTGAGGTTGTAAGTACGGCTGAAGCAATAATTTTTGCCGTCATAAAGCATACCTGCCCAATCGTTGTCGCTTGCGGAAATTGAGGAACGAAGGGTGATTGCAACTTTTTCAAAACCGAATTTGTCTGCAAGCTGTTTTGCAACGGATTTATAACCTTCGTGGTTAAGTTTGCCGCCGTAGATATCGGTGTCTTCTGCTTCAATTCCGAAAACATCTTTTGCGTCTTCTTCATTGGAAATGCAAACGTCAACATATTTGCAAAGCTCGGTCATTGCTTCGCGGGCCTGCTCTCTGGTCCAAAGTTTTCCGCGGTAGTTGAGGTCGCAGGAAATTTTTACGCCTTTTGCTTTTGCGGCAATGCAGGCGCGTTTGCAGATTTCAACAAGGTTCGGACCGAGAGCGGGGGTGATTCCGGTGAAGTGGAACCAATCTGCACCTTCAAAAATGGAATCCCAGTCAAAATCGTCCGGGTCAGCTTCCTGAATTGCGGAATGCGCGCGGTCATAAATGCAAACGCTGCCGCGCTGGGAAGCGCCTTTTTCAAGGAAATAGATACCAACTCTGTCGCCGCCGCGAACGATTGCGGAAGTATCAACGCCGAAATAACGAAGAGAATTTACTGCGGCCTGGCCAATGGCGTGTTTAGGAAGTTTGGTAACATATTTGCTTTCCATGCCGTAGTTGGCAAGGGAAACAGCAACGTTTGCTTCGCCGCCGCCGAAAGTTGCCTGCATCTGATCATTCTGGAAGAAACGGTAATATCCGTTGGGAGCAAGGCGAAGCATAAGTTCGCCGAAAGTTACTATTTTAGCCATTGCTGCGGGCCTCCTTAACAATTTCTACAGATTTTTTGCAAAGTTCGATGATTTCGTCCCATTTGTTATTGTCAATAAGGTCTGCGGTAACCATATAGGAACCTCCGCAGGCGCAGATAACAGGGCAGGAAAGATAATCTTTAAGGTTTTTGAGAGAAATGCCGCCGGTGGGCATTACTTTAAACATGGGGAAAGGCGCGCTCATAGCCTTGATTTTTGCAAGGCCGCCGCTCTGTTCAGCAGGGAAGAATTTGAGTACTTTAAGACCGAATTTAAGTGCTGCATGGTAATCGGTTGGGGTAGTGCAGCCGGGATAGATAGGAAGACCTTTTTCCTGGCAATATGCAACAAGTTCCGGGTCAAATCCGGGAGTTACTATGAACTGTGCGCCTGCGGAAAGAGCTTTATCGACCTGTTCGGTAGTGAGAACAGTTCCTGCACCGACGAGCATTTCCGGGCAGGCTTCACGCATAAGGCGGATCGCAATATCCGCACCGGCGGCACGGAAGGTTACCTCCGCAACCGGAACACCGCCTTCACAAAGTGCTTTTGCAAGGTTTGCGGCGTCGCGTTCCGGATTATTGAGTTTAATAACAGGAACAACGCCGATTTCAGAAATTTTCTGGTTTATATCAGACATGATGAAATCTCTCCAATCATCAGAATTTATTTATCAAACACCGGAATATGCGGAAAAACCGCCGTCAACCGGGATTACAATGCCGGTAATGAAACCTGCGGCATTGTTGTTAACAAGGAAAAGAAGGCTGCCGGAAAGTTCTTCTGTTTCACCGAATCTTCCCATAGGGGTTGCGGCAAGAATTTTTCCGGTTCTTGCTGTTGGGGTTCCGTCTTCGTTCCAAAGAAGCATTGCGTTCTGCTTGGTGGAAAAGAAACCGGGAGCAATTGCATTGACGCGGATTCCGACTTTGGAAAAATGTACCGCAAGCCACTGGGTGAAGTTGGAAATTGCAGCCTTTGCGCCGGAATATGCAGGAATTTTTGTAAGAGGAGTGTAAGCGTTCATGGAAGAAATATTGATGATGTTGCATCCTTCTCTTCCTACCATCTGTTTTGCGAATGTCTGGGTGGGAATAAGAGTTCCGAGGAAGTTCAGGTTGAAAACAAAACCAACGCCTTCGGTGTCAAGATCGAAGAAACTTTTTGTTTCGGCATCAATGTCGCCGAGTTCAAAATATTCTTTATCGGTGGTTGCTTTGGGGTTGTTGCCGCCGGCACCGTTAACAAGTATATCGCAGGGGCCGAAATCTGCAAGAATGTCGGAAGCGACTTTTTCACAGATTTCCTTATTAAGTACGTTGCAGGAATATGCTTTTGCAATTCCGCCTTCTTTTGTAATTTCATCGGTATAAGTTTTTGCAGCTTCTTCGTTGAGGTCAAGAAGAGCAACCTTTGCGCCGGCTCTTGCAAGAACTTTTGCAAAATAGCTGCAAAGAATTCCGCCTGCGCCGGTTACAACGGCAACTTTTCCGGAAAGATCGGTATCAAGAACGTTTTTTATCATATTTTATCTCCTTATTTGGAATTCTTTTCGCAGGCTTCAAAAAGTCCGTTGATATAAACTGCACCGAGAGCGCGGTCGAAAAGGCCGTATCCCGGTTTTCCGGTTTCGCCCCAGATCATTCTTCCGTGGTCCGGACGAACATAACCGTCGAAATCATTATCAACAAGAGCTTTTACAATTTCATAAAGGTCAAGGCTTCCGCAGGAGGAAAGATGTGCTCGTTCTTCAAAAGAACCGTCTTCCATAATTTTTACGTTGCGGATATGCATAAAACCGATTCTGTCCATTGCCGCATATTTTCTGATCATTGCAACAACGTCGTTGGTAGCGGCGCAGCCGAGGCTTCCGGTGCAAAGGCAAAGAGTGTTGGAAGGGCTGTCAACAAGTTTGAGGAATCTGTCGAGGTTTTCTTCGCAGGTGATTATCCTCGGAATTCCGAAAATAGGGTAGGGCGGGTCATCCGGATGGATGGCCATTTTTACGCCGCATTCTTCCGCAACGGGAATAACTTTTTTGAGAAAACGTTCAAGGTTTTTCCAAAGACCTTCTTCTCCGAGTTCACCATAGGCGGAAATAAGTTCGCGGACTTCTTCCTGAGTGTAACTTGAATCCCAGCCGGGAAGATGAATGTCGTCCTTGAGCGGGTCAAGACCTTTCATCTGGTCCCAATACATAACAAGGCTTGTGGAACCATCCGGAGCTTTTTTATCGAGCTGGGTTCTTGTCCAGTCGAAAACCGGCATAAAGTTATATGTTACGCATTTAACTCCGTATTTTGCACAGCGGCGGATGTTTTCGCAATAAACATCAAGAAGATGATCGACATCGCCTCTTCCAAGTTTTATATCTTCGCAAACAGGAATGGATTCAACAACATCGAAAATAAGCCCGTGTTTTTCACATTCGGCTTTAATTTTTTTAAGACTTTCTTCCGGCCAGACTTCGCCGGGTTTTACGTCATAAACAGCGGAAACGATCGAACGCATTCCGGGGATCTGGGAAATGTATTCGAGTGAAATTGGGTCGCTTTCGCCGTACCAACGGAAAGAAAGTTTCATTTTCATTGTTTTTCCTCCAATCTGAAATATCTTGCAGCATTGTTATAAGAAATATCTTCAATAATTTTACCAAGGGTTGCCATATCGTCGGGATATTCCCCATTTTCTACCCATTCACCGACAAGACCGCAAAGAATCCTGCGGAAATATTCGTGTCGGGTATAGCTGAGAAAACTTCGGGAATCGGTGAGCATACCAATAAAATTTCCGAGCATGCTCAAATTTGCAAGGCTTGTGAGCTGATCACGCATGCCCTGTTTATTGTCATTAAACCACCAGGCGCTTCCGTGCTGGAGCTTTCCGGGAATATCGGTTCCCTGGAAAGAACCTATAAGAGTATCTAAAAAAGCGTTGTCGCCGGCATCAAGGCTGTAAAGAATGGTTCGCGGAAGAGAATTTTCGCTGTTGAGAACATCAAGCAGGGAAGCAAGAGCCATAGAACCGTTTTCCGGTCCTATGCAGTCAAAACCGGTATCGGGACCGATTTTTTTTAACATTGTTGTGTTAGGATTGCGAAGGCAGTTGTAATGTATCTGCATTACCCAGCCGAGGCGGACATATTCTTTCGCACAGAAAATGAGCAGAGCGGTTTTGAGCATTGCGGTTTCTTCGGCGGAAACAGCTTTTCCGGAAAGACCTTTTACAATGATTTCATCAAGCCTATTATCATCGGCAAGGGCAAAAATCATGTGATCAAGACCGTGGTCGCTTGCCTTACATCCGCGTTCGCTGAAATATTCCATTCTTGAACGAAGAGCATCTTTTAAAGTTGAGATTCCGGTAATTTCCGTTCCGGAAACGGCAGAAAGCTGTTCGATATATTCTTTCCAGCCTGCTTTATCAATATTGAGCGCCTTATCAGGACGGAAGGATGGTGCAACAATTGTTTTGAAAGAATTGTCAGCAGCAATTTTTTCATGCCATTCAAGACTGTCGATTGGGTCGTCGGTGGTACCAATAAAAGCAACGCTGCTTTTTTCGATAAGGCCGCGAACGCCCATATCTTTACTGTGAAGTTTTTCTTCCGTCAGTTTCCATACTTCTTCGGCGGTTTCACCGTTGAGGATGCCTTCGTAACCGAAATAGTTTTTAAGTTCAAGGTGGCACCAATGATACATCGGGTTTCCGATGGTTTTGGGAAGTGCTTCGGCAAATTTTTGAAATTTTTCCCGGTCGGAAGCTCCGCCGGTTATATAATATTCATCAACACCGTTTGAACGCATGATGCGCCATTTATAATGGTCTCCGGAAAGCCAGACCTGCGAAATATTATCGAAATGCTTGTCCTCAAAAATCTCTTTGGGACTTACGTGGCAATGGTAATCGATTATCGGCATTTTTGCCGCATATTCGTGATAAAGTGTTTTTGCGGTTTCTGTAGATAAAAGAAAATCCTTATCCAAAAACTGTTTCAAGTGAAAGTTCCCCTTTCAAAAAAACGTTAACTTTTAAAGTATAGCACAATAAGAAACAATAAAAAACTATTTCTGCTGAGATTCGCGGTATTGTTTGGGTGTCATTCCTACAGCTTTTTTAAATACTTTTGAAAAATAGTGGACGTCAAGAATTCCGCAATGCTGTGCAATGGTCTGTATCTGAAGTTTTGTTGTTGCCAAAAGGCGCATTGCAAGTTTTACGCGTTTCTGGTTTACGTAATCTGTAAGAGTTTGGCCGGTTTCCTGGCTGAAAAGCGAGGAAAGATAGCTTGGGCTTAAATTTTGCGCCGCAGCAAGCGCGTTAAGAGTAAGATTTGCGGTAAGGTCGGAATCTATTGTTGTGATTGCCCGCTGAACAGGCGGGGAATAGTGTTTCATAGTATGTTTCCGAACAAGGCGGCAATATGAACGGAACATATCCGCCATAAATTCCTGGGCGGCGGAAGTTGTTGTAAGCTGTTCGATTTTCAGCGCAAAATCCGAAGATATGCGGTCAAGATAAAACGGATGAACGCCGCCTTCCTGCGCCGCTTTTCTTAAAAGAGTGTTGGTTATAATGCAATAGTTTTTTATGTTTCGAACCGGGTCCGCAAGTCTTCTTTCAAAACTCAGCTGGTTAAGGCTTGAAAGAAAAAGTGCGGCTTTCTGATATTGTCCCTGGGAAACCGCGCGGAACATTTCAGCTTCGTAATTATATCGTGTTTCGATCATCTGGACGTTCCAGGAAGATTTTTCGGAATCGACCGCGTCTTTTTTTATAACCGGCGCAAAAGAGGCCTGTTCAAGATTTTTGTTGTTCAGTTCACGAAAAACAAAATTGTCGCTTCCGCCCCAGATTAGTTCGCCGAAAGAATCAATAAGGGCGAAAAGATGGCTGTCTTCCGGAAGATGAGGAATTCCTATATAAAAATTTTCAAAATCTTTGAAATATGAGGGAGAGATTCCGAGAGCTTCGGCTTTTTCAAGAATCTGCTTTCTTGAAGGAACTTCGGAAGTATAAGGTCCTATCAGAAGAACCGTTTTTTCGGTTTCCGGAAGGAGCATAAACATGTAGGAACAATCAAAAATATCCTTGAATTCAAAAATAATATTTTTTTCAATTGAAGAAAGGATGTTTTTGTGTTCTTTTTCAAAATCAACGGATATGTTCAAAAACTTTCTGAAACCGGTGTCAATTTTATCATAAGGAACATTATCATAATCAAAGACAAAGGTTCTTATATGGCATTTTGTAAAAACAGCACGCAGAAAATCAAGTTCTGCTTCATAAAACATGAAAGTTCCCCCTCGGAAAATGAATGGAATCCTGCAAAATTCCGTCAGCATTAACAAAACAAATAAACTTTCAGCATAATTATAGTACAAGATATTTATGTTTTCAATGTTATTAAGACTTTAATTAAAAGATTTTACCCATTTATCTAAAAATTGTTCTAATAGAATATTTTTATTATTGTTATACTTTGATTAACGTCATGCACATACTTTTTGTGCACGATAATATTTGAAAAGAGGTAACGCTATGGAAACCAAAAACACCGTCCGTCCCTTTGGCTGGCGCGATAAAGTTGCTTATGCACTGGGCGATTTCGGCTGCAACATGAGCTTCTCGCTCAAAGGAACAGTACAGACCTTCTGGCTCGTTTATATGATGCTTGAAACCGGTCTTCTTTCCCTTCTTCTTCTCCTTGTTCAGATCTGGGACGCAATCAACGATCCGATCATCGGTTCCATGATCGACGCAGACAGAAGAAACTATAAACGTGGAAAATTCAAAACCTATATTTTCGTAGGCGCTTGCGGACTTCTTGTTGCCGGCGCTCTCGTATTCATTCCTGCTCCCAATGCATCCACATGGGTAAAAGCAATGCTCTTTATTGTTGGTTATGTAATCTGGGATGCTTGCTACACTACAGCAAACGTTCCTTATGGTTCCATGCTTTCCCTCATCACCGAAAATCCCGGCGAAAGAGCACAGCTTTCCACCTGGCGTTCTGTCGGTTCCATGTTCGGCAACATGGCTCCCATGATGCTTCTTCCTATGCTTATTTGGGAAAAAGTTTTTGACGAAAACGGAAACCCCGTTATCAACGAAGAAACCGGCGTTCAGGCAGAGACCCTTCTTGGTGAACGTGTTTTCATCGCCGCTCTTATCATGGGCGTTCTCGGATTTATCGCATTCATCATCATGCTCAAAATGACCAAATTCCGCGTTGATGAAAACTCCGTTAAAACCAACGATATGCAGAAATTCAACGTAATCAAAGCATTCGGAAACTTCTTCAAAAACCGTGCTGCAATGGGCGCAACCGTTGGCGCAATGGCAATGTTCCTCGGAATGCAGTCCGCTTCCACCGCCACCACCATTATGTTTGCTACATATTTCGGCCAGGCACAGCTTTCCGGTATCGTTCAGCTTATCGGTTTCCTTCCGATGTTTGTTTTCATGCCCTTCATCAAAAAACTTGTTAACAAATACGGTAAAAAAGAAGCAGCTTCCTATGGCGCATTTGCTTCCATGCTTGGCAGCGTTCTTATGTTCATCTTCCCGCTTGTTCCCAGCAAAGGTCTTGCTCTCGGAATCTATATGATTTCCCTCAGCATCTTCGGAATGGGTATGGGTATTTATACCTGCGTTTCCTGGGCATTTATGGCTGACGCAATCGATTACAACGAATGGAAATTCGGAACCAGAGAAGAAGGCACCGTTTATTCCATCCATTCCTTCTTCAGAAAACTTGCACAGGGTATCGGACCCTCCATCGTTCTTCTTGTTATGGGTGCTCTCGGTTACGTTTCCGAACTCGGAACCGAAGGACAGAGCCTTGCAACCGCAACCAACATGTGCTGGCTTGTTGCAGGTCTTTACTGCTTCAGCGGCGTTGTAATGTGGGTAGCTATCAAATATATCTACAACCTTGATAAAGCAACCCTTGAAATTATGACCAAGGAACTTGCTGAAAGAAAAGCGGCGCAGGCTTGATTTTTCAATAAAATTTTATAAACAAGGCGGTTGTAATAACCGCCTTGTCTGTATTATAATTGTTTAGTAATTTTTTTAGATAAAAGGAAAAATAATTATGAGAAACATTTTTAACATCAATAACGAATGGATTTTTTTCAAACCCGGCTTCGAAGCGGAAAACGTAAATCTTCCTCACAGCTGGAACAGCGTTGACGGTCAGGACGGCGGAAACGATTATTTCCGCGGAACCTGCCGTTACACCAAAACCATTGCAAAATCTGAACTTCCCGAAGGCGAACGCTGCTACCTCGAAATCAACGGCGCAAACTCTTCCGCAACCGTTTATGTAAACGGAAAAGAAGTTGCACAGCACGACGGCGGTTATTCAACCTGGAGAGTTGACATTACCGATGAACTTTCCGCGGAAACCAAAATTGAAATCGATGTTGACAACGCCGCAAACGAAAGGGTATATCCTCAGATGGCGGACTTTACCTTCTATGGCGGTCTTTATCGTGATGTAAACCTCATCGGCGTTTCCGAAAGCCACTTTGATCTTGATTTCTACGGAACCCACGGTATGAAAGTTACCCCCGAAATCGAAGGGGAAGATGCAGAAGTTGAAATTGAAGTTTTCCTTACCAACATGAAGGAAGGACAGAAAATCAGATATACTATTCTTGATAAAGAGGGTAATGTCATTGCCGAAAAAGTAACCGACGATGATGAAGCTGAACTTGAAATCAAGAATGTACATAGATGGCACGGACGTAAAGATCCTTACCTTTACACAGCTAAAGCAGAACTTCTTGACGGTGAAACAGTTCTTGATAATATTTCTGAACGTTTCGGATGCAGAACCTTTGAAATCGACCCTAAAAACGGTTTTATCCTCAACGGAGAAGAATATCCTCTCCGCGGTGTTTCCCGTCATCAGGACAGATGGGGACTCGGCAATGCCCTTAAACCCGAACATCATAAAGAAGATATGGATCTTATTTATGAAATGGGTGCAACCACCATTCGTCTTGCACACTATCAGCATAACCAGTATTTCTATGATCTTTGCGATGAATACGGTATGGTCGTTTGGGTTGAGATTCCTTATATTTCCAAACATATGCCTGACGGACGTGAAAATACAATCAGCCAGATGAAAGAACTTATTGTTCAGAACTACAACCATCCTTCAATCGTAGTTTGGGGCCTTTCCAACGAAATCACCATGAGCGGTGAAGACGATGATCTTCTTGAAAACCACAGAATCCTCAACGAACTTTGCCACGATTGGGATGAAACCAGAAAAACTGTCGTAGCCTGCGTTTCTATGTGCAGCATGGATGCAAAATACAACAAAATTCCTGATGTTGTTTCTTATAACCACTATTTTGGCTGGTATGGCGGCGATACCACTATGAACGGTCCCTGGTTCGATAAATTCCATGAGAAATATCCCGATATTCCGATTGGCTGTTCCGAATATGGATGCGAAGCCCTTAACTGGCATACCTCCAACCCCACACAGGGCGACTATACCGAAGAATATCAGGCATATTATCACGAAGAACTTATCAAACAGCTTTTCACCAGAAAATATATGTGGGCAACCCATGTATGGAATATGTTTGACTTCGGCGCAGACGCAAGAAACGAAGGCGGTGAAAACGGCCAGAACCACAAAGGCCTTGTCACATTCGACCGTTCCTACAAAAAAGATTCCTTCTATGCTTATAAGGCATGGCTTTCTGACGATCCATTCGTACATCTTTGCGGAAAACGTTATATCGACAGAGTTGAGGAGGTTACCAAAGTTACCGTTTATTCCAACCTTCCCGAAGTTGAACTTTTCGCAAACGGCGTAAGCTTTGGAAAGAAAGCAAGCCCCGAACATTTCTTCTATTTTGATGTTCCGAACGTTGGAGAAACCGAACTTGTTGCCGTTGCGGGTGAATTCAAAGATGAAGGCAAAATCCGCAAAGTCGATACTATGAACGAAGATTATATCCTTAAAGAAAAAGGCGCAATCCTCAACTGGTTCGATATCGACGCTCCCGAAGGCAGACTTTCTCTCAATGATAAAATGAGCGATATCATGAAAACCTTCCGCGGAAAACTCATTCTTCTCGGAATGTTCAAAAAAATCAAAAAAGGCCTTTCCGGCGGAAAAACCGGCGGCTTTGACGTTGATAAAAAAGCTATGATGCAGATGATGAGCGGTTTTACTCTTCTTCGTCTTACCGGACTTATGGGTATGACCGGGGTTACTTTCACAAAAGAAGAACTTCTTGAGATGAACAGAAAACTCAACAAAATCAAGAAAAAGAAATAATTCAATAAAAAAATCCCGTGCTCAAAATGAGCACGGGATTTTTTTATAATTATTTTTACATTTCTTCCGGGCGTTTTTTATATTTTCTTGCAGATGAAAAACCTCTTCCGCGAACTTCGGAAACACGGCTTATAATAACGAAACATTTAGGGTCAATGCTGTGAGCAAGCCGTTCGACTTTAGCGATTTCGCGGTTTGAAACGATTGACATAACAACTTCGGTTTCATAATGCTTATAACCGGTTTCTGCATGCAGAAGCGTTACACCGCGGTCGATTTTGTCAAGAATTGCATTTGTAATTTCTGTTGCTTTTCTTGTGACAATTTTAATTTCGGTTCTGGATTTACCGAGAACAAGGGTTTTATCAAGAAAGAAAGTATATACAAAAGTAAAGACAATACCGTAAAGGATAAGGTCCATTGATTTGAACAGAGCAAGGAATATAACAACAACGAAATCCAAAGCATAAAGGGTTGTTGAAACGGGAATATGGAATAATTTATTGAGCACAAGGGGAGGAATGTCCATTCCTCCGGTGGAAGCGCCGGAACGGATTACAAGCCCAAGGGCAAAACCTATTCCAACACCGCCGAGAACGGAACAAAGGAGAACATCATCGGTAAGATAATAATCGCCGAAAATTCTGTTGCTTATTTCAAGAAAAACAGGGTAGCAGAAAGAACTTAAAATGGTGGTCATGGCAAATGCTTTTCCGAGTATGAAATATCCTACGCAAAGCATTACAATGTTGAATACAAGAACAAATGCAGAAATCGGAATATGGAAAAAATATTCTACAATAAGCGCAATACCTGTTGTTCCGCCAAGAGCAATTCCGGAAGGAAGAACAAAAAGCTTGATGGCAAGCGCATAAATTATATTACCGAAAATAATACAAAGAAACGGAAAACATTTTTGCCATAATGATTTAACTTTTTCCATAAACAACAACCCTTCAAAAAATTAATATAAAAAAACGTTTGCCAGAAATTTTCCCTGACAAACGTGGATCGAGGCTTTCGCCTAATACATCGAATATTATATATAAAAAAACTTGCTATTGTCAATAGATTTATAGATATATTTCAATATTATTTTTTCTGTTTGAAGCAAGATAAATTTTTAAAAACCACAATGTCTTAAATTCAATGGCATTATGCGGACAATTTTTTACACAACGAAGGCATCTTATGCACATATCGTTTATCTCATGGCCGGAAATTGCGCCCATAGGGCAGTTTTCTTCACACATACCGCAATTTACACAAGCATTCGTTCGGGTCAGTTTAACGCCGATTCTTGTCCTTTTGGCGGGTATAAGATCTGCATAAAAATCCTTATGGCCTTTTTTTACTTTTGCTTTTTTCGGATTCTTTATTCTTTCGATAACCGGTGACAAAGATTCAAAATCAAAATTATCCGCCTCATCAAGAAAACTGTGTCCGCAGGGAACGCATGCGCCGGCAATAAAATTTGAAGATGAAAGAGAAACTGCGTCTTCTATTACGTTTCCAAAAGATTTTTTTCCGTAAGTTGCAATAAATGCAATGTTTTCTGCTTTTATTTCCGGTATCTTTTTTATTAATGGATCCGGAATATTCTGGCAATATACGGGGAACACAATTACTGCAGTTTCGGATTTTTCAGAGCTGCTCAAATCTGTTTTTGTAATATCATATACTTTCATTTCAAGGGTTTGTCCCAGATTTTCAGCAAGACGTTTGCTTTTTCCGCTTCCGGAAAAATAAAATATTTTATTCATGTTTTATCCTCCAGATATTCATGCATCAGGACACATTCGGGGATTTCTTCAAGAGAGAAGCCAAGAAGATTTTCCATTTCATAAATAATATCTTCTTTGGAAGCAAGATTGTTCCTGCTTGCAAGAGATATTTCAAGTGAACTGAAGGGTATCATTTTCGTTTTGCAGTGATAAAATCTTACAAACTGCGAATGATCCTTGCATCTTTCGATTTTACAGCTTGTATGCAAAGCTTTTTTAGTTTCGTCCGGCGGAACCCATCCGCATTCTTCAACAAGAATATGTTTAACGTTATTCCAGTTATATGTTCCTCCGCAAATTTCATTAAAATCAAAATGAACAAAAGCCGGTATGTTTCCTGTTCTTGAGGATTGTTTTATAGCTTTTTTGAAAGGAAGCAAAAGTTCTGGAACTTCGTGAATAGCTTTAACAACATTTGAAACAAGAGGATTGCTGTAACCGAATAAATCCATAACTGCGCTGTTTTTTCTTGCAAGCTGGCGCATTGTGGTAAGAGTCTGCAGCTGGCCGGGTTTAAATGGCGGGCGCAAAGTTATGATTCTTCCGAAATTTATAATTCCGGAAAGAAGTTTGTTTTTGTCAAGTCCGTAAATAAATTTCGGCGCCATGTGGTTATAATAAAGCCCGAGCATCTGAACAGGTTCGTTTCCTGCCATAAAATAGGGAATGCGGTTAGCAACCAGTTCCGGGTAAAACAAAATATAGGCAAGGGAAGGGCAGGCGCAGGTGTTTTCGCTTAGCTCATAAAGTTTATGATAAATTTTTCTTAAATCATTATTATTTACGGTTCTGATAATAAATTCGACGTTTGAAAATTTCTTTTTAGCATTTTCAATGCTTTTTCTTGCGCTTTCTGAAATGTAGGGTATTTCCCAGGTTAGCGCGAGCACACGTAGTTTTTTTACTTTTGCAAGATAATATAGCAAGAATGTGGAATCTTTTCCTCCGGTATAAAAAAGAGCAATGTCAAAGCGGGATTTTTCCGAATGCGGAATATTATCAACTATCGGAACAACGCTTTTTAGTTCAGAAACGTCGTCAGCAGTCTGGCATAAGGGACAAAGTCCGTTTTCATCAAATTCAAGACCTGGAATTATAAAATCGTTTGCGCAGCATTTTTTGCAAAAATGTGCTTCGCGGATATTTCCGGGAGTATGTTTGAGATTTTCGAAGGTAACGATTTGATTATCAAGAAGTTTTCCAAGAATCTTTTTTTCGTCTTCAGAAAGTTCTTTTGGAAGAGAGAAGATTACATTTTTTTGTTTTTCGGAAAGTTTAACAGAATTTTTAAAAAGATTTTCTTTGTTTCTCAAACCATAATAATAAAGCTTGTTGTTTTCAAGTTTCCAGCGGTTTTGAATATAATAAATTTCGGACATTTTGTCACCTCCTTGGATAAATATATAATATTCCATTTTTAAGCTTATTTCAACCATAATCATAACCACTGATAAATTAGAGGTTTGCACAAAATATTCAAAAGCGTGATACGGCGGTGTCTTAAGACGCCGTTGAAAGGTTAACAGCTGTATCAACATTCGGTGGTTTATTTTTGCTAAAACTACAACAAAAAAGACCCTTAATCGCATGATTAAGAGTCTTTTTTCTGGTTGCGGGGGAAGGATTTGAACCAACGACCTCCGGGTTATGAGCCCGACGAGCTACCGAGCTGCTCTACCCCGCGATATATGCAATTTTTGAGTGCTTTGCTATTATACAACAAACAAAAACAAATTGCAAGTGTTTTTTAAAAAAACTTTAAATATTTTTTTCCATCCAATAACAAGGGCAGCCTTCGCTGTAAACTGTACGCTCTTCAGATTTTACAAAACCGCATTTTTCATAAAAACCGACGGCAGTTCCTTCTGCGAGAAGGATTGCTTTTTTCCCGCCTTTAAGTTTTGCAGCTGTTTCAAGAGCGCCGATAACGGACATTCCGATATGTTCACCGCGGTAAGGTTTAAGTACGGCGATTCTTCCGAAAACAAAAACATCTTCGCGGCCTTTGGGGTCGGGGAAGTATCTTCCGGTTGCGATAACTTTATCGGAATCATAGAGAGTTACATACTCACAAATATTATCTATATCGTCGAATTCATTCTGAAATTTTTGTTCCGCAACAAAAACAGAAAGTCTGACGGAATATGCGTCTTTTTGATTATCTTTAATTTTTACAGTAATGTTTGACATGATTATACACTCCTATTAAAGATTTCAAAAATATAATACATCTTTCGGTAAATTTTTTCAAGTACCCAAAACAAAAGAATAAATATTGTAATATGCAACGTATTCTTGACAACAATTTGAAAATGGAATATTCTTAAAATATGAAACGGAGGTGTTTTTTTGGATAAAAAAGAACTTGCGGCAAAAGCCGTTGAACTTCTTAAAAAAGAATATCCGGATGCGCTTTGCTCTCTTGAATATATTAAACCGCATGAGCTTCTTTTTGCAACAAGGCTTGCGGCCCAATGTACAGATGCAAGGGTAAACATGGTAACTCCGGTTCTTTATTCAAAATATCCCACTCTCGAAGCACTTGCGGAAGCAGATGAACAGGATATAAGCGATATAATCCGTTCCTGCGGTTTTTATAAAACAAAGGCGCATGATATTTCAATGGCTTCCAAAATTCTAGTTAAAGAATACGGCGGAATCGTTCCGGATACTGTTGAGGAGCTTATAAAACTTCCCGGAATCGGAAGAAAAACCGCAAATCTTGTGGTTGGGGATATCTATGGAAAACCCGCTGTTGTTTGTGATACACATTGCATAAGAATCACAAATCTTCTTGGATTTACAAGCACTAAAGACCCGGCAAAATGCGAAATAGAGCTTAGAAAAATTCTTGATCCGAAAGAATCCAACAACTTCTGTCACAGAATGGTCCTTCATGGAAGAGCAGTATGTGTTGCAAGAAGACCACAGTGCGATAAATGTGTGCTCAGCGAAATTTGCGAGCATGCTCAAAATTTGAAAGAATGATTTTTAAAATACATATTGAAAAGAAATAATTTGGGAAGTATAATAAAACTGTATTATTTTTAAAGGAGATTTTTAAAATGGCATATCAGGTTACAAAAGATTCCATTATCGGTGATATTCTTGATTACGATAAAGAAACCGGGGTTTTCTTCCTTGAAATGGGAATGCATTGCCTTGGCTGTCCGATGTCCAGGGGCGAAAGCATTGAAGAAGCTTGCGAAGTTCACGGAGTTAAACACGAAGATATCGTAGCAAAGATCAACAAATATTTTGAAGAAAAAGAAAACTGATTTTAAAAAACCGGCAGCCATGAAATTCACGGCTGCCTTCAGTTTTATTTGAAGTGAGGAATTGATTTTGGAAAAGCTTGATTTAAGACTTTCCGCCGCTGCGGATTTTGTAAAAGAAGGAACTGTTGCGGTAGATGTTGGAACGGACCACGGATATCTTATTTGCTATCTTGTTAACGAAGGTATCTGTACCCGCGGTTTTGCGACCGATATCAACAAAAAACCGCTCGAAAGCGCAAGAGCGCTTATTAAAGAGATGGATCTTGAAGAAGAAATCGAAACCGTTCTTACCGATGGACTCAAAGGACTTCCGGAAGATGAAATAGATGAAGTTCTTATCTGCGGAATGGGCGGTGAAACAATAATCGGAATACTTGAAGATGCAGATTGGGTAAAAAGCGAAAAAGTACATCTTGTTCTTCAGCCTATGTCAAGGGCAGATATGCTTCGCCGCTGGCTTTGCGAAAACGGATGGGACATTGACGAAGAAAAGGCTGTTGAAGTCGAAAAACATCTTTACACGGTTATAAGCGCGGATTATATTGGCGGAAAAGAAATTCCGGATGATTTTTATTGCCTTACCGGTGAACTTTCCGGACAAAGCGATGAATACGCAATAAAATATCTCCGCTGGCAAGCTAATATCCAAAGAGGAATAGCTTCCGGTCTTCTCCGTTCCGAAAAAGAAAAAGAACACGCGCTTGTTCATATTCAGCTTGCGGATATGATAGACGAACAGGCAGACGAAATGGAGAATTATATATGAGCACAATTCTTGATTTTTATAATTTTATAGATAAAATCGCTCCTTTTGAAACTCAGGAAAACTGGGATAATTCCGGTTTTCTTGTCGGTGACGGAAAGAAAGAAGTAAAAAAAGTTCTTCTTGCTCTTGACGTAACCGAACCGGTTCTCAATGAAGCAAAAGAAAAAGGCGCTGAACTTATAATCAGCCACCATCCGGTAATTTTTGGTGCGCTTAAAGAATTTCATCCGAAAAACATTGCTTTTCTTGCAGCGGAAAAAGGAATTGCAGTAATAAGCGCGCATACCTGCCTTGATATTGCCGACGGCGGAGTTAACGATTGTCTTGCGGCAGCTCTTGAACTTCTCAATATCGTTAAAGTTGATGACGGCGAAGGCCTTATGAGGATGGGAGAACTTGAAAAAGAACTTTCCTGCGAAGAATTTATAAAGCATGTGGCAGAAAAATTAAACGTAGGCGGAATCAAATATACCCCGACAGAAAAAATTATAAAAAAAGTAGCGGTTTGCGGTGGAAGCGGCGGCGACCTTTATACTTTTGCGATGGAAGCCGGTGCAGATGCCTATGTTACAGCTAATATAAAACACAACCTTTTCATTGATATGAGAAGGAAAGGCTTCTGCGTTTTGGATGCAGGACATTTTTGTACCGAAAATACGGTTATCGAACCGCTTGCAAAAAAACTTTCTGAAAACTTTGCAGATGCAAAAATAATCGTATCTGAAGTTTCGGAAGATCCTGCAAGATATTGGGCAAAATAATCATTAAAAACGAGGTGAGCACGAATGGCACTTGACGGAATTACGCTTAGCATGCTCAAAAACGAAATATCCGAAAAACTTATCGGAGCAAGAGTTGATAAGATTCATCAGCCTTCAAAAGAGGAACTTGTTATATCATTTAGATGGAACGGCGGAAACGGAAAGCTTTTGATTTCCGCTTCAGCATCCGGACCAAGAATTCATTTTACAGAAAGTTCTGTGGATAACCCAAAAAATCCGCCGATGTTCTGTATGCTGATGAGAAAACATCTTTCAGGAGCCAAACTTGTTGAAATCGAACAGTTCGGACTTGAAAGAATGCTTCATCTTTCGTTCTCAACATATAATGAATTCGGTGATCCGGTTATTATAAAGCTTGCGGTCGAAATTATGGGAAGACACAGCAATATTATGCTAATCGGTCCGGACGGTAAAATAATAGATGCCATAAAACGCGTTACGGCGGATATGTCTTCCGTACGTCAGGTAATGCCCGGGATGACCTATGTTTTTCCTCCGGCACAGAATAAGATGAACACTCTTGATTCGGATTTTATGGTTCTTTCCGAAAGATTAAAAACCGGAAGAGATGTTCCGCTTTCAAAAGCCCTTATGGAAAATCTCGACGGTGTTTCTCCGATTGTGTGCAGAGAAATTTCTGATATTGTTACCGGCGGTTTTGATACAAAAACCCATGATCTTTCAAATGAAGATTTTGAAAAGCTTGTAAAGACCATTGAAAATATTGTAAATTCAATAAAAAACGGTTCTGCCGCACCGTTTATGGTCGTTGAAGAAAACGGACATCCTCTTGATTTTACTTTCATTAAAATTAATCAATACGGCAACGCAATGGAAATTAAAAAATTCGAATCTTTCAGCGAAATGCTCGATAAGTTCTATTCCGAACGTTCCGGCGCAGACAGAATGAAACAGCGTTCCAATGACCTATTCAAGTTTGTTGTTAACCTTGCGGACAGAATTTCAAGAAAGCTTGATGTTCAGCGTCAGGAACTTGCCCGTTCTACCGAAAGGGATATTTTAAGAGTTAAAGGCGAACTTATACATGCAAATCTCTGGATGATTGAAAAAGGAATGACATCCGTTGTTCTTGAAAATTATTATAATAATTGCAAACCTGTTGAGGTAAAACTTGATCCGCGGCTTACTCCCAACCAAAATGCACAGCATTATTTCAGCGAATACCGCAAAGCGGATACGGCCGAAAGAATGCTTAAAAAATTTATTGAAAAAGGCGAAGCCGAGCTTTCGTATATCGAATCGGTTTTTGATTTACTTTCAAGAGCAAGAACCGACGACGAAGTTGTCGCAATCCGCGAAGAACTTGTTTCACAGGGTTATCTCAAAAACCATCGTAAAAACAACCAAAAACCGGTAAAGCTTGCGCCCAAAGAATATATTTCCACAGACGGTTTTAAAATTCTTTGCGGAAGAAACAATATTCAGAACGATAAACTTACGTTTAAAGATTCCAGAAAACACGATATCTGGCTTCATACCCAGAAAATACACGGTTCCCATACTGTTATAATCACCGAGGGAAAAGAAGTTCCGGATACGACTATTCAGCAGGCTGCTGTTGTTGCGGCATATAATTCGAAAGGAAGAGAATCTTCTCTTGTTCCGGTGGATTACACTGAAATAAAAAATGTAAAAAAACCTTCAGGTTCCGCACCGGGAAAAGCAATTTATGAACATTATAAAACCGCTTATGTAAGACCTGCGCAGTTTGATAATATTTTTGGGAATAAATAATATGGAAAAATGGTTTGTTACGAAACAGATTAACAAAAATACTTTTGTTATAAGCGAACCATATCATTGGGAAGAAACAAACTGTTATCTTTTGCTGGGTTCGAAAAAAGCGCTGCTGATTGATACAGGTCTTGGAATATGCAATATATGTGATGAGGTGCGAAAAATTACAAAGTTACCGGTTGTTGCTGTTCCTACTCATGTTCATTGGGATCATATAGGCGGCCTTTGGGATTTTTCGGAATTTTATGTTCATGAACTTGAAAAAGACTGGATTGAAGAAAATTTTCCTCTTTCGAACGAGTTTGTTCGAAAAATGCTTGTAAAGGGAAATAACTTGATAGAGTATATAAATGTTGATGATTATGCGGTTTTTCAAGGTAATCCCAAAAAGATTCTTATTGATGGAGATATCATAGATTTAGGAAACAGAAAAATCAAAGTTTTGCATACCCCTGGTCATTCTCCGGGACATATGTGTTTCTTCGAAGAGGCAACAGGATATTTGTTTTCCGGAGATCTGATATACAAAGGAACTCTTTTTGCGAATTATGAATCAACCGACCCGGAAAAATATCTTGAATCCGTTCAGAAGATAAGTAATCTTCCGGTTAAACGCGTTTTTCCGGCCCATCACAGCATAGATATTCTGACCGATATAATATCTGATGTTGATAAAGGCTTGACGGACATTAAAAAGCAGGGAAAACTTTGTCACGGAAGCGGTTTGTTTGAATTTAATCAATGGAGCATAATTCTTTAAAAAAAGCGGAGTGAAATTCACTCCGCTTTTTTAAATATAAGTTCATCATATCCGGTTTCCGGATCATCTTCAATTTCGATTTTTATACCCGGAATTTCTGCAATTATCAGTTCGCATGTTGTATTGATAATGCAGCCTTCGCAAAGATGACCGCCGATTGTTGACAGATCCTCTTTAGATAGAGCAACATGAAGGTGGCATCGGTTTGAGCTTACGGTACCGTTAAGGCTTACAATTTCGCAATCTTCGTTAATTTCGCGGATTGTTATACCGGAAGCATCGCGTATTCTTCCTTTTGAAATACAGCCAACACCCGAAAGAACCGTTCCGCAACCGATATTTTGTTCAGCGCAAAGTTTCTGTATGGATTTCAGTAAGTCTTCTCCGCGGCGAAGTCTTATACAATGGTATTTTGTGTTACCGCAAACGGAAATTATTTCAGATTTCATTCGGTAACAGCTCCTTTCTGATTTTCGGGAAGTTGGATAATTATTATGGAAATGAACATAAGAATGCATCCTGCGGATTCGCGAAGTGTCGGAATTTGGTGAAGAATAACAGCTCCGGCAAGAACAGCGAAAACGGATTCGAGGCTCATAAGAAGAGAAGCTACGCTTGGCTTGGTCCATTTCTGTGCGACAGTCTGAAGAGTATAGCCAACTCCGCCGGAAAGTGCACCGGCATAAAGAATAGGAAGCCATGCATCAAAAATGCTGTTCAGGTCGGGTTTTTCAAAAATAAACATTACAATAACGGAAATAATACCGCAGACAAGGAACTGGAGGCAGGAAAGTTTAACACAGTCAACTTTCGGAGCAAAATGTCCGATTGCAAGAATATGAACAGCGTAAGCAACCGCGCTTATAAGTACGATAATATCGCCGCTGCTTACAGAAAGACTTTCATTCATGCAAAGAAGATAAAGACCAGCAACAGCAAGAGCGCAGCAGACCCATATCATTTTCGGAAGTTTTTGTTTCAAAAGAAGCCCGAAAAACGGAACAATAAGTATATAAAGAACGGAAATAAAGCCTGCTTTTCCGACAGTTGTTTGCGAAATTCCAATCTGTTGAATCGTTGATGCAAAGAAAATAATTATTCCGCAGATTATTCCGCCTTTTATCAGCTCTTTTTGTTCTGATTTTTCGGTTTTTTTATAAGTTCCGTTCTTTTTCTTTATAGAGTCAAAAGCGAAATTTGCAATAATAAGTACTATTCCGCCGATTATGCAGCGGATTCCGTTGAAAGTAATCGGTTCAACGTATTCCATTCCGACGCTTTGTGCTACGAAGGCACAGCCCCAAATAAGCGCGGTCAAAGTAAGAAATATATTTCCGAGTATTGCTTTATTTTTCATAGTTAACCTCTGAATAAAAATAATGATATAATTTTACAATATTTAAAGCAAAAAGAAAAGACAGAAAAATCAATTATCATTGAAAAAATATTGCAGATGTTTTATAATCAAAATATATTTCGGAGGTGATGCAATGGCATATATCATCGGTGCGATTTTGGGTTATTTTTTGGGCTGTATCAATATGGCGAATATAATTTCAAAAAGCAGGGGAATAGACATTAAAAAAGTCGGTTCAAACAACGCCGGGGCTTCAAATGTTTTTATTTCCGTAGGAAAAATGTATGGCGTTGCTGTGGGTGTATTCGATATTTTAAAAGCATTTTCCGCCGCGGGAATTATCTATATAATTTTTTCTAATAATTTATTGGCGGCAATTATTGCAGGTGCAATGGCCGTAATGGGGCATATTTTTCCTTTCTGGATGAAATTCAATGGGGGAAAAGGACTTGCGCCTTTTATGGGATTGGTCCTTTTTTATGATTGGAAACTATTCATTGTTTTTGCATTGCTTATTGTTGCGATTACCCTTATAACGGATTTTATCGGAATCGGGGCGCTTACCGTAACGGTTCTTTTGCCTGTCTATGCTGCTTTCTTCAGAGATGAAATTGCAATAGCTTTGATTTTTACCGTTGTATCAACGGTTATGTGGTGCAAACACATCGAAAATATTAAAAGAATTGCAAACGGTACGGAAATTGGTTTTTTAAGAAAAAATAAGATTAAAAAATAAAAAAAGAGCCGCAAAACGGCTCTTTTTTTATTTATATATTTTAGCCTTACAGCGAAGCCTTCCTTTTTTGGTTTCAAGCTTGATTCCGCAATAAACAATTTTTCCGTGGCCGCGAACCGTAATAATATCGCCGTCCTTCGGAGCGTATGAAGCGTTGAGCACCGGAATACCTCCGACGAAAACTTTTTCGTGCTCGCAAAGGCCTTTGCTTTCGCTTCTTGAAAGTTTATATATCGCTGATATAACTGAATCCAGCCTTTCGGACGCAACAACAAATTCATTTTCAATCGGCTGAGGTATCATATCATCCGGAATAAAATCAATTTTTGAGCACCGGACATTCGAATGTTTTATCTCAACAAGATTTTCACAGATATAATCCGCAATATTGTCAAGACAGGGTGCGAAGGCAATGTTATTTTTTACAATTATATCCCCAAGAGTGCTTCTTCTAATGCCCAAAGACATTATTGAACCGAGAAAATCTCTGTGGGCAAGTTCGCCGGAAAATTTCATTGAGCACGGTTCGATTTTTATAAACGTAATTGGCGCGGATTCAATATATCCACAAAGTTCTTCGCTTCCGAAAACGCATAATGCTTTTTCCGCATTTTCGAATCCGCCTTCAAAATGATAGGGAACACCTTTTACAGTAAATCGAAGCAGATTTTGTTCAGCAGGAGAAAGAAATTCGGTGAAAGTATAGATGTTTTTTGCAAAAGAACGATCTGCAAGTTCCAGAAAACGTTTTTTTAAAAGATTTTCTTCATCTGCCATACAATCGCTTCCTTTCATGTGGTATAATTGATTTTATCACAAACAGAAATTTCAGTCAATTTTGCATATATTCTGTAATCGGAAAAAATCAGGTTAATGAAACGGACGAAGAAACCTTTGGAAAACTTTTTTATGCGGATATAAAATTGTTTGAGCACGAACTTCACAATGAAATAGAAAAAATTGAATTGTTTGATGATTTACCGGAAAAATTGACTTATCCGTATATTCAGCCTATGCTATTCAACGAATTTTTAAGGAGAAAAAATGGAATATAAATTAATTCGCAGCAAAAGAAAAACAATTGAACTTTCAATAGACGATGATTTTGTTACCCTTGTAAAAGCTCCGCTAAAAATGAGCACGGAAGAGATAGAAGCTTTTATAAATAAACACAAAAAATGGATTGAAAAACAAACGGCAAGAAAAATCGAGCACGAAGAAAGATTCAGACTTTCCGAAAAAGAGGAGAGAATGCTCAAAGAAAAAGCCTTGCCGTATCTTACAGAACGAACGGAATATTTTTCAAATCTTATGGGAGTAAAACCAACCGGAATTAAAATAACTTCGGCGAAAAAGCGATTCGGCAGCTGCAGCGGAAAGAATTCAATTTGTTATTCCTGGAGATTAATGCAATATGCGCCGGAGGCTATTGATTATGTTGTTGTTCATGAACTTGCACACATTATACAAAAAAATCATGGTAAGGATTTTTATAAATTGATTGAAAAATATCTTCCGGATTACAAAAAACGGGAAAAACTTCTTAAATAAAATAAAAATTCACAAAAATTTAATAAAAGAGGTCATAATTATTGACAAAAACATTTTATATGGTATATTTATAATGTTAATTTTGCATCTGTTGTTTGACAAAGAACCTTCGGTCAGAAGGAGGTGGAACTGTCGCGGCAAAACCGTTTTGGAAAAACTGCGATAGAAAACGTAAACGAATTGATTAGACCGAAATTTTTTGTCATATGAAACACTTGCTTTCAAGCGGGAGCCTTCTAAAACCGGGCACGGCGGTAGATACTTATGCGCGGCAACGTTTAGAACAAAACACTCTTTTGCGGGGTCGGTTCCAAGAGGAA
>JAFSEN010000047.1 GCA_017435745.1 Oscillospiraceae bacterium
AAAGGGGACAGCTGTCGCGGGAGCGACGGCAGGGGTGTGCAAACTTTTCTTTTCAGGCACAACCCGGTTTCTTTTGGTTACAAAAGAAATGGGGTTGCTTTTATATAAAAAAACGGAACGGTCAAGACCGTTCCCTACAATAAATCTGCAAAAAACAGAGGAACTTCGTTATTAAGCTCCCCTGTTTCGGACGGGCTTTTTTTATGCGTTTTTATACCATTCAAGAATTCCCGAAAGGTTTTCTTCGCTTACATAATCTCCGCCTTTTAAAAGAAGTTCGAACATGCCCTCTTCCTCAGCAGTACGGTTTTTCTTTTTGGACATAAATTTCGTGAGCATTTTTATTCCAAAAGCGTAACCGCCTTTAAGCTTCGAACGGTTCATTCCCGCCTGGACGTTGAAAACCGGAAAATCTTCGGAAAGTTTGCAGCTTTTTCTCATAGCATCAACAAGGGTACCTGTGGGCGCAAGGCTTGTTCCGCAAACGGCTTTTATATCATATTTTTTGGCGGCTTTTTTATAATCTGCGACCGTTCCGGCCATAAGCCAGCCCATATAAATAATCGCCGTTCCCTTTTCCGGAGCATTTTTTATCGGATAAACCGGAAGGCCGGTTTTTTCGCCGAGAATTTTTGCGTATCTTTCGGTAAAACCGGTGTTGGAAGAATAGACTATTGCGGAAGGTTTCATTTTATCATATCTCCTTTTTGTTTCTTCGATAATTTTAGCATAATCTTCTCCGGATTACAATAAAAGCAAAAAAACCGCCCTTTCGGGCGGTTTTCTTTATTTTACTGAAAATTATTTTTCGGTTTCTTCGGAAGTTTCTTCAGCGGGTTCTTCTTCGGTAACAGCTTCTTCAAAAGCTTCTTCCGCAAAAAGTTCCTCTTCGGTAAGGTCTTCGTCGGTTGCTTCGGGAAGTTCTTCCTCTTCAGAAAGTTCTGCTTCTTCGCCTTCGGAAGCAGCTTCTTCCGTTGCTTCTTCAGAAAGAGTTTCTTCTGCGGGTTCTGCAGGTTTTTCGGTTTTCTTTTTGATGATGATAACAACGCAAACGATTATTACAACAACGAGCATTGCAATGATGACGCCGGTTTTGGAATCATCTTTTTCTTTTTCGGAACCTTTTTCCTGCGCTGCAAGAACGATATCATCGATCATTCCGCCGATTTCATCAAAAGCTTCGGTTTTTTCTTCGGTGAGGTTTACGGAACAATCTGCAACCCAGGTGTTGAGTTTTTCATCGGCAAGAATGGGTTTTACGGTGCTTTCAAGATAGTTGTCGCCGATGCCAACGAAATACATTACGTGCATTCCGAAGGGGGTGATAACAAGGCCGGTATCGCCTGGTTTTCTTGAAGAATCAAAGCACCAATCGTCGAAGTTGGAAACCATCATGCCTTTGTTTACGTTTTCATAAATTCCGCCCTGAGCTGCGTTGCCGTCGTCGGAATGTTCTTTTGCAAGTTCGCCGAAGGCTTCCTCGGTCTGTTCGCCCGCAAGATAGGCGTTGAGGATCTCATCAGCTTCCGCTTTAACGCGTTCCCATTCCTCGTCGCTGATATCTTCGTTTTCGTCAGCTTCAGCTTTTACAAGGATATGGCGGACGTCGATGCAGTTATAATCTGGTTCAACGCGTTCTTCGAACATAATGGTAAGATAGCTCTTGTATTCTTCGTCATGGTAAACCATGGTGTCGCCATACTGTCTTGCTTCATCGAAAAGCCATTTGGAAACTTCTTCAATTCCGGTGGAATCATATCCGGAACCAGCAAGAAGAGTTGCATCGCCATAACCGAAAAGTTTTTTCTGGATTTCGTCAGTTGTATATTCAAGAGCAAGAGCGTTGAATTCTTCTGCGGTATGTACTTCCGCAAGAGTATCTGCCTGGGCTTTCGCTTCTTCCTGAGTAAGAACTTTTTCTTTCTCAGCTTCTTCGGTGGTTTCTTCAGTGGTTTCTTCAGCAGTTTCTTCTTCGGAAGTTGCTTCCTCAGTGGGTTCCTCTTCGGTTACTTCCTCTGCAGTTTCTTCGGAAGATTTCTCGGTTTCCTCTTCGGCGGTTTCCTCTGCTGCTTCTTCATAGTAAGAAGTGTAGTAACGGAAATCAACTTTATCAAGGCTCTGTTTGTTTGCTTCGTAATAAGCTTTGATATCCTCATCGGAAATTTCAAGTTCGGTTTCATACTGCTGTGCGTAAGCCATGGTGATATAGCGGAACTCGGTCATTTTTTTGACGGTATCAAGGCTTACGTTTTCGCCGTACATATAATAAAGATATTCGTCGCGGGTCATTTCGTTGGATGCTGCAACCTCATCAAGCTGTTCTTCAAAGGTATCAAGATCTGCCTGATATTCCTCGCCGAGAACAAAGTTTGCTTCAATTGCTTTTTCGTAAATTCCGGCAAAGGTTTTTGCGGTGTTTGCGGCATAATCAAGAATATACTGGTGCCAGCTGGTTGTTTCGTTAACCATCTGTTCATCAAGGGGCTTTGTGATATCGACAATTGTGCTTATGTCGATTCCGTAGTTTGCATAGGTGTAATAAAGATTGTTATAGATTTCGTTGAAGCTTGAAACATACATATAGTTCATATCTTCAACGGTGAATTCCATATTTCCCACTTTATATGCAACCGGAGATTCCTTTGCGGAGCATCCGGCAAACATAGTGAGAACAAGCATAGCGGCAAGAAGAGCCGCAAAAAATCTTTTCATTTTAAATCTTTTCCTTTCGGCTTATTCTAAAATTTGGGACGGCCCCCAAAAAAGCCGTCCCAAAATATTTACGCTTTATTATCAGCCAAAATGTTTGCCGACATATTTTGCGCCGAAGAGATCGGAAGCTTCAAGACCTTCAACAATTCCGTCGAGGTAGGTGTTGATGTTTTCGTTTCTCATTGCGGCTTCTACGATATAATCGTAATATTCAGCGCCTTCGCCGCAGAAATACATTACATGGTAACCGTACTGGGAATAAACGATATCGGTATCTCCGGTTTTTCTTGCGGGATCGAAGCACCAATCTTCAAAGCCTTCAACAGTTCTGCCTTTATAGATGTTTTCAATAAGGCCGCCGTATTCAGCGGAAGAATCTTCGGAATATTTTCCGGCAACAGTTGCAAAGTTTTCTTCGGTTTCGCCAAGTTCTTTCCATTCGGCAAGATATTTTTCGGCTTTTTCAAGTGCTTCTGCTTTTGCTTCTTCGGTGGAATCAGCAGCGGTTACAAGAATATGTCTTACGTTTACCATGTTGTGGTGAAGGTCGTTTTCTTCAACAAATTCAACAACATAATAACCGGTTTCGCCTTCGAACATTTCTTTGTCGCCTGCGGTTCTTGCTTCGTCAAATACCCAATCTGCATATACGGAATTGGTTGCAGCTTTGAGAGCATAGCCTGCTTCGGTGAACTCAACTTCTTTTTCGCCGGAAAGAACAGCTTCTGCGGTTGCTTTTGCTTCTGCTTTAATTGCGTCAGCATCTTCGCCTTCTTTTGCGGAAGAGCTTACGAAATAATAGTTATAGGTTACGGTGTCAAAATCTTCGGCGTTTTCTTCGTAATATGCGTCTTTTTCTTCAGAATTGAATTCAAAGCTGTCGGAAACGCTTTCAGCATAGGTGAATGCGTAATAATAACGCTCATACATTTCTCTGAAAACTTTTTCGTTAACGCCGCGGCCATAGCTCATTTCAGCATAGTCGGAAACACTGTATCCGTTGCTTGCTGCGGTTGTTGCAAGAGCATTCCATTCTTCGTCGCATCTTTCATAGAATTCTTCGTCGAGAACATGGCCTGCTTCTTCGCCGGCTCTAAGAAGAGCAGTCATTTCAACAATGGTTTTGTCGGTATATTCTTTTACATATTCTGCCCAGGTTTCGCCGGTTTCCTGGTTATAAACCATTTCGCTGAGGTTGCCGCTGGGGTTGAAGATGTAGGAAGCCATCTCGCCATAGGTCATATAGTAGCTGTTGTAAATTTCATAAACGCTGTTGGTATAAAGCCAGTTGTATTCTGCAACAGAATATTCGGTTCCGTCAACTTCAACAGCCTTCATGGTGCGGTAGGTTACGCCCAGTTCAAAAACGGTGAGCACAACACAAAGAACAGCACAGAGAATGACGATGATCTTTGCCATAGTGTATTTTGCTTTTTTCTTTTTTGCTTCGGCGGAGCTTACTTTTGCAGAAGTCTGCTCCATGCCGCGAGTTTCTTTTTCGCTCATAAATTAAACCATCCTTGCTTTTATAATAGCTTTTGCCGATCATGCCGGCACAATAAGACAATTATATATTATATCCTTTAATTAAAGATATTTCAATACTTTGCGCCAAACAAATTGCAAATTCGGGCAATAAAAGCTGTTATTTTATAGGTTATTCAACAATAACAAAACTAAATTCGGTCGTTCCGGCAAATTTTTCGTTTTCCTCAGAAACAGAAACTATAAGGCGATAATCTCCTTTGGGAAGTCCTTTGAAAAGCGCGTTGATTTTTTCATAACCGTCCGAAAGAAGACATTTTCCGGAATATTCCTTGCTTTCGTTTCTTCCGGAATATTCAAGAATTATAATAACATCTTTTTCCGGAACTTTTTCGCTGCATTCAATGGATTTTATTCCGGGAAGATCGCCGACAAAAACATTTTCCATTCTTGTTTCGCCGTTTATCGTAAAGTTTACTCTTGTTTTACCGGTTTCTTTTGAAGAATCGTATATTCCGGAAAAAATGCAGGTTTCCGGGCTTAGAGCAAACAAAGTTTTGTCTTCGTTTTTTTCTTCAAGTTCAAGTTCTTCCGGGCCTTTTTTATCGCCGAAGCCCGGATTTTTGTTTTTATTTTCGGAAGAGAAAATTCCCTTCATGGCCATTATCCATACGCGGATATCTTCGGGGATATCCTCCTCTTCCTCAAGCCATTTATCAAGGCCTTCCGGAGCTTTATATTCATCGTCTTTTCCGTTTAATCCGGAAGGAGCAAAGTTTCCGTGCTCATCAAAATTTCCGCCAGGAACGGAAATAATTCCGCCGATTTCTTCCTGCACCAGGTTCCAGAAAGAACGGTTTGTGGAATATTCCTGCATAACGCCGTTGAGATAAAGTTTATAGTTTTTTCCGTTTTCGATCATATCGCCGGAAAGAACAAGGCTTTTGAATTCTCTGTCGCTTGTAACTTTAACGGTTTTTCCGTCTTCGCGCACAAATTCAACAACGCTTCCCGCTTTTGCGGTGGAAGAAAAATCGAAGGTTGCAAAGGCTTTTTCGGAAGAGCTTTCGATAAAGTCGTTTTTGCTTCCAAATGCGGCCAGGTTTCCGCCGTTGATTATAATTCCCATATCGGAATCTATTCCGCCGTCGCCGCTTTTTCCGTTTCCGGAAGAATAGAGGCTGCCGCCGTTGATAACAAGCCAGCCGTTGGAATCAATTCCGTCGCCCTCAATTCCGTTTCCGCCTTTAACGGTGAGCTTTCCTCCGTTAACGGTGGTTACGGAAACATAATCCTCGTTTGTGTTGATTCCGTCATCAACGGAATTTACGTTGATGATTCCCCCGTTTATGGTAAGGTGCATTTCGGTTCCGATTCCTTCATTTTCGGCTTCAACGTTAATGATACCGGTGTTCTTTGGGTCGTCACCGATGTTCATGCTCATTTTTGAATAAACAGCCGCATCATATTTATGAAGTTTTTCTTCTTCGCCGGATTTGTCTTTATAAATTTCCGCAACATAGGAACCTTTGATATTGTTGCGGCTTCCGTCTGCGGCAATTATCACCGCGCCCGCATCGGAAGTATCAACGGAAGACGAAGCTTCTTTTTTGAGATTTTCACATTCATAAACGTTATAGAAAATTACAGCGGGAGCAATTTCGCAGGTTATATCCGCGCCGCCGAAAATAAGAGTTACCTTTGCTTTCGGGTCGTTTGCGGCTTCGGTTCCGAGATCCACCGCGATCTGGCCTTTAAGTTCGCCCTTGATGAAATATTTTCCGGGTTTTCTTATGGTCAAAAGAACATGCTCCGTGGCTTCTTCGGAAGAATGCATATCTTCCCTTTCACCATCGCCGTAAGAATTTCCGCTCGGATATTTTTCCATATCGCGATAATAGATAATTTCGCCGGAAACATCCGCAAGGTCGCTTTCCCCAACGGGTTTTCCGCCGACGGTTATTTCGTCCGCAAGAACGATTTCCACAGCGTCTTTATAATTTTCTGCAGAAACTTCTATCCTTTCGCCAAATTCGGCATATTCCGGCTCATTCGTTTTTTCTTGTTCCGTATTTTCAGAAACTTCCGGAATTTCCGGATTTTCTCTTTCCGCCGGAACATTTACTCCGCAGGAAGCAAAGCTAAGAACAAGAGCTGCCGAAAGAACTATTGCAAAAAACTTTTTCATTATTTAAATCTCCTTTCGGAACAAATTCCTTTTTTACAATTATATTATAAATTAATAATGTTCTTCTTTATTTAATAAAATGTAAACAAAATATATATTAATACTTAATTTTATTTTACTTTATTTTATCACAACTTACAGAATTTTCAAATATTTCGCTGTTTTTTCGTCTTTTTTCAATACTATTTGTTGTTTTTAATTAAAATTCAACAAATTGTATTAAAATCTATTGTAAAAAACTCCGCCTTTTTAAAAAGCGGAGCTAAACCCTTCCGCCCTATATTAAAACGGGCGGATAATATCCGCCCCAACATAGAAAATAAAAAAACCGCACTTGCAAGCAAGTGCGGCTTTTTTTGTTTGAATTATTATCATCAGCCCGGAGGCCAGCCAAGATTTCTTCCGGCAAGAACGTGGAAATGAAGATGGGGAACGGTCTGTCCGGCTTCTTCGCCGTAGTTGGTAACAACGCGGTAGCTTTCGATTCCCTGTTCCTTTGCAATTTTTGCGATGATTTCGAAGATATAAGCGACGATGCCGCTGTTTTCTTCGTTGATTTCGCCTGCGCCGGTAATGTGTTCCTTCGGAATTACAAGGAAATGAGTGGGAGCCTGGGGGTCAATGTCGTTGAAGGCGAGAACTTTTTCGTCTTCATAAACTTTGCTGCTGGGAATAATTCCCGCGGCAATTTTACAGAAAAGGCAGTTTTCCATAAGATTATGCTCCTTTCGTGAATTGCCTCCCTTGTCAAAGGGAGGGAAACAGTTGCGGTACGCACGGTGGAGGGATTCCTTTAAATGAATCCCCCAGTCTTTCGCCTTCGGCGAAATCCAGCCCCCTTTAGGCAAGGGGGCCTTATAAGGAATTATTTATTGATGAGAAGGGTCTCAACGATTTCTGCTGCGGAAGCAAGAGCTTCGTCGATCATTTCGGGATTTGCGCCGCCCATTGCGCTGTCGGGTCTGCCGCCGCCGGAACCGCCGGCCATTGCAGCGATTTCTTTAACGATCTTACCTGCGTGTGCGCCTTCTTTAAGAGCGTTGATACCGCAGACAACGAGAACGGAAACTTTTTCTTCGTTAACGGAAGCAAGAAGTGCGATCGCATCCTGTGCGGTGAATTTGATATGGTCGCCCATGATTCTGAGGCTTGCGGGGCTGATTCCTTCGAGCTTGGTGCAGATGAATTTAAGTCCGCAGATCTCTTTTGCGGAAGAGATAAGGCTTTCAACTCTCATCTGGGCAAGTTTGTTGTTGAGTTCTTCGATCTCTTTGTCTTTTGCTTTAAGTTCAGCCATAACAGCGGCGGATTTCTGAGCAACTTCGCCTACGCCGTTAACTTTAAGGTTTGCTGCGGTTTCACCGAGAGTTCCGTTCATCTGTTCGATGTAATCAAGAACGCCGGTGCCGGTTACTGCTTCAATACGTCTTACGCCTGCTGCAACGGAAGATTCGCTGATGATTTTGAAAAGACCGATTTTGCTGGTGTTGGTAACATGGGTACCTCCGCAGAATTCGATGGAACGTCCGGAAACGTTAACTACGCGGACGGTGTCGCCGTATTTTTCGCCGAAGAGAGCCATTGCGCCCATTCCTTTTGCTTCTTCGATGGGCATTTCGTTGATGTCAACATCGAGGGAAGCGAGGACCATTTCGTTAACAACTTTTTCGGTTTCTGCAATTTCCTCTGCGGTCATTGCGGAGAAATGGCTGAAGTCAAAACGGCAGCGGTTTTCGTCAACGTAGGAACCTGCCTGGTGAACGTGGTCGCCGAGAACTTCGCGGAGAGCTTTTTGGAGAAGGTGGCAGGCGGTGTGGTTACGCTGGGTTGCGTTTCTGATGGATTCGGTAAGTCTTGCGCGGACATTGTCTCCGGTGCGGATATGGCCGGAACCCATAACGCCGATGTGCATATACTGGCCGGTGGGAGATTTTTTACAGTCGGTTACGTTGAAGATGGAAGGACCGGAAGTGATGGTGCCTCTGTCGCCGACCTGGCCGCCCATTTCTGCATAGAAAGGAGTGGAATCGAGGATAACGACTGCTTCGTCGCCTTCTTCAAGTTCGGAAACAAGCTCGCCGTCTTTAAGGATTGCAAGAACTTCGGAAGCGGAATCCATTCTGTTGTATCCGACAAATTTGGTTTTAACGTCGCCGAGGGAAGCAAGGCTGTCTTCAACCCAGGAAACGCCGTTTGCGGAAGCTCTTGCGTCGCGTGCGCGTTTTTTCTGGTCGTTCATAAGAACGGTGAAGCCCTCAACATCAACGGTGATGTTTTTGTCTTCAAGAATATCCTGGGTAAGGTCAAGCGGGAATCCGTAGGTATCGTAAAGTTTGAATGCAACGTCGCCGGGAAGAACGGTTTCGCCAGCTTCTTCAAGCTGTGCAACGTAATCGTTGAGGAGTTCAAAGCCCTGGTCGATGGTGCGGCAGAATCTTTCCTCTTCGGAAAGGATAACTTTTTTGATGTAATCTGCGTGCTCTGCAAGTTCCGGATATGCAACGCGGTTTTCTTCGATAACGGTATCAACTACTTTGTAGATGAAGGGTTCGTTGATTCCCAGGAGTCTGCCATGACGTGCAGCTCTTCTGAGAAGACGTTTGAGAACATATCCGCGGCCTTCGTTTGCGGGCATAACGCCGTCGCTGATGATAAAGGTGGTGGAACGGACATGGTCGGTTATTACGCGGAGAGAAACATCTTTAACAGGATCCTCGTGATATTTTACACCTGCAATCTCGCCGATTTTTTTCATGATGTTCTGAACGGTGTCAACCTCAAAAAGGTTGTCAACGCCCTGCATTACGCATGCAAGTCTTTCAAGACCCATACCGGTATCGATGTTCGGGTGTTCCATGCGTTCATAGTTGCCTTCGCCGTCGGAATCGAACTGGGAGAAAACAAGGTTCCAAACTTCGATAAAGCGGTCGCATTCACAGCCGACGGTGCAATCGGGGCTTCCGCAGCCGTGTTCAACGCCGCGGTCAAAATAAATTTCGGAGCAGGGGCCGCAGGGGCCGGAACCGATTTCCCAGAAGTTATCCTCTTTTCCGAAACGGAAAATGCGGTCTTCGGAAAGTCCGATTACGTTGTGCCAGATGTCATAAGCTTCGTCGTCATCCTGATAAACGGTTACATAAAGTTTTTCTTTGGGAAGCTTGATAACTTCGGTAAAATATTCCCAAGCCCACGGAATAACTTCTTTTTTGAAGTAGTTTCCGAAAGAAAAGTTTCCGAGCATCTCGAAATAAGTTCCGTGACGGTCGTCTTTACCAACGTTGTCAATATCGGGAGTACGGATGCATTTCTGGCAGGTGGTTACTCTGTGGCAAGGGGGTTCTTTCTGGCCAAGGAACCATTTTTTCATCGGTGCCATACCGGAGTTGATGAGAAGAAGGCTCTTATCATCTTTGGGGAGAAGAGGAAAGCTTGGAAGTCTTTTGTGACCTTTGCTTTCAAAAAAGCTGAGGAAGCTTTCGCGGATGTCATTAACGCCCATCCATTCCATGTTTATATCATTCCTTTCAATTAAATAACGCTTTTGTGCCTCCCTTGCCTAAAGGGAGGGGGACCGTTGCCGTATGGCACGGTGGAGGGATTCTTTTATGAATCCTTTGATTTGAAGTAAGGGGGCTTGCTTTCGCTGAACATAGGAAATTCAGGAAAATAAAAAAGCCTCCATCCCTGCCATTAAAACAAAAATGACAAAAGGGACGAAGACAAAACTCCGTGGTACCACCCAAATTGCCGCAAAAAAACGCGGCCGCTTTTAAAAACCTTTGTAACGCAAGGCAAACGCCAAAATCTCTTTTGGAAGCTCCGGGGCGGCCTTCTGAAACCGTTTGCAAACCTTTCTTTCAGCAAAGCGAAAGGCTCTCTGTATTGCGCGCTTTTCGATTATTCCCATCAAAGCTTATTTTATAATATTTAATTATAACAGGTTAATTATAACGGCAACAAAAGTCTTTGTCAAGAAGGAAAAAGCGGACGGAAAAATAAATTCCGTCCGCTTTTTCGGTTTGGTGTATGAGGAAATTTTGGGGATAACTTTTTTAAGCGGCCTTTGCGGAATAAAAAGCCGCAATGCGGGCTCTTTCGCGTCTTGCGCGGCGTTCCATCGCTTCGATCGCTCTGGTGCAGTTGATTGCGCCCCAGATTCCGAAGGAAGCCATAAGGAAGGAAATTCCGCCGAAAAGGAAAAATTCAGAACCGGTAAGCTTTCCAATATCGCTTGCGCCTGCAATTCCGAAAAATGCGATGATTCCTGCTGCTGCCATTACTTTGAAAATAAAGTTCAAAACATATGTTCTTTCCATTTTGCTACGTCCTTTCCAGATTCTTATATGGGGTATGTTCGAACAAATCGAACATCTGTTCTTTGTTTTGTGACTTTATTATATCACCCAATTTTCAAAAATCAATAGGTTTTTTGAAAAAAATCGAACAACCGTTCTTGTTGGTGCAATTTTGTCGCAAACATTTCCCGATAAGCCGTATATTTTTATAAAATCGCCTTTTGCGGTATTTTTTATGCTTTTCAAAACATATAAATACCGAAAGGAGGTGGCGGATTTGTCAAGACTTCGGAATTTTGCGGTGAATGCGGGAATTTTGACTGCAACGTCACTTTCTCTTGGAATCGTCGGGGTTGCCTACAATGCCTGGCTTACCCGCAACCTTGGAAGCACCGGAATGGGCCTTTTTTCGCTTATGATGGCGGTATATCGCTTTGCGGTGACTTTTGCCTGTTCCGGTTCCGGGCTTGCGGCAACAAGGTTGGTTGCAGAAGAAAATGCAAGAAAAAACGGCGCAAAAGCTTCCGACGCTATGAATAAAACCATTCTTTACAGCTTGCTTTTCGGCGTTTCCGGGGGATTATTACTTTGGATTGCAAGCGATTTTGCCGCGGTTTCGATGGTCGGCGATATTCGGGCGGCAAAACCTTTTCGGATACTTGCTTTTTCGCTGCCTTTTGTCGGTGTTTCCGCAGCTTTCAGCGGATATTTTACCGCCGTTACAAGGGTTTTTTCTTCCTCTGCGGCGCAAATTTTTGAACAGCTTTCGCAAATGGCTTTTACCGTTGCGGTTTTTGCCGTGCTCAAACCGGACGATATTGGCGAAGCCTGTGTTCTTGTTGCCGCCGGCAGCACAGTTTCCGAAGGACTTGCCTTTTTGCTGCATTATGTTCTTTATAAAATCGACCGCAAACGCCACCCCTTTTCGGGCGGAGAAAAATCCGGCGCGCTTTCGGTATGGAAAAAAATCATCGGAATCGCCCTTCCCGTTGGAGCTTCGGCGGTTTTGCGTTCCGCTTTGAGCACGGTAAAACACCTTCTCGTTCCGGTTTCCCTTGTGAAAAGCGGAATGAGCAGCGAAACCGCCCTTTCTGAATACGGAATAGTGGGTGGAATGGTTCTTCCCGTGCTCACTTTTCCCTGTGCTTTTCTTCTCGGTTTTTCAAATCTGCTCGTTCCGGAAATAACCCGGTGCAAAGCTCTTGGGCTTGACGAAAGAATCGAGCAGATAATGAGCCTTGTGTTCAGAATAACGCTTATTTTTGCAACAGGCACCGCCGCCGTGCTCATTTTCTGCGCCGATGAACTTGCTTTTCTTCTTTACATCGAACCTTCCGCCGGTTATGCAATACGCGCCCTTACCCCCATTGTTACTGTGATGTATCTCGATTCCGCCGTTGACGGCATTCTTAAAGGCCTTGGGGAACAGGTTGCGGTTGTTCGCTATAATGTTTACGATACCGCAATGTGCGTCGGACTTGTTTATACCCTTGTTCCCTTTTTTGGAACAGCCGGATATCTTGCTACTATCGTGCTGAGCGAGGTTTTCAACATGATTCTTTCAGCTTCAAGGCTTGTTTCCGTAACCGGTTTCCGCGTTAAAATGGCAAGCTGGATGCTTGTTCCGTCTTTTGCGGCAATTTTGAGCATCGCTTTTTCCGGTTCCGTGCTCAATCTTTTTGCGGATTTGAATATACTTTTCAAAACCGTGTTTGTCGTGCTCATTTTTATATTTCTTTACTATATTCTTTTAAGATCCTTCGGCTGCATTAAAAAATCCGATATTCTTCTTGCAAAAAGAATATTTCAAAAATAAAAAAAGCTTTTGCTTTCCGGCAAAAGTTCTTATATGTAATCCGCCTTTCGGCGGAAAGATCAGCCTCTGTATTTAAAAGATCTGCAGTCGGTGCATTCTGCTTTGGTGGGGTTGGTTTCATGGCTTCCGACTTCGATGTGATCAAGGCTGCAGCAGTTGCAATCCTTGCAGTGATATGCGCAGTTATTGACATTGCATCCGATGTGTCTGTTTGCTTCCATTTTTAAAAAACCTCCTTTTTTGTTTTGCTTTTATTTTTGCCCCGAAAAAGCAGTTTATTCAAAAAAGTTCTATTTGCAAAATTTTTTTCATAAAAATTTTATGACATAAATTAAATAAACGAGGAAGGGAAATTTTATGAAAGACAGCAGCGTTTACCGCGACATTGCCGCAAGAACAAACGGAGATATATACATTGGTGTCGTTGGCCCGGTACGCACCGGAAAAAGCACTTTTATCAAAAAATTCATGGAAACTCTTGTTCTTCCGAACATCGAAAACGATTACCGCAGAGAACGGGCAACCGACGAACTTCCCCAATCTGCCGCCGGAAAAACAATTATGACCACCGAACCGAAATTTGTTCCGGAAGAAGCGGTTGAAATCACCATCGGCGACGGAACAAGCCTTAATGTCCGGCTTATTGACTGCGTCGGATATATCGTTCCCTCCGCCATAGGATATTTTGAAAACAACGCGCCCAGAATGGTTCTTACCCCATGGTTTGAGGAAGAAATTCCCTTCAACATGGCGGCGGAAATCGGAACCGGAAAAGTTATAAACGACCATTCAACCATCGGCCTTGTGGTTTCTTCAGACGGTTCCATAAGCGATATTCCGAGAGAAGAATATCATGAAGCGGAACAGCGGGTTATTTCGGAACTTAAAGCAATCGATAAACCTTTTGCGGTTATACTCAACTGTGCAGACCCCAATTCCGCAGAATCCAAAAACGTCGCTTTTGAAATGGAAGAGGAATACGGCGTTCCGGTAATTGCTCTCAACTGTCTTAAAATGACGGAAAACGATATTATGAGCATTCTTTCCGGCGTTCTCGGAACTTTTCCTGTAAGAGAAATTGCCGTGGATATGCCCGGTTGGCTTGTTTCACTTGGAAAAGACCATTGGCTTCGCAGGGCGATTGTTGAACCGATCGTTTCCGCAGCGGAAAAAGTTGAAAAAATTTCCGACGTCCGCAATATTCTTCCAATCGTTTCCGACTGCGAATACGTAAAAAGCGCCTCGATTCGGGGGATGGATCTCGGCACCGGAATTGCGGAAATAACCGTTATTATCAACCCCGAACTTTTTTACAGAGTTTTAAGCGAGGAAACCGGACTTGAAATAAGCGGTGAAAACAAACTTATGCCGTATATGCGGGAACTTGCGGAAATAAAGCGGAAATATGACCGCATACGCGGAGCTCTTGACCAGGTTGAAGCGGTGGGTTACGGAATTGTAATGCCCTCCATTGACGAACTTACCCTTGAAGAACCGGAAATCGTCCGCCAGGGCGGAAAATATGGAGTTAAGCTCCGCGCTTCCGCCCCTTCGATCCACCTTATGCGCGCTGATATAACAACCGAAGTTGCCCCGATAGTCGGAAGCGAAAAACAAAGCGAAGACCTTGTGCGCTATCTTCTCGATGAATTTGAAGGCGACCCGGCAAAAATTTGGGAATCCAACATTTTCGGAAAATCTCTTCACGAACTTGTAAACGAAGGTCTTCATACAAAACTCGGCAGAATGCCCCAGGAAGCAAGACTTAAACTCCAGGAAACAATCAGCCGAATTATCAACGAAGGCTGCAGCGGTCTTGTTTGCCTTATTCTTTAAACAAAAAAATGCCGGCTTTAAAAAGCCGGCATTTTTATTTTTACGCTTTGATTATCTGATGATTTTGCCTTCCTTCATGATTTCACGAAGTTTTTCAACAGCAACTTTTGCTTCTGCAATAAATGCATCTGCAGTACCCTCATCGGGATTCATTTTGCGAATCTGGGATTCGATATAATCAACGGTTTTGATCATAGCGGTAGCGTTTTCGATCTGATCTTCAATTCTGAGCATTTTAGCATCCTCCAGACATAATTAGATGTATTTATTATATCATGCTTTTTACAAAAATAAAAGATGTAAAAGCCCTTTTTTAAAAATAATTTTCGGATTATTCAACAGATTTGAGAGATTCCACCATGCTTATTTTTTTAAGGCTGAAATGCATTATTCCGTTCACAATAAAAGTGAAGAAAATCGTCATTGCAAACGCGCCGATATAGCACCACAAAGTCAAATTGTCGATAAACAAGAGTTCATCCGATTGAATTGAACCAAGAACGAAAAGATAGAGCCCTTTTCCCAAAAGCAGACCAAAAGCGGCGCCTATCAGCGAAAGAATTATGTTTTCTCTGAAAACATAGGAATCCACTTCCGAATCCCGGAACCCGAGAACTTTTATCGTTGCAATTTCCCTTAAGCGTTCCATTATGTTTACGTTTGTAAGGTTGTAAAGAACAATAAACGCAAGGGCCGCCGCACAGAAAATTATCAGCACAACGACGTAGTTGAGGTTTTCGATGGTCTTGTCAAATTCCTCCATATCGTCCTTTGAAAAAGAAAACGCAAGAACCCCCTCTTTTTCAACAAGATATTCGGCAAATTTGCTGCGGTTTTCTTCGTTGTCGTCCGCCATAATTCCAAAAATTGCGTTCTTTTCCGGAATTTTTCCGGCAAGCTCCGAATAAAGTTCTTCCGTAATATAGATAAAATGCATGGCATAATGTTCCGCAACCGCGGAGATTTCTGCGGTAAATTCCGTTCCGTCGCAGGTAAAAGTAATCACGTCGCCGGGCAAATATCCATGGAACTCTGCAAAACGCTGGGTCACAACAACGCCTTTGTTATCCGGCGTTATTTTTTCCCCGGTTTCGCAATCGCGCAGAAAAATAAAATCCGAAAAATCTTCTTCGTTTTCAAAGCAGATAAGGCTTGTATTGCCGATTGTTCCGTGTTCTGCGGACATTGCATAAACGGAAAAGCTTTTTTCTATAAACCCGCTTTTTTCCGTTTCCTCAAAAACTTCCTCAAGGGTCTTTTCTTCAGCGTCACTGTCAAGATTTATGATAACGTCATAGTTGAAAATTTCTTCATACTGTTTTTCAAGAATCACCGAAAGGGTAGAATAAATTCCGAAACCGGTAATTGTAAGCGCCGTGCACCCCGCAATTCCGAGAATAGTCATAAAAATCCTCTTTTTATATCTGAAAAGGTTTCGGACCGTAACTTTGCGGTTGAAGCTCAGCCTTTTCCATATCATCGGGATCCGTTCGATCAGTACCCTTTTTCCGGATTTCGGGGGTTTCGGCCGCATAAGTTCCGCCGGTTTTTCCCTAAGTTCCGAATATCCGGCGATCACGACCGCAAGGGTTGTGCAAAGAATACAGATTGCAACAGTCATCAGCCATGTTCCGAACATTGGAACAAACTGAAGTTCCGGAAGGATAAAAAGCATTCCGTATGCATAATAAATTATCATCGGGAAAACGAAAACGCAGATTGCAATTCCGAAAACCGAACCGCAGATGCTTGCAAGGGCGGCATATACGATATATTTGAGAATAGCGTCTTTTCCGCCGTATCCAAGGGCTTTAAGCGTTCCGGTTTCCGTTCGCTTTTCTTCAACCATTCTTGTCATTGTCGTAAGACAAACAAGCATTGCCACAAGGAAAAAGAAAAGCGGAAAAGCTTTTCCGACATTATCAACTATTGCGGCGCTTGTTTCAAAGCTGCTGTATTTGGGGTTGTCGTTCCTTGTAAAAACATACCAGACCGGTTCTTTAAGCTTTTCAAGCTCATCTTCCGCATCTGCAATTTCCTTTTTTCCGTCGCTTATTTTTTCTTCCGCTTCGGCTTTTGCTTCCTCAAATTCTTCAAGGCCTTCGTAATATTCCTCCCAGCCTTCGTCGAGTTTGGTTTTTGCATCGGCAAGTTCGATTTTTGCGTCCGCAAGTTCCTTTTCTGCATCGGCAAATTCCTTTTCCGCATCGATTTTTGCCTGCTCAAGTTCTTTTCTGCCTTCCTCAAGTTCCCTTTCGCCGGATTCCAGCTCTTTTCGGGCAGATTCAAGTTCTTCTTCGGCGGCGGAAAGCTGTTCATACCCGGCTATGGCGGTTTCAAGCTGTTCAAGCTGGATTTTTATCTCTGCGGCCTGTTCCTCGTTTTCCGGAATCAGTTCCATTATATTTACGATAAATTTCAATAAATCCCTTGTGATATAAAGTTCCGAAACCGTCATCCCCTGGGATTCCAGCCCTGCTTCAAATTCCGCAAGGCCTTTTTCATACTGTTCAAGTCCGCTGTAATAAGCTTTCCATCCGTCGGAAAGAAGTTCTTCCGCTTCCAAAAGCTGTTCTTCCGCTTTTTCAATTTCTTCTTCAAAAAGAACTTTTCCGTCCCTGAATTCTTTAAGGCCTTTTAGGTATTCTTCGCGTCCTTCGGAAAGGGATTTTTCTCCGTCAGAAAGTTCCTCAAAAGCATCCGCAAGTTCCGCTTCCGCATCTGCAAGTTCCGCTTCCGCATCCGAAATTTCTTCTTTTGCTTCCGAAAGTTCTTTATATGCTTCTTCTTTTATTTCCTCAAGGCGTTTTCCTTCGCGGATTTCGGCAACTGCCTCAAAATTCTTTGTTCCGGCTTCAACTGCAGATTCATATTCTTCCGAAAAAGCAGAAAGTCCCGCAGTTGAATCAAGGGTTATATATACTTCCGTATAAACTTCAAGGCAGAAGTTTTCTTTTGGAACCATTATAAAAGTATCCGTTTTTCCGTCGCCGATTGTCGCCGTTCCCCTGTCATAGGAAATATACTGGGGCGTCATTACAACGCCCACAACTTTCCATTCCGTCCGGATAAGGCTGTCCTCTATCGGGTCATCGGGGTCGGTGGTATATACGGACACATAATCGCCTATTTCGTAATTGACAGGCATCTGGGTGTTTTTTTCAACAACACATTCTCCCGGTCCTTCCGGAAATCTTCCTTCAAGAAGAAGAGGCTTGTTCACCCCGGAATCCGGAAAAGCCATGAGTTTTGCAACAATACCATGCGTCCTTGAATCTTCAACAAAAACGTCCTTTGTATATGAAGGATAAAGATCTCTTATCCCTTCAACCTTTTCCATTGCGGAAATATCATCTTCGCTGAATCCATAGGTGGAAACAAGCCTTATATCCATAAGGTTCTGTTCGGTAACATATTTATCCTGGCTGAACATCATATCCGGGCAGGTAACTTTTAGACCGGCAAAAAAGCCCGCGCCAAGCGCAATTATTGCAAAAATCGAAAAAAATCTGTTTTTTGAATTTTTCATCTCTCTGAAAACATCTTTCAACAGAGCCGATTTCAAAAATATCTCCTTCTTTCAGCAGAAACCTTTTTAAAACACAAAGTCTTATTTTTGTAATAAAACTCAATTTTATGTTATAATCATCAAGTGCTATTGATTTTTCCAAAATATTTATTTATAATCTAATTTAATAATATATTCTGCAACAAGTTTTATTATACATCTTTTTATGCAATAAGACTACAGATAATTAGGAGCTTTTTTATGAAACTCATCGGTTTTTACAACTATACTGTAATTCTTACCTATATGGGCGCGGCCGCCGCCGTTTGCGGAATTTTCTTTTCCGCTTCCGGATATCCTTTCTGGGGTGTAATCTGTCTTCTTTTTGCCGGACTTACCGATATGTTCGACGGAAAAGTCGCTTCCACCATGAAACGCACCGATGCTGAAAAATCTTTCGGCATCCAGATAGATTCCCTTTGCGATCTTATAAGTTTCGGTGTTCTTCCCCTTGCAATCGGCTATGGCCTTGGTCTTTCCGGCGGATTTTTCTATGTTTCCGCAATGGTCTATCTTCTTTGCGCAATAATCCGTCTTTCTTATTTCAACGTTGATGAAGCCCAGCGCCAGAAAACAGAAACCGGAAGAAGAAAAATATATTACGGCCTTCCCGTAACTTCCGCAGCAATTATTTTCCCCCTTACCTATGGTCTTCAATCTCTTCTCGGCGAAGCAATGCCGATAATTTACCAGGTTTTGCTCTATGCAGTTGCCGCCGCTTTTATCCTTAAATTCAAACTTGCAAAACCCAACAAAAAAGGAATTCCCCTTCTTGTTGTGGGCGGAATCATAATCGCAATTCTTGTTATAGTCAACGGACTTTGATTTTCCCGGCAAAAACTTCCCTTTCACGGGAAGTTTTTTTGTTTGTAACATTTTTTCCGAAAAGTTTAACCAAACTGGTTTCACATTGTAACCAAAGTGAAAAAACATCATCACAAACTCATCACAAAGCGCAGGTATTATATAACCAGAGCAAAAAAGAGCAAAAGATGTTAGTTTCCGAGCAATTCTAACAGCTGAAATCACAGCGAGTCGAAAGACCCGCTGTTTTTTTGTCCGTATATAAAAATTAACCCCCGCTTTTTTCAAGCGGGGGTTTTTTGTAAATGTATCAGAATCCGAGAAGTCCTGCGCCGATAATACCTGCGGAGTTTCCGAGAGTTGCTTTGATAACCTTCGGTGCTTCGATGGTTTCGCTTGCAACGCAAAGTTTTGCAACTTTTTCGTTGAGCGGGTCAAGGAGCGAAGCGCCCTGGTTGCTTACTCCGCCGCCGAGAACAACAACTTCCGGACGGAACATATTTACTATTCCGGAAATTCCGTCCGCAAGATAGTCGATATATTGTTCAACAACGGCCTTGCCGGTTTCGTCGCCCTGTTCGGCGGCATCAAAAGCGGTTCTGCCGCCGATGTTATTAAGGTCGCCTTCGCACATTTCCCAGATAAGGGATTCCGGGTGCTGCTCTGCGGCTTCGCGGGTTTCGCGTTTAAGGGCGTTTGCGCTTCCGTAAACTTCGAAACAGCCTTTTTTTCCGCATCCGCACTGAACGCCGTTATGTACCAGCGGAATATGACCGTATTCACCGCCGAAACCGTTGAATCCGGGGAAAAGTTTTCCGTCGATTACAGCGCCGCCGCCGATTCCGGTTCCGAGGGTTATCATAATAAGGCTTTTGTATTGTTTTCCGGAACCGGAATGATATTCGCCCATTGCGGCGCAGTCCGCATCGTTTCCGAGATATACCGGAAGGTCGATTTTTTCTTCAAGGAAAGAAACAGCGTCAACATTGTGCCAGTTGATATTCGCGGCAAGAATTACGGGGCCTTTCGGTCCTTTGATAAGGCCGGGAACGCCTACTCCGACGAAGACTATGTCTTCTTTTTCAATTCCGCATTCATCAATACATTTTTTTGTGCCTTCGGCCATCTGAGTAAGAAGAGCTTCGGGGTTTTTGTTATCTTCAACGGGCACGCTTGTTTTAAAAACAAGTTCGCCTTCTTCGCTTACAATACCGATTCCAATGTTGGTTCCGCCAAGGTCGATTGCTGCTGAATATTTCATACTGCACACTCCTAAAGAATTAATTATTCATAAAAAATATTGCGGCGGCGGTGAACATGTACGCTCATAACAAGCCCAACGCCGAGATATGTGATTGAAATGGAAGTTCCGCCCGCGCTTAAAAGCGGAAGGGTTATTCCTATTACCGGAAGAACGCTTATGCACATTCCGATATTAATAATGCACTGGAAAAAGAACATTGCAAAAACGCCGTAGCAAATATATGCTCCCAAAGGATCAAGGGCGTTTTTTGCGTTTATTATTGCACGGAAACAGATTCCAAGAAGAAGAGAAAGCACCGCAAGGGCCCCGATAAACCCGAGAGCCTGGCAGATAAACGAAAAAACAAAATCGTTATGCATTTTCGGTACGTACCAGTAATCTTCGCGAAAAAGTCCTTCGCCCTGAAGCTGGCCAAGGCCTATTGAGATTCTGCTCAGTCTTTGCTGATAATCCGCGCCGAGAGGATCGGCATATTCGGTAAAATAAACCGCAAGAAAACGCGTTCGCTGGTCGTCTGTAAGAAAATACTGCCAAACTATCGGAACCGCCGCAGCCACAACCGGAATTGCCGCTACTATGTATTTCCAGCTGAGTCCCGCCGCAAAAAGCATGGTCAGGAAAATAAAAAGGAAGATAAGCGCCGTTCCGTCGTCGCCCTGGAAATGTATCAGTATAACCGGAAAAACACCGTGGAGCCCAAGCAGCAAAAGATTCATCGGGCGGTTTATCTGGCCGTAAACTTTTGAAAGGTGGTATGCAAAGCTGAGTATGAAACATATTTTCATAAGCTCCGAAGGTTGGAAGGTAAGGCCGAAAGGAAGACGCAGCCACGCCCTGTCGTCGATTGTTTCATCAACCTGCATACCTATAAAAAAGGTTAATATTACAAGAAAAAGCGCAGCCGGAACATAGAGCTTCCAAAGTTTTGCCATGAAATGATAATCTATGTTTGAAATTATCACAGCCGCCGTAAGGCCAAGCACCGAAGCAAGAACCTGAACAAGCGCAACCCTTTCGGTTATCCTAAGGGTTGAAGCCTGGTTTGATTCAACAAGGGAATACTGGCAAAGGATTCCTATCAAAGAAATAAGAATGCAGAACAAGAGGAGCCATTTGTCCGCCGCTGAAAAATATTTTTTTATGTATTCTCTGATTTTTTTCATCGGCTTCCCCCTTTCGTTCTTAAAATCATTATTTATAATACCATTATAACACGATTTTGTAAACTGTGGTTAATTTCCTGTGAACAAAGTTTTTATCTTTTTTCGAAAAATATTTTTTGTGGTTCAGGCGTAATCATTTTTTCTTCCGCTATTGAAAATAACCGCGATTTTTGCAATAATTAGGACAAAGGGAGGGAAAAAGGGCTATGACTTATTTTTTATCCAAAATCGGTTTTACAATGCTTTTCTGCGCATTTGCGTCCGCTTTTCTCCGCCCAGAATTTTCAATTGTCTTTGCCGCAATTTCCGCTGTTATTGCCGCCGGCTTTTTCTTTTTCGGAAAAAACTTTTACCGCGCAGCGGCATTTTTTGCTGCAGCTGCCTTAACTTTCGGGCTTACGTCGTTCAAACTGCTGGATAAAGTTTATCCTGCGGCGGCTCTTGACGGTTTCAGCGCGGAAATTTCCGGAAAAGTTACCGATGTTTCCGCCGCAGGCGGAAACCCCGTTTTTACCGTTAAAACGGATTATGTTGGTATTCCCGGCGCTTTGCAGGAAATAACCGTTGCTCTTTCCGGATGGGGCGAAAATTCCGCCGAACCTTTTGATATCATTAAATGCAACGTTACTTTTCATATTTATTCCGAAGAAGATTTCAGCGAAACTCTTGCTAACCGCTCGAAAGGCGCTTCGGTATATGCATATCTTGATTCTCCGATTGAAATAACCGGCCGGGACGAAAATTCACCGGAATATTTTTTATATCTGCTCCGCGAAAAAATTTCTTCCGTGATTTATAAATTCTTTGTCGGGTGGCATGCGCCTTTTTCCGAACAGATACTTATCGGAACAAGGGGCGAACTTGATTATGAAATTATTTCCGCATTCAGAAAAAGCGGAATGAGCCATATTCTTGCAATTTCCGGAATGCATCTTGTAATAATAACCGAAATTTTTAAAGAAATTTTTTATCATTTCAAGCTTGGAAAAACAAAACTTCGGATAAAAGATTCTTTCCTTATTGTTTTTATAATGTTCTATATGCTTCTCGGCGGGCTTGGAATGTCACTTGTACGTTCGGGAATAATGCTTATCGCAAAACATCTTTCAAAACTTCTTTTCTCCGGTTCAAAATCTTTTGACAACCTTGGAATTGCGCTTATCATCGTTTTGCTTTTCGATCCTCTTGCTTCCTGCGATGTGGGTTTTCTGATGTCTGTTTTCTCCTGCGGAGCAATTTCGCTTTTCAGCGCCCATTTTTCCGAATATCTTTCCCGGCTGCTCAAACTTGGAGAGGATTCAAAACTCCGCAATGTTGTTTCCGCTTTCAGCGTAAGCACCGTTGCTTCCCTTGCGGTAATTCCGGTTGCGGCTTTTGCTTTCGGAGAAATTTCCCTTGCCGCACCTTTTTCAAATCTTTTTGCGGGATTTTTTGCAAGATATTCCATTATTTTCGCTTTGCTTACAGTTATCACCGGATTTTTCCCCTTCCTTGGTTTTGTTTCCGGCGGAACAGCTTTCGCTGCAATGCTCTGCAACAGCTTTTTGCTCAAAACTGCGGAATTTTTTGCCGGTCTTTCGTTTTTCCAAATTAAGGCGGAGGATTTTTGGTTTTTCGTCTGGTTAATCGGCGCTTTCGTGCTCATAATCGTTCCTATAGTATATTCAGGCGGTTTCCGCTATATCCGCCATTCTGTTCTCATGTCCGTTCTGGTTCTTTTGGCCGGAATTATTCTTGATTTGGTTTTCTATTCCGGTGTTTCCGAAATTAAAATAACCGCGCTTGAGCACGGCACAATGATCTCGTGCTCAAAGAATGGGGAATCCGTGCTCATAACCCGCAAGCTTGCCCCCGGCGACCGTTTTGATATCCTTTCGGATTCTTCCGATTGTTCTGTTTTTATAAGCATCGACGCCCTTTCCGATGCCGCCGAGCACGATCTTACGGAATCTATTGAACCGGAAGTTTCTTTTCTCAGCAGCCCGGACGCTGCCGAAAGATTTGAAGGTTCTTCCGAAATTTCTTTCGGAACAGTTTCTTTCGGCGAAGGCGATTTTGTAACAATTCCTTCCGAAGGCGCGGTTTATCTTGAAACAAACGGTGCAACACTTCTATACATTTTCGGAGAATGTGATATAATGGATATTGAACCGAAATTCAGACGCCCGGATATTCTTGTTTTCGATGGGGTTTCTCCAGAAAAATATCCGGTTCTTCGAAGCGAATATCTTATTTTCCGCAAACCAGGCGGTTTTTACAGCGGAACAAGCGAAATTATCACTCTTAAAAGCGGAAGCATTTCGTTTTTCGCTTACAACGATTATTTAAAGAAAGGATGGCCGGCCGAATGATATTCAAAGATATGGACGAAATCAAAAGACATCTTCGGATCGGTGTTCCGTTTCCATGCTATTTTATCGGAGGCTCCGACGATCTTCGAAAACGCGCAGTTGTAAACAAAATTTCAGCAATTACCACAGAAGGCGGAACGGGTTTTGACAGCCACCGTTTTTCCGGAAACACTTCCGCGGATACCGTTGCAGACGCTGCTTTTGAAATCACTTTCGGCGGCGGAAGAAGATGCATCGTATGTGAAGACCTTCCCTTCGGAAGCATGGGAGAAAACGAATATAAAAAATTTGAACAGCTTATTAAAGAAGTTTCCGAAATGGGCGGTTCGACCGTTCTTGTTTTTGTATTCTATTCCGTTGCCACCGAAGCAAAAAAATCTTCCGGAGGAGAAACCGGTTCCGGAAAGAAAAACCGCGTTGAATCTTTAAAAAAACTTATCGACAAAGTTTCCGGCGGCGTTATAAACTGCGGAACCCCCACCCCGGCGGAACTTTGCACTATGATTGAAAAGACCTGTGCAAAATACAAATGCAATATTTCAAGGGACCTTTGTTCGTATATGATCGAACGCTGCGGAAGCGATTCCGCCCTTCTTTTCAACGAAGCCCGAAAGGTTGCGGAATATAAAGTCAGCGGAATCATTTCAAAATCCGATATTGACCTTATGACCTGCGTCACCCCGGACGCAAAGGTTTTTGATCTTTTTACAAAAATTTCCGCAAGGGATAAAAAAGGCGCATTTTCCGTTCTTCGGGAACTTCACGAAACCGGAGAACCCGCAAGCCTTGTTCTCAACATTCTTTCTGCTTCCTATGTGGATATTTTCCGGGCAAAAGCCGCCCGCTCTTCCGGAAAAGGCAAAAACGACATTGCGGCGGATTTTCCAAAAAGCTATCCGCCGAAACGCCAGTTCATTATCGACCGGGCCCTTTCTTCCGCAAGCAGATATTCCGCAGAATCCCTTCTGCAATGTATTGAGATACTTTTAAGCGCGGACCAGAAGATGAAAACCACCGGCGCCGATGACGACATCATTCTTGATGAAACCGTTGCAAAACTTTTTTCAATAAAATGAAAGAGGATTCATGGAAAATTCACAGAAACGTATTAAAATAAAAGAAACCATTATTGTTGAAGGAAAATACGACAAAATCCGCCTTGCCCCGCTTTTTGATGCAAACATAATCGAGCTCGGCGGTTTCAGAATTTATAACAACCGGGACAGACTTGCGCTTATACGCAGGCTTGCGGACAAAAACGGAATTATTGTTCTTACAGATTCGGATTCCGCCGGTTTTCGTTTAAGGCACTATCTTGCTTCCGCAATTCCGCCGGAAAAGATACGCAACGTATTTATTCCGGATGTTTTCGGAAAAGAAAAACGAAAAAACAAACCGGGAAAGGAAAATCTGATCGGGGTTGAGGGAATGACCACCGAAATTCTTCTCGAAGCTTTCAGAAAATCCGGAATCGACCCGGAAACCGGTTCCGGAGAACGGACCGAACCTTTAAACAAATCCTATCTTTTTGAACTCGGCCTTTCCGGAAAAGAAAATTCTTCCTTCCTTCGAAAAAAACTTTGCGAATACTATTCACTTCCGAAAATGCTTTCCGCAAATTCTCTTGCGGAAATTCTTCCGGTTATAACAACCGAAGCGGAACTTCTTTCCGCCATTGAAAAAATATCCAAACAATGAAAGGGGGCGTCCCGGAAATGGCGATAAACAGTCTTACATTTTTATATATTTTTCTTCCGGCGGCGCTTATTCTTTACAACATTGTTCCGAAAAAGCTTAAAACCGCCGTTCTTGCGGTTCTTTCCGGGCTTTTTGTTCTTTTTTCGCAGCCCGAAAACTTTTTCTATTTTGCGGCGGATATAGTTTTTCTTTTTGTGCTTTCCGAATTTATGCACCGCTTTTCGGAAAAACCGAAAAAGAAAAAAATCGTTCTTGTTTTTTCAATAATATTTAACGCCGCAATAATAATAATCTCTTCCGTAACAAAACAGCTTTCCGGCGGATTCGCTCCCTTCGCGGTTATGGTAATTTCTTTTACCGCAATAGGATATTTTGTCGATATTTATAAGGACGAGGCAAAACCGATACGCTCTTTTCCGGAATTTGTTGTTTTTCTTGCTTTCTTCGGAAAACTTTCAAGAGGCCCCCTTGTCCGTGTCGGCGATGTTAAAAATCTTGAAAGTTCAAAAGGTTTTTCCCTTGAAGAAACCGGAACGGGACTTTATCTTTTTATCCGCGGACTTGCAAAATACGTTGTTCTTGCAATTCCCCTTGTTCAGCTGCACGAAAAACTTTCCGCCGCAAACTCCGAAGAAATTTCCGTAATAGGAGCATGGCTTGGAATGGTTGTTTTTTCGATGATGATATTTTTCGATCTTTCGGGATTTTGCGACATTGCAAGAGGACTTGGAAGATGTTTTGGAATGGAACTTCCGAAAAACTTTTATTTCCCGTTCCAAAGCCCTTCTGTTTCGGATTTCCTTGACAGATTCAACATGACCGTAACGGGATTTTTCCGCCACTATGTTTATAACGTTCTCCGGAACGACAAAAACTCGAAACCGCAGTTTGTTGTCAACACCCTTTTGATTTCCATGCTCTGCGGAAGCTGGTTCGGAATAAGGATGAACTTTATTTTGTGGGGACTTTATATCGCCGTGTTCATAGTAATCGAAGAATTTTTCCTGCGGAAAATCCTTATGAACATTCCCCATATTTTTGCAAGAATCTTCACCTTTGCGGTGACCATGTTTTCAATGGTTATTTTTTCCGCTTCTTCCCCGGATTCGATTTTCCGTTCCTTTTCCGCAATGTTCGGAATAAACGTTCCTACTGTCACCGATTCGGTAACTTATATAATCTCGCAGAACATGCTTTCCCTTACTGTCGGCGCATTTTTCTTTATAAGCGCCTTCAGCATGTTTGTACGTTTTGTAAGCAAAAAAAATCCGACTGTTTTCAGCATTTTTGCCGTTTTTGAAAGCGCGGCTCTGCTTGCCCTTATAACCGCAAATCTTCTTTAAAACAACTTATTTTTCAGCGAAAGGAGGTTTTTCCGACGAAAAAATTTGCAGCTTTCATCATAATCGCAATCTTTTTGGGAGCAAGCTTTTCTGTCGCATACAATGTTTTTAAGGCGGAAGGACTTCCTTCCGAAGGAAGCTTTTTTGAAAAAACCGAAACCGCTCTTTCCGAAAACATGCCGTTCCGGGAAGAACTTTCTGGATTTATGGATACCGCGCGCTATATTTCCGGGGTCCGCCATTTCGATAATATCTATATCGGAAGCGAAGGAAGCCTTCTTCTTGATATTGAAAAACCTTCGAGCAGGGCTTTTTCACTTACGAAAAACTATATTACCAGCTTTGCGGAAAGAAATCAGATAAAACCCTATTTCATGCTTATTCCAACGGCTTCCGCCATTCTTCAGCACGAAATTGACAGTTTTGCCCGTCTTGAAATTTACAGCCAGCGCAATCTTATCAACAGCATGTATTCCGAATTTGACGGAGCTGTGCGCACCACGGATATTTACCAGACCCTTTATGACCACCGGGACGAATATATCTATTATCACACCGAAAATATTCCAACCGCTCTCGGCGGCTTTTATATTTACGGTGAACTTTGCAACAGACTTGGAATTGAGCAGAAAAAGCTTGATTCATTTTCCACAGCTTATGTTGCCCACAATTTTTACGGAAGCCTTGCAACCGATTTTTTCCGTCCCTATTCCGCGCCGGATTTTATAACTTTTTATGAATATACCGGCGAAGATTTCGGAATTATAATGGAACACAAAAACGTTAACGGAACTTCAAGAATCACCGAAAAACTTTTTTATTACAACGAAAAAGTTTTCGACGATAAAACCGATATGATCCTTGGCGGAATTTCACCCGTTATAGAAATCACTTCTTCCGAAAATTACGGAGAGAGAAGTTCGATTCTTGTTTTCGGAGATTCCAGCGCAAAAAGCTGGCTTCCGTTCCTTGCGTCGAATTACGGAAGAATCACTTTTGTTGAGCTCGGCCTTGCTTCGGAAGAACTTCTTTCCGAAATAAAAGTCAGCAAATATGACCAGGTTCTTTTTGCTTACAGCACCGCTTCTTTCGTTGAAGAAATACCACTTGAAAAACTTGAATACGTTCAGTAACAAAAAATCCTCTGCCGGAAAGGCAGAGGATTTTTTTATAATACTGAAAAATCAGTTATTATTCTTCGCTTTTCATTTTTGCAAAGCAATCGCTGCAATATACAGGGCGGTCTTCTCTGGGTTTGAAGGGAACTTTTGCTTCGCATCCGCATGCTGCGCAAGTGGTGGTATACATCTCTTTCTGAGTTTTGATTTTGTTCTTGCGTGCGTCGCGGCAATCTTTGCAGCGCTGGGGTTCATTTACGAATCCGCGTTCTGCATAGAATTCCTGCTCTCCTGCGGTGAAGGTGAATTCTTTTCCGCATTCTTTGCACACTAAGGTTTTGTCTTCGTACATTGTTTTTACCTCTTCTTTTTGAATAAATGTATTTGCCCTTGGTCTACCACAATTGCCTCGAAAAAATACGTTGCCGGGATGCCACGGAGCATTCGTATATCCAGCCCATTGGCCGCATACCAAAATAATTAATTTTCCGGATAATTTTCTTTCCGGAGTTTTTTACGGACCCGCGAAAGAGCGTTTCCGACGGATTTTTCTGTTTTTCCAAGTTTTTCGGCTATTGCTTTGTATGAATATCCGCAAAGATAAAAGCCGAGAACTTCTTTTTCAAAACCCGAAAGATCTTTGAGAACACGCCTTTTTACCGAAAGAAATGCCTCTTTTTCGATCCAGTCGGTTTCGGGTTCGTTTTCCGACGCAAGATCCAAATCTTCTATCGGCACATAATCAACCATTGCGGAATTTTTTTCTTTTCTTCCGCTTCTCAAAATTGAAAAAATATGGTTTTTTATACACACCGAAGCATAGGTGCGAAACCCCGCTTCTTTTTTTTCGTCATAAGAATTAAGGGCACGCAAAAAAGCCAAAACAGATTCCTGAAGAATATCTTCTTCTTCATATCCGAATTTTTTTGCTTCAGAAAAAGCTTCTTTCGGAATATAGGCGCAAAGACGCAAAAGTTTTCCAAAATCGCTGTAATCTCCGCCGCGGATTTCTTTCGCCATGGATTCGGCAGATTTTTCATTTTTGCACATAGATTAACGCCTCTCTGTCAAGACCAATCAAATAATATTCTATCACAATATAAAAATAAGTCAAGCATTACCAAGAGTATAGTTTACTTTTTCAACAATTTGCACTAAAACTTTCATTTTTTGTCAACAATTATTTATTTTTGAATTTTATCGTTCTTTTTTTAAAATAAAAAAACCGGTTTTTGTGTTATTGTATAGATTAATAAGGTATTTTCTGCTATAATGTTATGTAATAGTATGTAAATTGCACCCGTTTTAAAAAAAGAAAGGATTTTATTTATGGAAAAAAGGAAAAAACGCTTTGGCGACCGTTATGACGGATATCGTGTTCGTTCTTTGTCGCCGATGTCTTATATCGTTCCTTTTATTATGAAGACCAGGAACGATGCTTCAAACCTTTTCTCCGGTTCCGTTGAACTTGGAAGAATTGAAAATTACATAAAGAAAAAACGCAGAGAAGACGGACTTTCCGGTTTTGGTTTTCTCCATGTTGTTCTTGCGGCTTATGTTCGCCTTATTTCCCAAAAACCCGCAATGAATCGCTTTGTTGCAGGACAAAGGATTTATCAGCACGGCGAAGACATTACCGTCAGCATGATGGTCAAAAAGAGCATGGAACTTAACGCCCAGGAATCCGCAATAAAAGTTGTTTTCAACCCGAACGACACCGCCGATGATGTTTACATGAAAATGGACAAAGCAGTTGAAATTGCAAAAAAAGACGGAGATTCAAACCTTTTTGACAATGTTGCAAGAATTATCAACTATATGCCCGCTCTTGTTCTCCGTGCTTTTGTTGCGTTTATAAATTTCCTGGATTATTTCGGACTTATGCCCAAAATAATCCACAAAGCTTCGCCCTTCCATTGCAGCATGTTCATTTCCAACCTCGGTTCCCTCGGAATTCCTCCGATTTATCATCATCTCTATAATTTTGGAAACTGCCCTATTTTCCTCACTTTCGGCGCAAAACGCACCGCTCTTGAAGTTCAGAAAGACGGCAGCGTTGAAAAACACAAATATGTTGATTTTACCGTTGTTTCCGATGAACGCATTACCGACGGACACTATTACGCAACCGCCTTCAAACAGCTTGACTGGATTCTTCGCCACCCGGATTGCCTTGATGAAAAACCGGAACAGATAATTCAGGATATTGACTGATTTTTTTCAGGAGGACAGAGAAATGAAACTTAATTACAAACGCACCCTTTTGGTCGGACTTGCCTTCCTTTCCATCTGCACTTTCTGGCAGGCTTATGACGGCATCATTCCGCTTATTCTTAAAAACACTTTCGGTGTCGGCGAAGGAACCACCGGACAAATTATGGCAATTGACAATATGCTCGCGCTTATAATGCTTCCGCTTTTCGGTTCCATTTCCGACAAAACCCATACCCCCATCGGAAAACGCACCCCTTATATCATCTTCGGCACCACCGTTGCCGTTATAAGCATGCTTTTTCTCCCATATTTTGACAACAAAGAAAATCTTCTCGGTTTTGCTCTTTGCCTTGGAATCACTCTTCTTGCAATGGCAACCTATCGTTCTCCCGCTGTTTCCCTTATGCCTGACGTAACCCCCAAAAGGCTCCGCAGCAAGGGCAACGCAGTCATCAATCTTATGGGCGCAGTTGGCGGAGTTATCTCCCTTGCACTTATAAGCCTTCTTGTTCCGAAAGAGGGAAAACCCAACTATTTCCCGATTTTTGCGATCATCGCCTGCATCATGGTCGGCTCCGTTGTTATTCTTGTTCTTACCGTCCGCGAAAACAAGCTTGTTAAGGAAATGGAAGAAACCGGCGGTTATGAAAGCACCGAAGACGAGCTTAACAAGGAACTTTCCAAAGGCAAAAAAATGCCCAAAGACGTTCTTAAAAGCCTTATCTTCATGCTTGGAACCGTTGCGTTCTTCTTCTTCGGTTATAACGCGGTCACAACTTTCTTCAGCCTTTATATGACTAACTTCCTTGAAGTAAAAGGCGGAAGCTTTGCAAACTACCTTATGGTCGCAACCGTTTGCTCCATAATTTCCTATCTTCCTTCCGGTATGATCGCAACAAAATTCGGCCGCAAAAAAGCAGTTATGATCGGCCTTTCCGTAATGGCTTTCTGCTTCCTTGTAATGTCCTTCTTCAGAAGCGCGGGAATGCATCTTATCCCATTCTTTGTAATAATCGGTTTCGGCTATGCCTGCGTTATCGTAAACACCTTCCCGATTATCTGGGAAATGAGCCAGGGCAGCGATATCGGCAAATATACCGGATATTATTACACCGCTTCCATGGCGGCACAGATCATAACCCCTATGTTCGCCGGTTTCCTTATGGAAAAACTCGACAACTACGGAATCCTTTTCCCCTATGCCGTTCTTATGGAAATCGTTGCTTTCCTCCTTCTTATGCAGGTCAAACACGGCGACAGCAAACCGGTTCAGCCCAAGGATAAACTTGAAGCTCTTGATGTCGGAGGCGACGATTGATGATTGAAAATCCCGTGCTCACCGCCATTGTTATGGTGCTCATAATAATTTTTCTTTTATTTGCCTGCGCTTTTGTCTATATGACAACCCCGAACAAATTCCGTTTTTTCGATATGCCCGTTGCATATTGCCACAGAGGTTTTTGGGACGAAAATCTTCCGGAAAACAGCCTTCCGGCTTTTAAAAAATGCGCCGAAAAAGAAATTGGCGTTGAACTTGACGTTCAGCCCACAAAAGACGGAAAAATCGTTGTTTTTCACGACATAAACCTTAAACGCGTCTGCGGAGTTGACAAAGCTGTTTCCGAACTTACCTTTGAGGAACTTTCCGAACTTTGCCTTAAAGATACCGAAGAACATATTCCGCTTTTCACCGAAGCTCTTGAAGTTCTTGCCGGCGTTCCGGTTTCCTGCGAGATAAAAACCGCCGGGGCTGCTTTTGACCCGGAATTTCTTGAAGGAGTTTATCAGATAATCAAAGATTACGACGGACTTTATAACATAATAAGTTTCAACCCCTATGTTCTTGAATGGTTCAAAAACAATCATCCGGAAGTTATCCGCGGCCAGCTTTCCGCCGGAAACGGCCACCTTGGGGTTAAAGGTATTCTCGGTTGGGGACTTTCGAACCTTTTGCTCAACTTTAAATCGAAACCGGATTTTATTTCCTATAAATTCGGCGATAAAAGCCTTGGATTTTTGCTTTGCCGTTTTTACGGAACAAGGCTTTGCGTCTGGACCGTTCATTCCCTTGAAGATGTTGAAGAAGCCGCTTATGAAGGTTTTTCAACCTTTGTCGGCGAAGATTTTGATGTAACCGAGGTGTGAATCTTTGAAAAAAAGCGATGATAAAACCAACGTTATGCGCTTTCTTGACCAGAAGAAAGTCGAATATATTCCCCACGGATATGAAATTGAGGAAGGATCACCCTGCGACGCTGTTACAGTTGCCGGACTTATCGGCAAAGATGTTTCCGAAGTTTACAAAACCCTTGTTCTCAAAGCCGGAAAAGGCAATTTTTATGTCTTTGTAATTCCCGGCGCAGCAAGACTGGATTATAAAAAAGCCGCAAAGGCAGTTGGCGAAAAAAGCGTTGCAATGGTTCTTTCCGCGGATCTTCTCGGGCTTACCGGATATATCCACGGCGGATGTTCCCCCATCGGAATGAAAAAACTTTTTCCTACGGTTTTCCACGAGGCTGTTCTTGATTTAAAAACCGTTACGGTAAGCGCCGGAAGAATCGGAAGGCAGATCGAGATAGAACCTTCGGTTCTTATTCCGCTTGTAAAAGGAAAAACCGCTGACCTTATTGTTGAAGAATAAGATATAAACATTATTTAAAGGCACGCTCCGGAGCGTGCCTTTTTTTCGTATTCCACCCTTCCGTCTGCTTCGCAGACACCTCCCCTTATAGGGGAAACAAAAGCATTTTTCGACAAAATTAGCACTCGGATTAAAAAAGTGCTAAAAATTTGTGAATATTTTGCATATTCGCTTGACAACGGAAAAAATATCAGTATAATATAGTTGTTGGCACTCGAAAGAGATGAGTGCTAAAAAAGAATTTCAAAAAAGGGGGGCGTTTCCGATGAGGTTTGATGACAGAAAAAAACGTATTCTTTCCGCCATTGTTGAAACTTATATTCGCACCGGCGAACCTGTCGGTTCAAAAACGCTTTCCGAATTCCCCGAAATTTCCGTTTCTCCCGCAACGGTAAGAAACGAAATGGCAGCGCTTTTTGAAATGGGTCTTCTTGAACAGCCCCACACTTCCGCAGGAAGGGTTCCTTCCCACCTCGGTTACAGAGCCTATATCGACAGCCTTATGAGGGTAAAACCCCTTACCGATGATGAGAAAGACGGAATTGACGCTTTGTTCAACATAGGCGACCCGGACCCCGATAAGCTTCTTGCGGATTCCGCAGAAGCCCTTGCGGAATATACCGGCTGTGCCACCGTTGCAATGACCAGCACCCCAAGCTATGTTACCGTTGAACATATCGACATTGTTCCGGCTGACGAAAGCACCGTTGTTCTTTTGGTCATCGCTTCCAACGGAGTTATCAAAAGCAAGGTATGCCGGCTTTTCTTCCGGGTCAACACCGGAATTGCGGATTTCTTCCGCAAGTTTGCAAACGACCGTTTTTGCGGGCACACCCTTAAAGAAATAAGTGCCGAATTTGTAAACGCCGTTTCGATCCAGCTTGGAGAATATTCCGGAGTTTTCAATCCGCTGATCGTCGGAATTTATGAACTTTGCAAAGAAGTTTATGACGGCCAATATTACCTTGGAGGAAGAGAAAAACTTCTTACCTACAACGAATATTCCGACAGGGCGCTTGAAATAATGAAACTTGTTTCAAAACGCGACAAGCTTGGACCGGTTATCGGAAACAACCCTTCCGGCGTAACGGTTTTTATCGGGAAGGAAAACAGCCTTTCCCAGCTTTCCGGAAGTTCGCTTCTGGTTGCAAGGTTTTCCATCGGCGAAAACGATTGCGGAACCATCGGTCTTATCGGACCGGTAAGAATGGATTATTCAAGACTTATTCCCCATCTTGAATACTTTGCTAAAAAACTCGGCACACTGCTTTCAATAACATATCAAAGAAAAACAGGTGATGAAAATGGATAAAGAAAAAATAAACCAGACAGAAGAACAGACCGAAGTTCCGAAAGAAAAAACGGAACTTGAAAAACTTTCGGAAGAACTTGAAAATCTTCAGAAAGCAAAAGATGAGCTTTATGACAAATATCTCCGCACCCTTGCGGAATATGACAACTTCCGCAAACGCAGCCAGCGCGAAAAAGACGCAATCTACGGCGACGCAACGGTTGATACAGTCAAAAAACTTCTTCCGGTTCTTGATAACTTCGAAAGAGCTCTTAACTATGAATGCAAAGACGAGGAATTTAAAAAAGGAATCGCTCTTATCCAAAACACCCTTAAAGAAGTTTTTGAAAACATCGGCGTTACCGAAATTCCTTCCCTTGATGAACAGTTCGATCCGAACCTTCACGAAGCGGTAATGCATATTGACAACCCGGCTTACGGAGAAAACATTGTAACCGATGTTTACAGAAAAGGCTATATGCTCGGCGACAAAGTTATCCGCCACACAATGGTCGTTGTTGCAAACTGATAAATTTATTTAATTTAAGGCAAACTCTTTTAATATAATCAATTTTGTAAATCTTTAACTTAATTGGAGGAATATAATTATGGCAAAAATCATTGGTATTGACCTTGGTACTACTAACTCTTGCGTAGCAGTTATGGAAGCAGGCGAACCCGTTGTTATTCCTAACCCCGAAGGCGCAAGAACCACCCCTTCCGTTGTCGGTTTTTCCAAAACCGGTGAACGCGTTGTCGGCCAGGCAGCAAAACGCCAGGCTGTAACCAACCCCGAAAGAACCATCACTTCCATCAAACGTCACATGGGAAGCGACTATAAAGTAAACATTGACGGAAAAAGCTATACTCCCCAGGAAATTTCCGCAATGGTTCTTCAGAAACTTAAAGCTGATGCAGAAGCATATCTTGGCGAAACCGTAACCGCCGCTGTTATCACTGTTCCCGCATATTTCACCGACGCACAGCGCCAGGCAACCAAAGACGCAGGCAGAATCGCCGGTCTTGAAGTAAAACGTATTATCAACGAACCCACCGCAGCAGCTCTTGCTTACGGCGCAGATAAAGAAGACGACCAGAAAATCATGGTTTATGACCTTGGCGGCGGCACCTTCGACGTTTCCATCATCGAAATGGGCGACGGAATCCAGGAAGTTCTTGCAACCGCAGGTAACAACCGTCTTGGCGGCGACGACTTTGACGACAGACTTATCAACTATCTTGCAGACCAGTTCAAAATTGAAAACGGTATCGATCTCCGCACCGACAAAATGGCAATGCAGAGACTTAAAGAAGCCGCAGAAAAATGCAAGATCGAACTTTCCGGCATGACCCAGGCAAACGTAAACCTTCCCTTCATCACTGCAGATGCAACCGGCCCGAAACATCTTGACGTAAATGTTTCCAGAGCAAAATTCAACGAACTTACCGCAGACCTTGTTGAAGCAACCATGGGACCGGTTCGCCAGGCACTTTCCGACGCAGGCCTTAAAGCTTCCGATCTTGACAAAATCCTTCTTGTCGGCGGTTCTTCCAGAATCCCCGCTGTTCAGGAAGCAGTTAAAAACATTACCGGCAAAGATCCTTTCAAAGGCATCAACCCCGACGAATGTGTTGCTCTCGGCGCAGCGATCCAGGGCGGCGTTCTTTCCGGCGAAGTTAAAGGTCTTGTTCTCCTTGACGTAACTCCCCTTTCTCTCGGTCTTGAAACCCTTGGCGGCGTTTTCACCAAAATCATCGACAGAAACACCACCATCCCCGCAAAGAAATCCCAGATCTTCTCCACCGCTGCAGACGGCCAGACTTCCGTTGAAATTCATGTTCTCCAGGGTGAACGCGAAATGGCAAGAGATAACAAATCTCTCGGTATGTTCCATCTTGACGGCATTATGCCCGCCCCCAGAGGTATTCCGCAGATCGAAGTAACCTTCGACATCGACGCAAACGGAATTGTTCATGTAAGCGCAAAAGACCTTGGCACCGGCAAAGAACAGCACATTACCATCACTTCCTCCACCAACATGAGCAAAGAGGACATTGAAAAAGCTGTTAAAGAAGCCGAACAGTATGCAGAACAGGATAAGAAACACCGCGAAGAAATCGACACCCGCAACGCTGCCGACCAGATGGTATATCAGTCCGAAAAAACCATCAAAGATCTTGGCGACAAACTTTCTGCCGACGACAAATCCGGTCTTGAAGCAAAAATCAACGACCTTAAAGAATCCCTTAAAGGCGAAGATATCGAAGATATCAAAGCAAAACAGAAAGCTCTTGAAGAAAAATTCTACGAAGTTTCCGCAAAAGTTTACCAGCAGGCAAACCCTAACGGCGACCCCAATGCACAGCCCGGCTGCGACGGAAACTGCGGCGATTGCGGCAACCACGGAAACGACGACGGTTACGTTGACGCTGATTACCGCGAAGTTAACGACAACTGATTTTGCTTTGCCTTTCAGGAAAAACGATATTAAACAAACGTCGTAGGGGCGGTCCTATGTGACCGCCCGAAAAAAACGGGCGCACACGCAGGTGCGCCCCTACAAACAAAACCAATAATAAATCTGTTTCTGCGCAGGGGTTTCCTCTGCGCAGAAAGTGCTATACATGAAGAAAAGTAAGGTGGTGCAATAATGGCGGATAAACGCGATTATTACGAAGTCCTCGGAGTTGAAAAAAGCGCAACCGACGACGAAATTAAAAAAGCCTACCGAAAAATGGCAAAAAAATATCACCCGGACCTTAACCCGGATGATAAAACTGCAGAATCGAAATTTAAGGAAGTCGGCGAAGCTTACGAAGTCCTTTCCGATAAACAAAAACGCGCCCGTTATGACCAATTCGGCCACGCAGGCGTTGATCCGAACTATGGCGCAGGCCAGGGCGGATATGAAAGATATCAGCAATACGGCCACGGGGATTTCGGCGATTTTTCCGATATTTTCGGAGATATCTTCAACGGATTCGGTTTCGGCGGTTCAACAAAAACCAGAAACCCAAACGGCCCCATCCGCGGAAACGACACCCAGGTGCGTATTCAGCTCACCTTTATGGAAGCCGCAAAAGGCTGCAAAAAGGAAATTCCTATCCAGCGGCTTGAACGTTGTTCAGATTGCAGCGGAACCGGCGCAAAACCCGGAACCAACCCGGAAACCTGCCCCGAATGCGGCGGCAGCGGCCAGGTTCGCGTTCAGCAGCGCAGTCCTTTCGGCGTTATCCAAACCGTTAAAGCCTGCTCCCGCTGCGGCGGCAAGGGCAAAGTTATAAACGATCCCTGCAAAACCTGCAACGGAATGGGAAGAGTTCGTAAAAGCAGAAAAATTTCTGTTGATATTCCCGCCGGAATCGACAACGGCCAGACTTTTGTTGTTCGCGGAATGGGTGACGACGGAACCAACGGCGGCCCTGCAGGCGATCTTAACGTAACTGTTACCGTTAAGGAAGACCCCATTTTCCAGCGCGAAGGTTTCGACGTTTGGGTCGATATCCCTATAACTTATGCACAGGCGGTTCTCGGCGACGAGATAACCGTTCCCACCATTGACGGAAAAGTTTCTTACAACGTTCCGGAAGGAACCCAGCCGGGAACAACTTTCCGCCTTCGCAACAAGGGAATCCAGTACGTTAACAACCGCGGCCGGGGCGACCAGTATGTAAGAGTAAACATTGAAGTTCCGACCAATCTTTCCGGAAAACAGAAAGACATGCTCCGGGATTTTGATTCCTCCACAAGCGACAAAAACTATGCAAAACGCAAAAGCTTTTTTGACAAAATAAAAGACGCATTCAAGGGAGATTGAAATGGAAACCTGGAACGAGCTTACCGTAAAAGTTAAAACCGAAGATACCGCCCGTGCAAGCGACGTTTGCACCGTTATTGCAGACATGGGAATTTATGTTGAAGATTACAGCGACCTTGAAAACGTTGTATGGAACATTGCCCATGTTGACCTTATCGAGCAGGAACTTCTCGAACGCGACCGCACCCATTCCCTTATCCATGTTTATATAAAACAGGAAAAAGACGCTCTTGAATGTGTTGAATTCATCAAAGCGCGCCTTGATTCCGAAGGTATCGAATACGAAACCTCCATTGTCGGAGTCAACGAAGAGGATTGGGCAAACAACTGGAAACAGTATTACCACACCCAAAGAATCGGCAAGCGCATTGTTGTAACCCCTTCCTGGGAAGAATATGAACCCACCGGCGACGACGTTCAGATGCGTCTTGACCCGGGAATGGCTTTCGGCACCGGAACCCACGACACAACCCGCCTTTGCCTTGAGCTTCTTGAGGAATGCGTAACCCCCGAAACCAGAATTCTTGACGTGGGCACCGGAAGCGGAATTCTTTCCGTTGGCGGAGTTCTTCTCGGAGCACCTTCCGCTCTTGGCGTTGATATTGACCCTGTCGCAGTAAAAGTTGCAAACGAAAACGCAGAGATCAACAAAGTTCAGGACAAAACCGAATTTGTCTGCGGCGACCTTACCGACAAAGTCCACGGAAAATTCGAAATTGTAACCGCAAATATCGTTGCGGACGTTATTATAAGACTTTTGAGCACCGTTAAAAATTATCTGCTCAAAGGCGGCGTGCTCATCGTTTCCGGAATCATCGATACCCGCGCAGACGAAGTTGAAAACGCTTGCCACGAAGCCGGCTTCATCACCGAAAAACGGCTTGAGCATGGGGGTTGGGTCGCCATCAAGCTCCGTTATTGATTTCGTGCTCAAATATAACTGTAGGAAGCGGTTTTGACCGTTCCGCAAAAAGGAGAACATAAAAATGAAACCTTCCGACGAACTTAAAGAGGGCACTCTTATTCTTTATAACAAACACCCGAGCGTTGTCCGCGGAATCACCGCAGACTCCACAAAAAACGCTGTTTTTCTTCTTATTGAGGACATGATCGACCACGGAATGTACGATTCCAACATCGACGATATCGATTATTGGCCGAGCTGCCCCTATTACAAACTTCTTGATACCATGGAAGTTCTGCTCAAATTTGTCCGCTATGGCGAAGGCACCCTTGTTTTCATGGAGCCCCAGAGCGGAATGTGCATCAACGTTCCCCATTTTAACGTAAACCTTGAGGTTGCGGGAATGGATTTTGAACCCGGCAAAGGCTATCTTCTCACCTTTGCGGACAAATTCCTTCTCGGCGCCGAAACCATGGTCGAAAAAGAAAAAGAGGAAGAATAAAAAGGCTCCCTTGTGTAAAGGGAGCTGTCACGGCTTTGCCGTGACTGAGGGATTGTAACCCTGTCCAATTTTATATAGAACGAAAAAAGAGCACCGCCCGATGGGCGGTGCTTTCTTTGTTTTAAATTATCCCGTAGGGGCGAACCTATGTGTTCGCCCGTTTTATCTCCGTGAATCCTTTCAATCCCTCTTCCGTCATTTGCTTCGCAAATGCCACCTTCCCCTCTGGGAAGGCAAAATAAAAGCACCGCCCGTTGGGCGGTGCTTTTATTTTTAGTTTTCCATATTTTCAAAAGAATAATCTGTTTCGGGGAAATAAACTTTAAGCGAACCTTTATATTTTATAAAATCGCCGACTTTTATATCCGATTTTTCAATTTTGCGGTCATAATCTTCTATATCGATGACAATTTTTCCGCAGTCGATGCTGTAAAAATATCCGTTTCCTCTTTTTTTAACTATTTTTCCGCAAATGGAAATGTTGCCGTCCGATATTTCATAAAAAGCTTCCGGATTTTTCGCATACTCAGCATCACCGTAAACAGCAAAAATATCCGCTTTGATTTCTTTTCCGATTTCAAGAAAAGAATCCGCAAAATCCTCGTTTGCCTGATAATAGAATTTATATTCTTTTCCGGAAACTTCCAAAAGAATATCCCCTTCATAACCGCAGGGACATTTATAAACTTCTTTTATGACCGCTTTATAAATCATCATCTCATCTCCTTTGATGTAGGAGGAGTATTATATTCCCAAAAAGCGGAATTGTCAAGATAAAAAACGGCGGGAGCAAGCTCCCGCCCTACATTCCTTTAAGAAATCCCTCCACCATCGCAAAGCGATGGTCCTCCTCCCTTTAGGCAAGGGAGGCTTTTTTATTCTTTTGCTTCGTCTACCATGGTCTGGAAAACGGTGGAAAGTTCTTCGTATTTGTCGATCATCGCGTTAAGGCGTTCGGAATGTTTTGTAATTCCGTCCGCTTCGTATTTATCACGAAGTTCCTTCCATTCCTTCGGATATTTTGCGGTGAGTTCAAGAAGAAGAGCAAAAAATCCGTCGTGGTCAAGCTTTTTTGTTCTCGCCTGTTTTTCCGCCGGAAGAATATAGCTTACAAAAACGTCGCTTACTTTCTGGCGCGCAGACATAAGGGAGGCTTCGCCATCCTCTCTGCTTTCAAGAAGGGTTTCGAGAATTTCCTGGTTTTCCATTTTCTCGGTGGCGAGATAGATTCTCATATCGTCGGCAAGTCTTGGAATAGGTTTCATTTTTTCCTCCTTATTTTATGCCCGCCATAATATAGGCGCATTTATAAACATCCCCGCAGCCAAGGGTTATAACAAGGTCGCCGGGTTTTGCGTTTGCAAGGGTGTGCTCCGCCATTTCCTCAAAGGTGTTGAACCATACGCTTCCGGGGATTTTTTCCGCAAGGTCTTTTGTGTAAACATTATAGGTGTTCTTTTCGCGGCTGCCCATAATTTCGCTCATAACAACATGGTCCGCAACGGAAAGAGCCTTTGCAAAATCGTCCATCAGAAGAGCGGTTCTGGAATAGGTAAACGGTTGGAAAACCGCCCAGACTTCATTGAAATCCATATCCTTTGCAGCGCGAAGAGTTGCTTCAAGTTCGGTTGGGTGGTGGGCGTAATCATCCGCGATTGTAACTCCGTTCACTTCGCCGAGGATCTCAAAACGTCTTCCCGCTCCGGGGAATTTGTCAATATGCTCCGCAACCTGTTCCGGAGCCATTCCAACATAAATACATGCGGCAGCGCAGGCGATTGAGTTGAGGATATTGTGTCTTCCGGGAATGGTAAGTTCAATTTCCGCAATTGCCTCGCCCTTATGCATAAGGGTATAGCCGGAACGGGCGCCGCCAAGTTTTCGGACATCCTTTGCCCAATAATCGTTTTTTTCGCTCCAGCCGAATGTAATGATTTCCTTATCAAGTCCTTCAACGGCTTTCATGGTGTTGGGGTCGTCGCCGTTAACTATAAGAGCGCCGGTGCTGTTTTCGGCAAATTTGCGGAAGGATTTTATTGCTCCCTCAATGGTTCCGAAATAATCAAGGTGGTCGTTGTCGATGTTGAGGATAATTGAAATATCGTTGGAAAGTTTGAGGAAAGTATCAACAAATTCGCAGGCTTCCACAACAAAGATATCGCTTTTTCCGGCTCTGCCGCTTCCTCCGAGAGCTTTTACCTTTCCGCCGATAAATGCGCTGGGGTCAAATCCTCCCTCGAGAAGTACCTGGGCGATCATTCCGCTTGTGGTGGTTTTTCCGTGGGTTCCGGCAACGCAAATTGCTTTGCTGTAACGGCGGGAAAGAACCCCGAGCATTTCGCTGCGTTCAAGACAGGGAACGCCGCTTGCCTTTGCGGCGATAAGTTCCGGGTTATCCGCCATTATTGCCGCGGTATATACGATAAGGTCCGCCCCTTCGATATTTTCGGCTTTCTGGCCGAAGATAACTTCGATTCCCATTTTGCGTTCGATTTTTGTGGTTTCGGTTTCGTTGTTGTCGGAACCGGTTATGTAAAATCCTTCGTTATGGAGGATCTGGACCATCGGGAACATTCCCGAACCGCCGATCCCTATGAAATGAAGATGTTTTTTTCCTTTAAGAATGTTTTCATCAACTGTCAATGGTTTTCACTCCTTCACAGTTTTTGCGGCAAAGCCGCAGAATAATCCTTATATATTATACAACCAATTTATAAAAAAATAAACAGTTTTTTATAATTTTGGCTCCCCAGAGGGGGAGCTGTCTGCGAAGCAGACTGAGGAGGGATCAAACCATGCTAAACTTTCAAAATATTTATAACACCTCATCCGTCATTTCTTTCAGAAATGCCGCCTCCCCCTCGAGAGGGGAAGGCTTTGGCTTTTTTTCTATTTGTTTGAATAAAACCAAAAAAACCGTCCATAATCCTTTTGCAAAACATTTTGGGAGGATTTTTTTACATGAACATCACAGATATCCGCATCAGAAAAATTTATGAAAACGAAAGGCTTCGGGCTCTTGTTTCGGTAACCATTGACCATGACCTTGCGGTGCATGACTTAAAAGTTATTTCAGGGCCGGAACGGCTTTTTGTTGCAATGCCCAGCAGAAAAGATGAAAGCGGGGTTTTTAGAGATGTTGTGCACCCCATAACTCCGGAAGCGCGGCGGCTTCTTGAGGATTCGGTCCTTGCGGCTTATGAGGAACACATAACCCGCCTTGAGGCAGAAAACGAATTTGAAATGGAATAAAACGAAAAAACCGCCGGATTCCGGCGGTTTTCTTTTACTTTTTGTAGAATTTTATCTATTTATTACAAATCGTAGCGGATTATTCAATATTTTCGATAAAAGGTTTTAGATATTTCACCGCTTCGTCTTTGTGTTCCCAGTCATAAGCCATATTAGTATAGGCGCAATAAGCGATTCCGGACTCTGTCCAACAAGCTCTTGCCTTGGAGTGGTAATCCTTTTTTGGGTTGTTATGAATGAAATAAATTTCCCTTCCGGAATCGGTTTTCATAATTCTTTCCGTCCATCTTCCCTCTTTTTCATAGGAATTCCAAACGGAGGTTGCGGTTGTTTTTTCTTCGGAAAGGCTGATAAAAACCACTGCATTGACCTGGTTTCCTTTATCGTCCCGGTCAGCAGTAAAATGGATTTCTGCATAAAGAGGGATAAAGTTGCCCTCGGCTTCGCCTGTTTTTTTACCGATAACGGTAATATTACAGTGCATTAAAGAAGTTTCTCCTGCTTTTCTGCGTTTTGCAATTTCATTTATACCGTTTCTTATTTCATCGCCTAAACAAAGTTCAAAACCGATATATTCTTCCAGCTCTTCAACAGTATAAATGTTTTTCCGCTCGTTGTTGTCATAATAAAAGTCCATAGAAGCCCAAAGTTCTTCCCCATCGGAAAGGATATATTCCTCATTGTGGTAATCTTTATAGGTACGCTGAATAGTTTCATAATCATAATTAAGAGCTGCCACACAATCCGAATAAAACTCTTCGCTTACTTTTTGGAGAGCGAGCTGATATTCAACGCTCATTTCGTAAAATTCAACTTCGTCCCTGCCTTCGGTATCATAGCAAAGGCGCCATATATCATCAGCATCATAAATTTTTGTTTTTTGTGAAGTTGTGATATTTCCGATCGCATAGGCGGTTACGGAAAAAGCCATAACCAGAACCGCGGCAATAAGAACTTTCCAGCTTCCTTTAAGGGGTTTTCTCTTTTTTTCTTCAAAATCAAAAAGGCTTTCGTCAATATCGTTCATTGCGTTCATAAGGTCTTTTTCGTTCATAAATTGAGTTCCTCCTTTTCAAGCTCTTTTTTAAGGCGTTTCCGAATCCGGAAAAGAATCATCGAAACCTTGTTTTCGGAATATCCGAACATGTTTGCAATGCTTTTCACTTCTTCGCAAAGCCAATATCTTTTTATGAATATGCTTCTTTGTTCCTTCGGAAGTTTCGCAAGAAATGCGTTCAAAAATTCCCGAAGAGCTATTATATCCGCCTGCTGTTCAAAAAGCGGCGCCGGAATACATTCCGCAAGTTCCTCCAGCTGGATTTTAATTCCGCAGCGTTTTTTTGCTCTTTCGGATTCAAGCTTTTTCAAAGCGGCGTTTCTTGCAATTTTTCCGAGATAAAGGTTGAGATGTTCCGGTTCGTTGGGCGGAATCAGATTCCAGGCGGCGGAAAGAACGTCGTTCCAGATTTCTTCCGCATCTTCCCTGTTTCCAAGAATTCTTTCCGCAATTGAAACGCAATAGTTTTTATATTTTTCGGCGGTTTTTTCAAGAGCCGATTCTTCCCTTTTTAAATAAAGTTCAACAATTTCCCGATCCTGCAACAAAACACCTCCTTTTTTTATTTTTTCGAAAAGCTTTTCCAATATATAAGAACGGATTTTCAGCGGAAATCTTTCATTATTTTTAAAACTCTGTAAAATTTTGCAATCTTTTTTCGGCGGGAGCAAGCCCCCCGCCCTACAATAAAGTTGATAAAAAAAGCACCGCTTGTCCCGCCTGCGATAAAGCAGGCAGGGCAAGGGCGGCCTTTAGTTAATTAAATATTTATCTTTTATGCGGTGTTGCCTTCGGGTTGCACCGTTTTTCTTTTGTCTGAAAGCTCGTTGATGTGCCGCTCAGAGGCTTCT
>JAFSEN010000048.1 GCA_017435745.1 Oscillospiraceae bacterium
CTGTCAGCGAAGCTGACTGAGGGATTGTAACTCTGTCCTATTTTATTAAAAGCCTATAATTTTCAGCTTTTCGATTTATCAGACAACCCTTCCGTCACGGCTTACGCCGTGCCACCTCCCCTTACACAGGGGAGGCTTTTTATGTCAGCGAAGCTGACTGAGGGATTGTTCTATCTGTTTATCAAGATATCTGCAAATACCCTCAAAATTATCTTTTATTTCGCCGTTCGGTATTCTTATCACTTTAAGGCCGTACTGTTCAAGAAATTCCGTTCTTTTTTCATCATATATCCGGTTTTCTTTTTCAAAATGCTGCGAGCCGTCAAGCTCGATAACAATTTTTGCTTCTGCCGAATAAAAATCCGCTATATATCTTCCGAGAACTTTTTGCCTTGAAAATCTTACGGGACATTTTTTCAGATAATCATACCAAAGATGTTTTTCTTCTTTTGTCATGTTTTTTCGGAGAAATTTTGCGTTTTCAATCATATTTTTATTATATTTATATTCCATGAAAAACAATCCCTCCGTCACGCTTTCAGCGTGACACCTCCCTTTACACAAGGGAGGCTTTTAATCGTCGAGCTTATCTTCAAGCTCTTCGGCTTTTTCTTCAAGAGCTTTTATTCTTTCTTCAATTTCTTCTTCGCGGGAATCGTCATCGAGTTCTTCAAGTTCTTCTTCAAGAGCTTCGATTTCTTTTTCGATTGCCTCATATTCTTCTTCGGCTGCTTCTTCCAAAGCTTCTTCTTCGGCTTCGCGTTCGGCCATTATTTTTTTGCCTTCTTCAATTTTTTCGTTTGCCCAGGCGATAAATTCCTCAACGTTTGCGCCGGCTTCGACCATAACTTCTTTTGCTACGAAAAGCTGGTTTGCAAGGGTGAATTCAAGATATACAACGTTTTCGGATTCCCAGCAGCGGTTGAACATTCCCCATTCAAAAAATTCGTCGCGGGGTTCGGCTTTTTCGAGAACGCCGTCTTCATAGCAGGCAAGAACGATTTCGTTGGTGAGATATTTGCTTGATTTATAATAATCGGCGGTTGCCTTTTCAAGGCGTTTCGGGAAATAATGATAATAGGTGAGAAGATGATAGGTGAGATAAGCGGACATAAGGGTTACGAGGAAATAGAACATAAAGCTTGTGTAGCTCATCCAGACAAAGAAGCCTCTTCCTTCATAAACCGGATCAAAATAGTCAAAATTCATTACGGAAAGAACAGCGAAAACAATTGTTATAACGCCCATTATAAGACCAAAAGCGCGTTTAAGCTGTTTATCCCTTGCAATTGCCGGAGCGGAAACGGTGTCGTTATATTCGCGGTAAACTTCAAGAGTGGGGATATGGGTGAATTCATATTTCGGTTCGCCATAGGCGGAAACTTCGAGTCTTTTGATTTCGGGCTTCGGTTTCGGTTTTCTTCTGAAAATGTTAAATGCCATTTTAAATTTCCTCCTGTTTCTTAAACGTCAAGGTTCTGAACATATTTTGCGTTTGTTTCGATAAATTCGCGTCTGGGTTCAACTTTGTCGCCCATAAGAATGGTAAAAACTTCGTCGGCTGCTGCTGCGTCTTCCAGTTCAACACGGAGCATTATACGGCGTTCGGGGTCCATTGTGGTTTCCCAAAGCTGGTCCGGGTCCATTTCACCAAGACCTTTGTAGCGCTGGACGTCGCTTTTTTTCGTTCCTTCCGGATTAAGTTCCTCAAGAATGCTGTCGCGTTCTTCATCGGAATAAGCGTAGCGAACGGTTTTTCCAACAATTATTTTGTAAAGAGGGGGTTGGGCGATATATACATGTCCTTCTTCGATAAGAGGACGCATATAACGGAAGAAGAAAGTTAGAAGAAGGGTTCTGATATGAGAACCGTCAACGTCCGCATCGGCCATGATTATTACTTTTCCGTAGCGGAGTTTTGAAAGATCGACCTCATCGCCGATTCCGCAGCCGAGAGCCGTTACTACGGGGGTGAGCTTATCGTTGTTATAAACTTTATCGATCCTTGCTTTTTCAACGTTGAGCATTTTTCCCCAAAGAGGAAGAATTGCCTGGAAGGTACGGTCGCGTCCCATTTTTGCAGAGCCGCCCGCGGAATCGCCCTCGACGATATAGATTTCGGTTTTTGTAATATCGCGGTCGGAACAATCCGCAAGTTTTCCCGGAAGGGAGGAGCTTTCGAGCACGGATTTTCTTCTTGCGTTTTCGCGTGCTCTTCTTGCGGCTTCTCTTGCTCTTGCGGCGCCGAGAGATTTTTCAAAAATTGCCTTTGCAACGGAAGGATTTTCTTCAAAATAGGTCTTGAGCTTTTCATAAAGCATTTTATCGACCATTGTTCTCATTTCGGTGTTGCCGAGCTTTGTTTTGGTCTGGCCTTCAAATTCCGCATCGGTAAGCTTTACGGAAATTACCGCGGTCAAACCTTCGCGAACGTCTTCGCCGGAAAGATCTTTATCGTTATCCTTGAGAATTTTATGTTCTCTTCCGTAATCATTGAAAACTTTGCGGAGAGCGTTTTTAAATCCGTTTTCGTGCATACCGCCGTCAACGGTATGGATATTGTTTGCAAAGCTGAGAACAACTTCGTTGTAGCTGTCGTTGTACTGCATTGCAACTTCCGCGGTGGAATCGCCGTTTTTTGCGGAAAAATAGAGAACTTCCGGATGGATCGTTTCAAGGCCTTTTTTCTTATGGATATATTCGACGAAGGATTTTATACCGCCTTCGTAATGAAGGATTTCGGTTCTGATATTTTCTTCGTCGCGTTTGTCGGTAAAGATTATTTTTACACCGGCGTTGAGGAAAGCCTGTTCGCGAAGACGGTTTATAAGAACATCATATTCATATTCAAGGGTTTCGAAAATCTGATTATCCGCCTTGAAAAGAACCGCCGTTCCCTTTTCTTTGGTGTCGCCGACAATTTCAAGATCGCCGTCCGCAACGCCCCTTGTGAAACGCTGTCTGTAAACATGTTCACCGTCTTTAACTTCAACTTCGAGCCATTCGGAAAGGGCGTTTACTACCGAAGCGCCGACGCCATGAAGACCGCCGGAAACTTTGTAGCCGGAACCGCCGAACTTACCGCCCGCATGGAGAACGGTGAAAACAACGGTTACCGCCGGAATTCCGAGTTTTGCATGGATACCAACGGGGATTCCTCGGCCGTTATCGGTAACTCTTACGAGATTTCCGGGAAGAAGTTCCACGTTGATATCGGTGCAATAGCCCGCCAATGCTTCGTCGATTGCGTTATCGACAATTTCGTAAACAAGGTGATGAAGACCCTTCGGTCCGGTAGAACCGATATACATACCGGGTCTTTTTCTTACTGCTTCAAGTCCTTCAAGAACCTGGATTTGGTTTTCGTCGTAGGCTTCCTGCATAGGTTCTACGGCAAACGGAGTATTTTCCACGATTTACCTCCTGATTATTTAATGCATAATGCATATTGCATAATGCAAAATTTATAATTGTATTTCATTATGCACTTTGCATTGTGCACTGTGCATTTTTATAATGTTCCGCCGCGCTTTTTAAGAGTTGCGGGAGCAAGCTGGGAAATATAAACTTTTTCTTTTCCGTTTTCTGTTGTTAAACAAAAGCTTTTCGGAAGATCGTAGGTTACGTTTATTACCGAACCTTCCTTCTGGTTGCGGGAAAGAAATTCGCGGGTGGATTTTGCAACGGTTGTATTATCCATATCGAAAACGCCGATTATGTCGTTTTCCCAAACGGAAACATCGCCGCCGAGGAAGAGATACATAAAGATACCTCCTTTTTTCTTTTAGGCTCCCTTGTGCAAAGGGAGCTGTCAGCGAAGCTGACTGAGGGATTGTAACTCTGTCCTATTTTATTAAAAGCCTATAATTTTCAGCTTTTCGATTTATCAGACAACCCTTCCGTCACGGCTTACGCCGTGCCACCTCCC
>JAFSEN010000049.1 GCA_017435745.1 Oscillospiraceae bacterium
AAAGCATGAGTGCTATGAGAAGCCTTCGGTAAGACGTAAAAAGAAATCCGAAGCAGCTCGTAAGAGAAAGTATTGATTTCTAACAGAAAAAGAGGATGGCGGACGGCTTTTTGCTGTCCGCTTTCTTATTTTTCAAAAAAAGAAATCCGAAAAAAAGGGGGGTTCTTTTGTCTGTTTTAAAACCGGATTTTCGTTTCAACTGCATTCTCGACATAAAACCGGAAGACATAAAAAATTCCGGGGCAAAATTTGTTCTTCTTGATACGGACAACACCCTTGCCCTTCATGGTTCCCAGGAACCTTTGAAAGGCGTTTTGGAATGGATCGATGAAATGAGAAAAAACGGAATAGAACCAATCCTTCTTTCCAACAACAGCAGGGAAAGAATCGAACCTTTTGCAAAAAAGCTCGGCGTTCCCTTTGTTTATAAAAGCGCAAAACCCCTTTCAAAAGGTTTTTCGATAGCTTGCAAAAAGCTTTCGGCAAAACCGGAAGAAACCGCCGTTATCGGCGACCAGATTTTTACCGACGTTCTCGGCGGAAAACTTTTCGGTTCAAAGGTTTTTTTGACAGAACCTATTGGCCCGGAAACAAACGCGTTTATTAAATTCAAGCGCATTATTGAAAAATTCATAAGATAAAGAAGTGGAGGAATAATAATGGACAGAATTAAAAGACTTTCCCAGATGCTTCCCGAAGATGTTGACGCTGCTCTTATCACTTCGGACGTAAACAGACAGTATTACACCGGATTTGTTTCCAGCGCAGGCGCACTTCTTGTAACAAAAGAAAAAGCTGTTCTTCTTCTTGACAGCCGCTATATCGAAGCAGGCACCAAAAAAGTTTCCGATGCAGAAGTTGTTCTTATGACCGATATGGCAAAACAGCTTAACGAACTTTTTGAAGAACTTAACGTAAAAACCGTCGGAATAGAATCCGGCTATATGACCGTCGAAAGCCTTTTCAGCCTTCGCAAGGTTCTTACCGCAACCATTCTTGATGACCCCAGACTTAACCAGATCATCCTCAACCAGAGAAAGATCAAATCCGAAGAAGAAATGAAGGAAATCCGCGCAGCCCAGGCTATTACCGACAAAGCTTTCCTTCATATGCTCGAAGTTATTAAACCCGGTCTTTGCGAAAAAGATCTTCAGCTTGAACTTGATTACTTCATGCTTCGCAACGGCGCAACCGGCCTTGCTTTTGAAACAATTCTTGCAGCTGGCGCAAACGGTTCCATGCCCCATGCGGTTCCCAGCATGAACGTTATCAAAGAAGGCGACTTCGTAACCATGGATTTCGGTGCAGCCCATAACGGCTATTGTTCCGATATGACAAGAACCGTTGCCGTAGGCAAAATTTCCGAAGAACAGGAAAAAGTTTACAACCTTGTTCTCAACGCGCAGCTTGCTGCTATCGACGCTGTAAAAGCCGGCGTTCCCTGCAATTCCATCGACGCAGTCGCAAGAGATATGATCTATGGCGCAGGTTATGAAGGCAAATTCGGCCACGGCCTTGGCCATAGCCTTGGTCTTGAAATCCACGAAAATCCGAGATTCTCTCCCCTTTGCTCCGACCTTACTGAAGCGGGAATCGTAATGAGCGTTGAACCCGGAATTTATCTCGATGGCCGGTTCGGCGTCCGCATTGAGGATATCGTAATGGTAACCGAAGACGGCTGCGACGTTATTACAAAAAGCGAAAAGAAACTTATTACCCTTTGATAAAACTTTTGAGCACCGGCGGATTCTGCCGGTGCTCAAAACGCGTAATAAGCAATAATATATTTATACATTATTAAAAAGGAAGCATTAAAAAATGAGACTTTTCATTGCCATCTGCGTTTGCAGAATGCTCTATTTTGTGGGCCGCCTTGTTGGAAAAGGCACCGCAAAACCCGGCGATATTGCAAGAATGATCTGTCCGAATCTGCTTAAAAAACTTAAATTCAGCGGAAAGGTAATCTGTATCACCGGAACAAACGGAAAAACAACAACTTCCAATATGGTTACCCATATCCTTCGGGAAAACGGTTTTTCCGTAATAAACAACAGCTTCGGTTCCAACATGCTCGGCGGAATCACCACAGCCCTTCTTAACGGCTGCACTTTTAAGGGAGAAGTAAAAGCGGATTTTTCCGTTCTTGAAATTGACGAACGCTGGCTTCGCTTTTTTGTAAAAGAAGTTACCCCGGATTATGTTCTTCTTACAAACCTTCTCCGCGACCAGATAGTTCGCAACTGCTGCCCGGAAATTGTTCTTGAAAAAATAAAACTCGGCGTAACCCCGGGAACAACCTATATCCTCAACGCAAACGACCCTGTTTCACAGCAGGTAAGCTGGGGAATCGAAAACCCGGTAGTATGGTTTGCTCTCGGTAAAAACGAACGCTCCACCGATGAATGCAGAAGCGGAACCAACGACGCAAAGGTTTGCCCCAAATGTATGCACAAGCTTTCTTATGATTATTATCATTATAATCATATAGGTTCTTTCCGCTGCGAAAACTGCGGTTTTGAAACTCCGAAGGCAGATTTTATCGGAACGGATTTTGACTTTGAAAACGGAAAATTCCTTATCAACGGAAAAGAAACAAAAATTACCTTTGACGCAACCTATTTTATGTTCAACACCGTTGCCGCAGCAGCGGTTTGCTGCAGCGCTTCCGGACTTGAACTTGAAAAAGTTCTTTCCTCCGCGGAAAATTTCGATATCGGCGTTACCAAACGCTATGAAGAACTTTCCGTTCTTGGAAGAAAATGCCAGCTTATTCTTACAAAACAGAACCCCGCATCCATTGACCAGAGCGTTGAGTTTGTAACGGATAAAGAGGGTCCCAGAACCCTTATGATAATTTCCAACAACATGTTCCACACCGAGCGCAAGGACGTTCTTTTTATGTATGACGTTGCTTACGAAAACCTTAAGGACGTTGAGCACATTGTTGTTGTCGGAAAACGCCGCTACGATATGGCTGTTCGCCTTAAACTTGCGGATATAGATATGAGCAGGGTGCAGATCTGCGACAAAGCGGAAGATCTCCGTTCCTGCCTTGAAAAAACAGAGGGAAACATCTACGTTATGACTTCTTCCGTTTTTTCCAATGAAGACAAAGTACTGGAGGAGCTGAGAAGATTATGAAAAAAATAAGAATACTCAACCTCTATGGCGAAGCGCTTGACCTTAACGGCGACGGAAAAAACGTTTCCGCATTTGAAAAACGCATTGCGGAAATGGGATATGAATTTGAAACGGAAACTCTCGGCGTCGGTGATGAAATCGATTTTGAATCGTATGATATTGTTTTTATGACCCACGGAAAACCCCACAACGTTTCCGCAATAAGCAAAGATTTTATTAAATATAAAGATGCTGTTGCCAAAAGCATTGAGGAAGGAAAGGTTTTTGTAATAACCGGAAGTTCCAACATGCTTCTTGGAAAAAGCTTTTCCATGCTTGACGGAAAAACTTACGATGGAATCGGCCTTTTGGACTGCACCGCAGAGGAATTTGACAGCCTTTACGTAAGCGACGCGGTGCTTGTTCCGGAATTTGCCCCGGAAGAGAAGATGTTCGGAACCTATTACCGCTGCGAAAGCGTAAAATTCGACAACCCGAACAAAAACCGCCTTTTTAGCGTTATTAAAGCGGACGAAGGAAAAGGTTCCGTCGGCGATGGCGAAGGCTGCCGCATCAACAACCTTTTTGCAACCTGGTGCCTTGGGCCGGTTCTTGTGCGCAACCCTTTGATGATGAAAGAAGTTTTGCATTGTGTTCTTGGCGAAAATTACCGCGAAACAGACTTTTCTCTTGAAGAAAAAGCGGTAAAAATGACAATTGAAGAGCTTCTTTGATACTTTTTGGGAAGAAAAAAGACCCGAAAAATTCTTAACACCGTCTTTTTTGGTAAAAGACGGTGTATTTTTTTTGATTTTTATATATTTTTTGCAAGTTTACCCCTCAACTTCCTGCAAATTTACTTTTGCGTTGTAAAACGCTGTAACGATTTTGTAATATTCAATATTTATGCATAATCCTGCAAAAATATACAAGATTTTTGCATACAAAAGCGTGCGGGCGCTTTTTTGAAAAAACAACGTTTTTTTGGCCAAAACCAACGTTTTATATCAAAAATATAAAAAATATTTTATTGTGGTAAAGCAAAATTTTTTGTCCAAAAAACAAGTGTATTTTACACAAATACAAAACAAAAACAAAATATTTCAAATTTTTTGTATTTTTTACTTGACAATTGAAAAAAATGGGTGTAATATACAGGTTATCACAATGAAACTTTGGTTGCTAAGAATTTCATTGACGGTGAAATTAACAATTGAATGAGGTGAAATCATGAAACTCAACAAAATTCTTGCTCTGGTTCTTGCACTTGTAATGGTATTCAGCCTTGCAGCCTGCGGAAAATCTGAAGCAGACGGCGACGGAAAAATTCTTAACGTTCACGTTACCGCAGCAATCGATTCCATTGACCCGCATCTTACTTCTGCGGGCGACGACTTTGAAGTAATCGGCACTATGATCGAAGGACTTTTCCAGTGCGATGCTTCCGGTGCAGCAATCCCCGGCATGGCAGAAACTTATGAAAAATCCGATGACGGTATGGTCTGGACTTTCCATCTTCGTGATGCAAAATGGTCCAACGGCGCCGAGGTAACCGCAGACGACTTCGTATTTGCATGGCAGAGAGCTATGTCTCTTCCGGCAGAATATGCTTCCCTTTTTGAAACCGCAGGTATCAAAAACGCTTCTGCAATCTATGCCGGCGAAATGGATGCAACCGAACTCGGCGTTTATGCACAGGACGAAAAAACCCTTGTAGTTGAATTTGACGTTCCCTGCGCTTTCTTCGACACCCTTATGTTCTTCCCGGTTTTCTATCCGATGAACAGAGCTTTTGTTGAAGAGTGCGGCGATCTCTATGGTTCCGCTCCCGAATATTACATCTCCAACGGTACATTCACTCTTTCCGAATATACCCCCGCAGCAACCGAATTCAAAATGGTAAAGAACGAAAGCTATTATGATGCTGACGCTGTTGAACTTGCAGGTCTTACCTACAAAGTAATCCTCGATTCCCAGCAGGCATACAACGCATATCAGGCCGGCGAGCTTGACGTTTGCGTTCTTTCTTCCGAACTTGCAGACCTTCTTAAAGACGACGCAGAATTCCTTGCAACCGAATCCGGTTACCTTTGGTACATGTCTCCTAACGTATCCAAAGGCGGCGCAATGGCAAACGTAAATATCCGTAAAGCAATCGGTATGGCTTTCGATAAAGAAGCAATCTGCAACAACATCCTCAGAAACGGTTCCATTCCCGCAGACTTCTGTGTTCCTGTAGGCCTTGCAACCGGTCCCGACGGTAAAGATTACCGCGAATCTTCCGGCCTTACTTACAACGAATACAATGTTGACGAAGCAAAAGCTCTTTGGGCAGCAGGCCTTGAAGAACTCGGCACCGATTCCGTTGAACTTACCCTTATCTTCGATGATGAAGAATCCATCAAACTTGTTGCTGAATTCATTCAGCAGGAACTCCAGACCAACCTTGAAGGTCTTGTAATCACTCTTCAGCCTTATCCGAAGAAACAGCGTTCCGACCTTATGAAAGCACACGATTATGACATCGGCCTTTGCAGATGGGGACCTGACTATGCAGACCCGCTTACCTACATGGATCTCTGGACCGACGGTTATACTCATAACTACGGCGCATGGCATTCCGATGCATACATGGAAATCCTCAACAAGATCAAAACCGTTGAATATGCTCTTGATGCAGAAGCACGTTGGGATCTTATCAAACAGGCAGAACAGATCATCGCTGATGAATCCGTAATCCTTCCTGTATATCAGAACGCAAACGCATCTCTTGTTAAAGAGAACATCTCCGGCATTGAATTCCACGCAGTTGGTCTTAACCGCGTATATAAGAACGTAAAAGTCGGCTGATTTAAAAACAATAGTCAATCAATTTGATCATTTAAGGTCATACAGTGGCCCGTCATATAACGGGTCACTGTATGCTTTTATATAAGGAGGGGTAATCCTCAGTGAAGAAATACATATTTAAGCGAGTTTTATACTCCATTGTGGCTATTCTTGTGCTGCTTCTTCTCCTGTTCCTTATGCTCGAGCTGATGCCCGGTTCGCCTTTCAACGACGACAAACTTTCCCAGGAACAGATAGATATTCTCTATCAGAAGTACGGTCTTGATCAGCCGATAATTGTACGCTATTTTAAATACCTTTTTAATATTCTCCGTGGCGATTTCGGCGTTTCGTACAACATCGCCTCAAACGTTCCGATTACTGACCTTCTGCAAAACAGGGTTCCCACCTCGATCCGTCTTGGCGGACAGGCGGTTTTCCTCGGCGCAGCAATCGGTCTTGTTCTCGGACTTGTTGCAGCACTTAAACACAACACGATTTTTGATACCATCGCAACCATAATTTCGGTTCTGGGTGTTTCCCTTCCGTCCTATGTTTTTGCGCTGGCCCTTTCCTATATGTTCGGTTCCAGACTCGGCTGGTTCCCTATTCTTTATGAATCCGCAAGACCTTTTATCTCTTCGGTGCTTCCGACAATCGCTCTTTCAATGTTCTCCATGGCGAACATTGCAAGGTTTACAAGAACCGAAATGCTTGAAGTTCTCAGAAGCGACTATATGCTTCTTGCGGAAAGCAAAGGCATCAGCGGCCCGAAACTTATTATCCGCCATGCCCTTAGAAACGCGCTTATTCCGATCATTACCGTTCTCGGTCCGCTGATCGTTAACACCATGACCGGTTCTCTCGTTATCGAAAAAATCTTCTCGATCCCCGGAATCGGCGAACTTATGGTTCGTTCGATCCAGCAGAACGACTATAACGTAACTATTGCGCTTTCTTTCATTTACAGCCTTATGTATATAGGCATAATGCTTGTTGTCGATATTCTTTACGGTATTATCGACCCGAGAATTCGTCTTTCGAAGGAGGATAATCATGAAAGCTGAAAATTTTGATTATTCCGCTCTTCCCCAGGACGCTTTTGAGCTTACCAATAACGATGTCAACAAACACGTTGACCGCAACTTTGCTTCCCAGAACTACTGGAAAGATGCTTTTGTCCGTTTTGTCCGCAACAAAGGCGCGATTTTCGGCCTTGTTATGATTGCAATAATCATTTTCTTTGCGGCTTTCGGTCCGGCAATGACCCCCTATACCTATGAAAGCCAGATAATTGAAGAACAAAACCTTGCCCCGAGAATCCCCGGACTTGAAAACCTTGGAATTTTCGATGGTTCCGAAACTATTTATCTTGTGGGAAAAGGCGTTGAAAAAAACTATTATGAAGAAAAAGGTTTTGACGACGTTTATTATTGGTTCGGTTCCGATACTCTTGGCCGCGATATCTTCACCCGTGTTTGGGAAGGAACAAGAATAAGCCTTTATATCGCGATTGTCGCGGTTGTAATCGACGTTATTTTCGGACTTTCCTACGGACTTATTTCCGGTTATTTCGGCGGAAAGCTTGACGCTGTAATGCAGCGCTGCGCTGAGATACTCAACAGTATTCCGAACCTTGTAATCGTAACCCTTATGATACTCGTGCTCAGCCCCGGCCTTGGCGCAATTATCGTTGCGCTTATGATCACCGGCTGGATTCCCATGAGCCGTATTGCCCGCGCGCAGATGCTCAAACTTAAGGAACAGGAATTTGTTCTTGCTTCCAAAACCCTTGGCGCATCTCCGCTTCGTATCATCTTCAAAGAGATCATGCCCAACATAATCGGCCAGATCATTACCCAGACCATGTTCTCCATTCCTCATGCAATTTTTACCGAAGCGTTCCTTGCTTTCGTAGGTCTTGGTATTCCGGCGCCTATGGCATCTCTCGGCACCCTTATTTCCGACGCTTACAAGAACTTTACGACCCATCCTTATATGATTGTGTCGCCCCTTATCGTTCTTGCGCTTCTTATGCTCAGTTTCAACCTTCTTGCGGACGGTCTTCGCGATGCGCTTGACCCGAAGCAGAAAGATATGTAAAGGAGGGACAGATTTATGCAGGAAAAAGGCGATTTTATCCTTAAAGTTGAAGGTCTGTCCGTTTCCTTCGCAACAACCGCAGGAAGAGTTCATGCTCTCCGCAACGTTGATTTTGCCGTAAGACGCGGCGAAACCGTTGCAATCGTAGGCGAATCCGGTTCCGGTAAATCCGTAACCGTTAAAACCGCCATCGGTATCCTCGATACCAACGGTAAAGTTGAAGCGGGAAAAGCACTTTTTACCTTTAAAAACGACCAAGGCGAGGAGGAAACAATCGACCTTCTCACCCTTTCCAAAAAACAGATGCGCCGTACAATTAACGGAAAACGCATCGCAATGGTTTTCCAGGACCCCATGACCTCCCTTAACCCCACCATGACTATCGGTGATCAGATTATGGAAGGCATGATCTGGCATTTCAAAACCCCGAAAAAAGAAGCATGGAAACGTGCTGTTGAACTTCTTGATATGGTAGGAATCACCGACCCGGAAAAACGTATGAAGAACTATCCTCATCAGCTTTCCGGCGGTATGCGCCAGCGTGTTGTAATCGCTATTGCGCTTTCCTGCAACCCGGATCTTCTCATCTGCGACGAACCCACAACCGCTCTTGACGTTACGATCCAGGCAAAAATCCTTGAACTTATTAAGGAAGTTCAGGCAAAACTCGGAATTTCCGTAATTTACATAACCCATGACCTTGGCGTTGTTGCAAAGGTTGCGGATTTTGTAAACATCATGTACGCCGGAAAAATTGTTGAAAAGGGAAGAGTTGACGAGGTCTATTATGACCCGAAACACCCCTATACATGGGGACTTCTTTCCGCACTTCCGGACCTTGAAACACATGATGAAAGACTTTATACAATTCCTGGAAGCCCGCCCAACCTTCTTCATGAAATCAAGGGCGATGCTTTTGCTCCGCGTAACGAATTTGCGCTTAAAATCGACGAAATTGCCGAACCGCCCATGTTCTGGGTTTCCGACACCCATTGTGCCGCAACCTGGCTTTTGGACGACAACGCACCTAAAGTCGAAATGCCGAAGGAACTTCGGGCAAGAATCGACCGCATGCTGAAGGAGGCGAAATAAATGGAAGAAAGAGTTCCGCTTCTTAAAGTAGAAAACCTTAAACAGTATTTTCCGATCAGCAAAAAGTTTACAGTAAAAGCCGTTGATGACGTTTCTTTCGAAATTTATCCCGGCGAAACCTATGGACTTGTCGGCGAATCCGGTTCCGGTAAGACCACCATCGGCCGTTCCATAATCCGCCTTTATGACCCAACCGCAGGCAAAATCATCTTTGACGGAGCCGATATCAGCGGAAAAATGAGCGCTGCGGATGAGAAAAAACTCCGCACCGAAATGCAGATGATCTTCCAGGACCCGATGGCATGTCTTAACCCAAGACAAAAGGTTGCCGATATTATCGGCCAGGGACTTGATATTCACCACCTTTATACTGATAAAGCGGACCGCGACGCAAAAATTGCCCGCATCCTTGAAAAAGTTGGTCTTGCTCCGGAACATGCGGAGCGTTATCCCCATCAGTTCTCCGGCGGCCAGCGCCAGAGAGTCGGTATTGCAAGGGCCCTTATCATGAACCCGAAGCTCATCATTGCCGATGAATGTATCTCCGCTCTTGACGTTTCCATCCAGGCCCAGGTTGTAAACCTTATGCGCGATATCCAGAAAGAAACCGGCGCCGCATATCTTTTCATCGCCCATGACCTTTCGATGGTAAAATATATTTCCGACAGAATCGGCGTTCTCCATCTTGGCCACCTTGTTGAAACCGGAACCACCGAAGAAATTTTTGCAAACCCGGTTCATCCTTATACCAGAAGCCTTATTTCGGCAATTCCCCATCCGAACCCCGCAGTTGAAAGAAAACGCACTTCCATGCACTATGATTATTTCACCAGCGGAATCGATTATATGGCCGGAACTCTTCGCACAGTTGAAGGAACCCACAAGGTTCTTGCAACCGAAGAGGAATTTGAAAAATGGACCAAGGCAGAAAAAAATTACCGTTAATTTCACCATAAACCAAAGGCCAAAAGTCCGTGCTCAACTTGAGCACGGGCTTTTGGTTTTCTTTTTATTTTGTGTTCGAAAAAATTCTTGACAAATTTTCCAAAATGCGGTAATATGAAGATGATATCAAAATGATATCTCTTTTTTGCCAGTAACATCTAAGAAAGGATGATAATTTTATGAATGCAAACGTAAGAAACGATTACAACAAGGAACTTAAGGCGAAAAACGGAATGGCAATGCTTCTTCTCCTTATTCTTGGAGAACTTGCTACAATTGCGGGTCTTGTTGGCGGAATAATTATGCTTGAAAGCGGAATTTTGTTCCCGATTTCTTTGATTTTGGTGATTCTTTGCGCTATAATGGCTGTAATAGTAATTCCGATCCTTCTTTGCGGACTTAAAACAATTCGCCCCAACGAAGCCTATGTTCTCACACTTTTCGGAGAATATTACGGAACCCTTTACGGCCCGGGATTTTTCTATGTCAACCCCTTTGCCGCCGCAATCAACCCGGCTTCCGAAAACGCTCTTGAAAAAGCTGCCGCAGCAAATGCCGAAGCCGCTCTTTCCGGAAAAGCGACCACCGGAAACGTACAGCTTTCCACAAACAAAAGAGTTTCCCTCAAAGAAATCACCCTTACCAACGATAAACAGAAGATCAACGACCAGCTTGGCAACCCGGTAATTATCGGAACCGTTGTTATCTGGCACGTTACCGACCCGGCAAAAGCCGTTTTCAACGTTGATAACTATGTTGAATTCCTTTCCACCCAATGCGACGCGGCTCTCCGCAATATCGCAAGGGAATATCCTTATGATGAATCCGAGGAAGGCGACGAAAAATCTCTCCGCGGTTCAAGCCTTGAAGTTGCCCAGCGCCTTAAAGACGAGATCCAGTGCAGGGTCGAAATCGCGGGAATCGAAGTTACCGAAGCAAGAATCACCCACCTTGCCTATGCGCCCGAAATTGCCGCCGCAATGCTCCAGCGCCAGCAGGCTTCCGCTATCATTGCCGCAAGAAAACTCATTGTTGACGGCGCTGTGGGAATGGTGGAAATGGCTCTTGACCGCCTTGAAGGCGACAAGGTAGTTGATATGGATGATGAGCGCAAGGCACAGATGGTTTCCAACCTTCTTGTTGTACTTTGCGGCAACAACGATGCACAGCCTATTGTAAACACAGGTTCCATTTACTGATAAAATTTTTTGAAAAGGAGGCGGAAGCCCTTTGGCGGAAAAGGATAAAAAACAGCTTTTGCTCAGGCTTTCGCCGACTTTATGGGAAGAAATTTCCCGCTGGGCGGAAGACGATTTTCGCTCCGTAAACGGACAGATCGAGTTTCTTCTTACCGAAGCGGTGAAAAAACGCCGCAAGGTAAAAATTGAAGAAGAAACAGAAAAATAAAAAGGGAAAGCGGCGGCTGCCGCTTTCCCTTTTTTTGTTTTTTTGGTATTATTCGATTTCAAGAGTTCTGCTTTCGGGAAGAACCTGTTCCTTCTTCGGAAGAACAAGCTTGAGTACACCGTTTTCATATTTTGCTTTGATTTCCTCCGCCTTAATTCCGGAGATATCAAATTCTCTGTTATAGGATCCGAAAGAACGCTCCATGCGTACAACCTTATTTTCCTTGTCTTTTTC